>DAISKH010000027.1:0-27436 GCA_036821105.1 Limnohabitans sp.
TCCATGAATTGCTGCACCAAGGCCTTGGCAGTGTCGGCATCAACCTCACGGTTAAACGCAATGATTCCACCAAAAGCAGAGGTCGGATCGGTTTTAAAGGCTTTTTCATAGGCCCCCAAGCTCGTTAGAGCAACACCCACGCCGCAAGGGTTCGCATGTTTGACAATCACGCAGCAGCTCGCCTCTGAGAAACTTTTAACGCACTCTAGGGCCGCATCAGCATCGGCAATATTGTTATAGGACAAGGCCTTGCCTTGAAGTTGACGTGCCGTGGCCAATGTACCTTTGGCAGGATTGAGCTCTCGATAAAAGGCGCCCGATTGGTGCGGATTTTCACCATAGCGCATGTCTTGCAACTTCACAAACTGAGCGTTCCATTGTTCCGGAAACAGAGCCGGCTCTGCGTTCAAGGACTGAGCTGATAAGTACTGCGAAATAGCCCCGTCGTATTGACTGATTCGATTAAATGCAGCTTGCGCCAATTTGAACTTGGTCTCTTTGCTGACTTTAGAGGACTTGGCAAACTCCTCCAAAAAAGATGCGTATTGAGATGGGTCGGTCAAAACGGCCACATCCTTCCAGTTTTTAGCGCCTGAGCGCACCATGGCGGGCCCGCCGATGTCGATTTGTTCAATGGCTTCTTCAAGGGTGCAACCCTCTTTGGCCACTGTTTGCTCAAATGGATAAAGATTGACCACCAAAATATCAATGGCTTTCATCCCGTGAAGTGCAAGAGTGCTCACATGCTCAGGCAAGTCTTGACGAGCCAATAGACCCGCATGCACTTTGGGGTGCAAGGTCTTCACTCGACCGTCCAACATCTCGGGGCTACCCGTCCAATCGGAGATTTCGATCACAGGCAGTCCATGCTGGGCAATCAAAGCAGCACTCCCTCCAGTGGAGATGAGCTTCACGCCAGCAAGGTGAAGGGACTGGGCCAACTCAATCAGTCCGGTTTTATCGGACACCGACAACAATGCATGCATGCTTGACTTTCTCAGTTAAAAAGTTGGCGACAAATGTCGGCAATATTGATCATCAGCCCATAACTATGGGCAAAAAGGAAGCCTCATCAAAAGTGACTTCACAAAAAACAAAATTAAACAAAATTAGACAAAAATCACCCGCAGTTCAGACCAACTTGTGGTTGACTAGTTTTTTGCGCAAAGTGTTTCGATTCAAACCCAACCACACTGCAGCTTTGGATTGATTGCCTTGGGCTTGTCGCATGACAATCTCTAACAGGGGCTTTTCCACCACGGTCACTAGCATTTCGTGCAAATTATCGGGCTCAGTGCCCCGCAAATCTTTGAAGTATCCCTCCATGCTCACTCGCACGGCGTCTTGTATATTTTTTTTACTCATTGCAATTGATTCATCTCAACATTGGTGTTGTGAGTTGGCCAATAAGGCGTCTCACAAGACAATTCATCCAAATATAACCCCAGACTTGTCATTTGCTTCTGAGGGCATTCAATTTGATTAAAGCTGCGACGAAACAGCTCCTCATTCTTTAACGCTTTGACATACCAGCCAACATGTTTGCGTGCAGACCTGACCCCCATCTCATCACCATAGAGTTGGTAATGGGACTGCAAATGCGCCATGAGCCAATCCTTCACTTCTGATATCAAGGGAGGAGAAAGCTCAGCCCCATGCGTCAAGAAGTGATCGATTTCACGAAAAATCCATGGACGCCCTTGCGCTGCTCGCCCAACCATGACGGCATCAGCGCCTGTGATCTCCAGCACCCAACGGGCTTTTTCAGGAGAATCAATATCACCATTGGCCACCACAGGAATACTCACCTGTGCTTTCACCGCTTGGATGATGTCGTAATGCGCGTTTCCCAAGAAACGCTGTTCGCGTGTGCGCCCGTGCACGGTGAGCATTTGTATGCCCGTGTCTTGTGCAATCTTGGCCAAGGTCACCGCGTTTTGTGTCTGCGCACACCAACCCGTGCGCATCTTCAAGGTAACGGGCACACCCAAGGGCTCACACACACGAACCACCTCAGCCATGATGGCACTTGCAGTGGGCTCGTCACGCATGAGTGCAGAACCAGCCCATTTATCGCACACCTTCTTGGCAGGGCAGCCCATGTTGATATCAATGATTTGCGCACCCCGCTCAATGTTATAAAGAGCCGCTTGAGCCATCTCCACGGCATCAGTCCCAGCGATTTGTACAGCGATGGGACCCTCTTCGCCCGTGTGATCCGTTCGGCGCGAGGTCTTCAGAGATTTCCACAGCTCTCGCCTTGAGGTCACCATCTCACTCACCGCATATCCCGCCCCTAGTTGTCTACATAAGGCACGAAAGGGACGATCTGTGACCCCGGCCATGGGGGCCACAAATACACGGTTGGGCAGACGATAGGGTCCGATTTTCATGAAATGAAATCTTGATTCAAAAAACCACGCAAACCAAAGTACAGCAGACGGACTATGGAGATATAAAAAAAGTTGAGAGCCAATTGAGCTCTCAGAGGTGAAACACACCAAGGGCCAGCGAAAAGGGGCCCCTATGTGCTTAAATTTATAGCAGTATTGTATCCAAACTTAAGGTACTTTCACGGAGCTAAAAAAATATTCAATTGAGAAAGGTAGTACGGTGTTGCCTCGTGAACTAACCATCAGCTCAATAACCCAGGGTTCTTTTAGAACACTGGGTTTATGCTCAAACGTTGAACAAAAAGTTCATCACATCGCCGTCCTTGACCACATACTCTTTGCCCTCGGAGCGCATTTTGCCGGCCTCCTTGGCGCCTTGCTCGCCCTTATAAGTGATGAAGTCCTCATAGGCTATAGTTTGTGCGCGAATAAAGCCGCGCTCAAAGTCACCATGGATTACTCCCGCTGCTTGGGGTGCGGTGTCACCGATGCGAATAGTCCAAGCTCGCACCTCTTTCACGCCTGCAGTGAAATAAGTTTGTAAGCCCAAGAGCTTAAAGGCCGAACGAATGAGCCGGTTCAGACCAGGTTCTTCTTGCCCCATCTCCTCCAAAAACATCATGCGATCTTCATCGGTCATGTCGGCCATCTCAGCTTCCATCTTGGCGCAAATGGCAACAACCGGGGCACTCTGACTGGTGGCATAGGCCGTGAGTTTGTCCAGTAAGGGGTTCCCCTCAAAACCATCTTCGCTCACATTGGCAACAAACATGGCTTTTTTAGCAGTGATCAAACAAAACGGTTTGAGTAAGACCAACTCCTCATCACTCCAAGTGAGGGATCGAACGGGTTTTGCTTCGTTCAACACCGCTTGGCAGCGCTGCAAAACAGCCAAAATTTTGACAGCCTCTTTGTCGGTGCCTGACTTGGTGGCCTTGGTGTAGCGCTGAATACTTTTCTCTACGGTGGACAAATCTGCCAGACACAGTTCGGTTTGAATCACTTCAATGTCTGAGATGGGATCAACTTTACCGGCGACGTGAATCACATTCTCATCTTCAAAACACCTCACCACATTCACAATCGCATCGGTCTCTCTAATATGAGCTAAGAACTGATTGCCTAGACCCTCTCCTTGGCTCGCCCCGGCCACCAGTCCGGCAATGTCCACAAACTCAACAATGGCGCAAACGATTTTTTCTGGCTCTATCAGTTTTGCCAAATTTTGTAACCTAGGGTCTGGAACCTCCACGATCCCTACGTTGGGCTCGATGGTACAAAACGGATAATTTTCTGCGGCAATGCCCGCTTTGGTCAACGCGTTAAAAAGCGTGGATTTACCCACATTGGGCAACCCCACAATGCCACATTTCAAACTCATATCGATCCTTCAACTTGATGCTTAGACTGCAAACCCCAAAGCCCGCTCAACCCTTGGGTTAAGTAAGCAACAATGAGCGATTGTAATTTGAGTACAAATCCCTCCAAAACCAACCCCTGGAGTCCTTATACCCACCACCCCCCTTTTAGGCCTTAAAAATACATCATTCTGGGCCTCATCCCATGCCCCCAACCCAATGAAGATCTCAAATTGGCAAATTTCAGATCAAACACAGCCTCGGATTGAGCCCCGTAGCGCCTCACGCCCCAAATCTGAGCGCTACGCCCTACAATGCTGAATATGAGCAGTTCAATCGATGTTTTGATCAAAGGACACGGCCCCGTGGGGCTGAGTGTGGCCTTGGGACTAGCAAGAATGCGCTTAAGGGTGGGAATCCCTTTACCCAAGAGCCTTGGCCATTTGAGCCTCGAAGACCCAAGCAATTCGCCGGACAACCGTCATTACGCCATCAATCCCTCGTCCAAGGCTTTTTTGGAGAATATAGAAGGCTGGCCTGCGCCTCAATGGATTTGCCCCCTGTTGGGCCTCAAAGTTTGGGGTGACCAAGGCACAGAGCTCAATTTTCAAACACCCCATGCCACCCCCTTGGCCTGGATAGTGCCTGCAAAAGCAATAGAGAAAGAGCTCAACAATGCAACCCAGCGTCTATCCTCTTTGCACTGGCTTCAAGACTCCGACTTGGGCCCAGGCTCAATCGCACAGCAAGCGCCTTTAACACTCATCGCAGAAGGTCGTCAGAGCCAAACACGGCGGGATCTTGGCGTTGAATTTACGCAAAAACCTTATGGCCAGATGGCCCTCAGTGCTTTAGTTGAATGCGAGCACCACCACAACCATATTGCCTATCAATGGTTCCTCCAAGGCCCGGACGGCGCGGAGGTATTGGCCCTCTTGCCTTTGGCGAGTGCAGACAAGCATCATCTCTCACTCATCTGGTCCATGAGCTCAACCAAAGCCCAACGACTTCAAAACATGGAGCCCACTAAGCTTAGCGAGATGTTGACCCAAGCGAGTCAGCACCAATTGGGGGAACTCAAAGTCCTCACCCCAGGCCAGACCTGGCCATTAAGCCTGGAACAAGCCGAGCATTGGACTGGTCACTTCAATGCCAAGCAAGCTTGGGCCTTGATGGGGGATGCAGCCCACCGAATTCACCCCTTAGCGGGGATGGGACTGAACACCGGTTTGGGCGATGCGAGATGCCTCATTGAGCTACTCCAGCATCGTCAAGACCACGCCTTTTGGCGTGGCCTGAACGATAACCAATTGCTCAGACGCTATGAGCGTGAACGTAAAAATGCACTTGCACCCGTCGCCATAGCGTGCGATGGTCTTCAACGTCTATTTGCACACCCCAATGCTGCGTTGGCAACTCTTCGCAACTGGGGCTTTGCAAGCTTAGAGCGTTGGCCGCAATTGAAGAACTTTCTCATCGACAAAGCCAGTGGAAACGACAATCCTTTTGAGCTGATGCATTGAACAAGTTTGTCTGAATTAGACCCTGTTCAATGCTTTTTTAAAAACCTTTTGAATTCCTCACCTTGTCATTGATTGAACCTTGAATCAAACGACCTTTTTTGCTGTACTTCTAAGCCACCCCCAACACATTCAAACCATGAACTCCACACTTGAATTGATTGCTGCAAGCCGCCCTATCCAACGTCAACTGAGTGCATCGCAGCCAAGCGCTGGGACTCGGTCTTGGGTTTCAACATTGATCAAGTCCCCGCTCTTGGTCCTAACCCTGGGTCTAGGGCTCGTGATTTGCAGCTGGGCCCAGGCCGCCCAAGCTCAGGGACAAGAGGCACAGATTCGAAAAAATTTGATGGAGCGTATCCCTCAATTCCCCAAAATCGAGGAGGTCACACGCGCTCCAATGACAGGGTTATTTGAAGTTCGGGTTGAGGGCGATGAAATTTATTACTCCGATGCTGAAGGCAACTTCTTGATTCAAGGCAGCTTGATTGACACCAAAACTCGAAGAAATATCACCGAAGAGCGGGTTGACAAGTTAACCGCTGTGGATTTTCAGGGGCTACCCTTCAAAGACTCTATCACGTTGGTTCATGGCAGTGGCAAACGACAATTGGCTATTTTCGAGGATCCCAACTGCGGATACTGCAAACGATTTGAAAAAGATTTACAAAAAATCGATAACTTAACGATTCACCTGTTTCTGTATCCCGTCTTGGGCCAAGATTCCATAGCGAAAGCCAAAACAATTTGGTGCTCCAAAGATAAAGGTAAGAGCTGGACAGATTGGATGCAAAAAGAAAGCCTACCCAATGCAAGCAGCAGCTTGAGTGGGAACTGTGACACTCAGGCCTTGCAACGCATTGTTGAGTTTGGACGAAAACATAAAATCAATGGAACGCCAACCCTCATCACGCTCGATGGCACCCGAGTTCCAGGTGCGATCAATGCCAATCAAATCGAGCGCTTGCTCACCGAGGGAAAGTTCTAAAACAACGACCCTCAAGTGTCTTTGTTCCTTGGCTTAACGCAAAACCATGACCCAACCATCAACTACCCCCTCCGATCGAACCCAAGAGAAGGTTGATCCGTCCTACGAGAGCGGAGAGCCTCATCCCCCCAACCTTGCTCCAACGCCTGGCCAACTCTCGGAGCGTGAGACTCTGATCAATCGATTGTCTTATGCGGGCTTGATCCCCTTTATTCTCTTGTCGCTTTTATTGTGGCTCGTGGATGATCAACTCCACCCGTTTGTCTCTATTGCACTCACAGCCTATGGAGCGAGTGTGACGTCTTTTTTGGGGGGTATTCATTGGGGCGTCGTTTTTAAAGCCAACATGGAGCACAACCGTCTTCACCTTTTGTGGGGCGTGACTCTCCCCCTCATCTCATGGGTGGCTGTGGTCATGCCTGCTTTTGCAGGACTGCCCTTGTTGGGTTTGCTGCTGATTGTGGCCTACGGGGTGGACAGAAACTATTACCCAAGCGCTGGGCTCAAGCAGTGGCTCACGCTCAGATTTCGATTGACCGTGGTGTCAAGTTTGTCTTGCTTTTTGGCAGCAGCGGCGACTTGATCGATAACCCAGCCTCTTTGCTCATGAAGTATTAGCATGAAGAACTTGAAAAAAGCACCTCACCCCCACTCCGAGCGCAACGCTCAAGTGCATTACGACATCCATCTTGATCAAGCGCATGCGCACGTGATCCGTGTGGTCCTATCGATTCAGGAGCCCCTTGCAAATCAAAGGCTAGAGTTACCCGTGTGGATCCCGGGGAGCTATTTGGTGCGTGAATTCTCCAAAGACCTCTTGGACATCAAAGCGACCCAAAATAAGCGTACTCAAAAGATCGAGCAGCTCAATAAAAACACTTGGCAGGTTACCTCTAAACCAGGCTCGATGCTTCAGATCCAGTACCACGTCTACGCCCACGATGCGTCGGTAAGAACAGCATGGCTGGATTTGGATCGTGGTTTTTTCAACGGCAGCTCTGTTTTCTTAAAAGTCTTGGGTGAGCCCAACAACAAAGACTTTAACCCTGAACCTTTGACAGTAAGGGTCCACGCCCCCACCTTCAACCGTTCTTGGCGTTTGGCGACTTCCTTACCGATGATCAAAGAAGATCGTCACGGCTTTGGACTCTTTCAAGCAAGAGACTACGAGCACCTCATTGACTGCCCCGTTGAGATGGGTGAATTCTGGCAAGGGCAATTTATCAGTCACGGTGTGCGTCACCGAGTGGTGGTGGCTGGTGCGAGCAGTACCTTTGATGGTGAAAGACTTTTGAAGGACGTGCAAAGAATTTGCCAATATCAAATCGAGTTTTGGCACCCTCACTCCAAGCCCGTCATTGATGAATATTTGTTTATTTTGTGGGCAGTGGGTGAAGGCTACGGTGGACTAGAGCACCAAAATAGCACGGCTTTGATTGCGAATCGACAAGACCTTCCTCGACTAGGCCAAACTGGCATGGGAGATGGCTACATTCAACTATTAGGTCTTTTTTCGCACGAATATTTTCACACCTGGAACATCAAACGCTTAAAGCCCACTGAGTTTTTGAAACTCGATCTGAACCAAGAGAATTACACAAAAATGCTGTGGTTCTTTGAAGGCTTCACCAGTTATTACGATGACTTGGTGTTGGTTCGCTCAGGTTTGATCGAAGTCACAGATTACCTCAAACTTCTCACCAAGACCCTCAACCAAGTCCTACAAACACCAGGACGTTTAAAGCACTCCGCCGCACAAGCAAGCTTTGAAGCCTGGACGAAATACTACCGCCCCCAGCCCAGTACGGCCAACACGACAGTGAGTTACTACACGAAAGGCGCATTGATTGCTTTGTGCCTGGACCTGAGCCTGCGGCAGGGAGTGACGTCGGAGTCAATTTCAATCAAGAGCTCGAATCAATCAACACCCTCCAAAAACACTCGCGAACGTTCGACTCAACTTGAGTCAAAGCCCTCCAACGTCAAAACACTGAGTAAGCCCAGACCCTTGAGTGCCAACCTTGACTCGGTAATGCGCACGCTGTGGGAAAAATGCCAACACACGGGCATGAGCGAAGAAGACTTGCTCTCGGTCCTCAAAGAGCTTACCTCCCGGGATTGGTCAACAGAGATTCAATCTTGGGTTCACGGCACTGAAGATTTGCCTGTGGTTTCTCTCTTGGAGCGTCATGGTGTTCAAGCTCGACTCGAACCCGCGCAGTGGGCCCAGCGCTTGGGACTGCGTATTCAAGAGACCAACAACATCATCACCGTTAAACAAGTCTTGGCTGGGGGATTGGCTGAAAAAGCAGGTTTTTGCCCACAAGATGAATGGCTTGGCATTGAGGTGCCTGCCAAACGATCTGAGACGAGCCAATCTTGGAGGTTGTATAAACTAGAAGAATGGCCACAGTATGTGGGCCAAGACAAGAGTGTCATCGCGCTGATTGCGCGAGATAAAAAAATTCTTAAACTTAAACTCTCACTCAAAGGCATGGACGAGATCAAGACTTATCGATTGACCCCTCAATCGATGCCCGAGCTTAAAGCTTGGTTACAGTGATTGAAAAAATTCTTGGCCACTGAGCCAAAATCATGGCAGTCGCAGCCAACTTGAACCCTTTTTTTATTTATTCTTTAGCCCAAGGAGTCCCATGGATTACAACACGATCATAGTGAGTGTTCACGACGAAAAAATTGGTATCGTGACCTTAAACCGCCCCAAACAACTCAATGCACTCAACCCCGAGCTGATGAATGAGTTGGGTCACGCTTTGCTCGCCTTTGACGCCGATGAGCGCATTGGCTGCATGATCATCACTGGCAATGAGAAAGCTTTCGCTGCGGGTGCTGATATTCCCTCCATGGCCCACTTTGATTTTGCCCAAGTTTATAAAACGGATTTTGTCACCAAAAACTGGGAAACAATTCGACAGGTGAGAAAACCCGTTATTGCAGCAGTGAGCGGCTTTGCGCTTGGGGGTGGTTGTGAATTGGCCATGATGTGTGATTTCATCATCGCTGCAGACAATGCCGTGTTTGGACAACCCGAGATCAAACTGGGCATCATCCCCGGCGCAGGCGGTACACAACGCTTACCCAGAGCTGTGGGTAAATCCAAAGCCATGGACATGGTGTTGACAGCTCGCATGATGAAGGCCCCAGAGGCTGAGCAAGCTGGATTGGTGAGCCGAGTGGTCCCGCTTGAGCAACTCATGCCCGAATGCCTTCAAGCGGCCAGCACCATCTGTGGCTACGCTCAATTGGCGGTCATGGCGGCCAAAGAGTCTGTGAACCGATCGTTTGAGAGCAGCTTGTCAGATGGCATCATGTACGAACGTAGACTCTTTCACGCCTTGTTTGGTACATTGGATCAAAAGGAAGGCATGGATGCTTTTGTAAATAAACGTGTACCGACTTTTAAAAATCAGTGATTTGATTTACAGTTGAATTTTGAATGAACTCCTCTGAATTTAAACGATATGCGAATTGATTTTTTAGCCTTGCGTACATTGTTTATACGTCTCCTTCTGAGCTTATGGGTCTTGGGGATGTGGGGGTGCGCTCAAACTGATCAGCGCTTTACTTCGGCCCCAACTCATGTTGAAAAACTGCCAGTATTGAAAGTAACCCCCGTGGTGATTTCAACGTTGCCCGCTTCCGTTGACCCCTCTTCTAATGTCAACCAAGGCGCTGCCCCTGTGCTAACCACGCCCCAGGCTATGTACGATGTAGCGTTCGATTACCATGGCCAAAGCTTTGTGAGCCGCCTCCCCTTTGACCCAGGCGCATGGGTCTGGGTGACCAGCCGAGTCGCCCCACTTTCAGGGGAAGCTGCCTCGAACGCACAACAAAACCCTGCACCAAGCACAGCCAATGTGTCTGTGCTGCCTGAACCCTTGCCTGCCCAAACCTCAACACCAACGCCTGTACCCACCAATTTACAAAGCATTAGTGGGCCAGTCTTTGGTTCTGCTCTCGAGACTCCTGTCGCCCCTCCCCTCTACGTCTTACCCCCTGGCATTGAAGCCAGTGTCTACCCTGTGGTCTACAGCTCGTTTTATATGGCAGCTCCAGCGTTCTTTTATGCAGGTGGCTATTATCCTTACCACTACAGATCGCACTTTTACGGGAACGGTCATGCCGTGCATGGAGGTGGTCGAGGTGGTCATGGCCGACGCTGATCCGAGCTTGCAGGAACATGCTCAACTGAGCGCGACTCCTTCAAAGGCCAAAGCAATTCACTTGCAGTGGATTGAGTTGGGCTCTCAGTTGGCCTTTCGCTGGGCCATTTACGCGACCCTTAATTTGGTCGATGACCCAGCCATGTTGGCGATCGTCTTTACTTGATTCAAAAGGAACTCAAAAGGGACCGCAAAGGGGTTTATCCACCACTTTGCACATAAGCCCATAAGAGTCGAATATCGTCCACATTGAGTTGAGACTTCCAAGCTGGCATGCCTGCGCCCTTGCCGTTAAGAACAGATTTCTCAAAACGAGAATAGTCCTGGGTTGGAAAGGTTTTCAAATCAAATGCCAAACCGGGTTTGAGCATGTCTTTGCCGTGGCAGCCCGCACACAATTCATGGTACAAATCCCGTCCCAAATCAGCGTCACTAGCGTATGCAGGACCGCTCAAGCATAAGCTCAAGCATAAGCCCAAGGACAACCCCACGAGCAAAGCAAAGCACCAGCCATTGAAACGCTCTACGACTAACTCTGAATAGAAACTCAACTCAATCTCACTTTGCTAAATGGGCAGCAGCCTTGATGGTATTGCTCGAAGGAACCCAGGGCTGATCCGTCCAACCCACTCCTCGTCTTGCAACTTGCACGTCAAGCAAATAAGGTTTGCCCTCCAGTGTTGCCGCTTTGGCCCTTGCCAATGCTTGGCGCAGCTCTAAGGGGTTTTTGACCACCTCAGCACGTACCCCAAAACCTTGAGCAATGGAGGCCATGTTCATGTCAGGATTTCCCAAATAACTGCCCACAAAATGACCTGTCTCGATCATGCGTCCCGAAGGCGCGTTGGCAACCGTTCTTGAGTGAGGGCCTGCATAGGCATGGTTGTTGTACACAACAGTGATGACTGGCAACTCAAGTCTGGCCATGTTCCATAGCGCATGGGGGCCAAACAAAAATGAGCCATCTCCCACCAAACAAATCACTTGCTGCTGCGGCCTGGCCAACTTGACGCCCGCGGCGGTCCCCACGCCTGAACCCAAATGACCACCGTAATAGTAAAACAGCTCTCGCCCACCCAAGGGATTGAACTGAAATGAATGCATGGCCACTGAGCCGGCCTCATGGACAACAATGGCGTTGGGGTCAGCAAACTGAGCAATCTCCCAAGTCAATCGATCGGCAATCAAGGGGGACTGATTCCATTCAGGATTGTTCACAATGCCACTCAACAGTCGTCTGGCATTCTCCGTGTAGCGTCGCACCTCAGTGGCGCGTTGCGCTGCGGCTGCTTTGAGTCGATTATTCATCAAGGGCTCGATCGCTGCGATCAAGTCTTCCAACCCCAATGCCACATCGCCCACCAATGGGACATCGGTCGACATCACCTTGCCCATGTTTTGGTAATCCATCCTCATGTCAATGAACTTTACGTTCCTCGCCACCATGGGTGCCACACCACTGTGCTGCATTTTGTTACCAATGTTGATGGCCAAATCATAATTTTTAGGCCAAGTGATTGAGGCCAAGGTCCCAGCAGGCGCATTGCCAACCCAAAGGGGATGGGACTCTGGGAAATTCGCCCAAATTTGCCGCATTTGAGTCACTGGCATTCCAAGCATTTCTGCAAGTCTCACCACCTTGTCAACAGCTTTGGCCTTATAAACTTCGTCACCCACAATCAGCACAGGCATTTTTGCATCTAAAAGCATTTGTGCTGCTTTTTCAATTTCGCTGGGATTGGGCCTCACTCGCATGCGAGTGTCAAAATGACTTTGGTCAATGATTTCGGTACGCGTCTTCTCTTCTGTGTAATCCGAATGCCATGTGAGATAAGACGGTCCATGCGGTGGAGTCCAAGCGGACTTAAAGGCATGCCGAACGGTCTCTGCAATCATGGATGAGCCTCTGGCCATCCAAGAATACTTGGTCAAAGGTTGGACCACTTGCTCTTGATTGGCAATTTCTTCAAAACCATCACGCCCAGCTCGCTTAGACTGGTCTGTACGGTAGGAATAAACCACCAAAGGGGTTTGTTCTTTATAAGCATTGAAGATTTGTCCCATGGCATTCATGAGCCCCACTGAGCCGGCTTGCATGACAATCGCGGGTTGCTGTGAAGCCTTGATGTATCCCGCTGCCATCGCTGCACCAGGCCCCTCGTGGGGGGTCAAGATGTAATTCAACTGAGGTCTATCGACCAACGCATCATAAAACTGTGCATCCTCACTGGCTGAGTTGCCAAACACGTATTTAACGCCACAAGCAATCAACTGTTCAGCAAAACAAGCGCCACCAGTGCCTTGGAAGGTTCTGACAGGTGCAGGAGTTGAGGCGCTAGAGGTACCGGAAGGGGATAGCGAAGGACTCGATGCGCTGGCTGATTGTGCGCTTGCGTTCAGACTGGATAAGACCCCTTCGGCAGCAGCTACTGTGAGACCTGCGGCCTTCAAGTTGTCTAAAAATCCCCGCCTTGATATGGTTTGCGCCAAATATTGACCGACCAGTTCTCTCATGGGTTCACCTTAACTGTTTATAAATATGTTCAAGCCGAAATGGATGATTCACTGACCCTGGTCAGTGATCAACGCTTGGCTTTGGGTACTTGTGGACCGAACTCAGTGCCCAAGAAACCAGCCATGGAGACAATATCGTCAGCGCTCCAAACTGCCCCTCGCCCCATCATGCGGTATAGCGTTGCTTCCCACGCTTTCGAGTCTTGTCTTTGATCACGCCACATGGAATCAGTGTGACACTGGCCACACTTACTTTGGAGTAATTCTCGACCAGATGGAGCGCTCACGGAGGGTGTCGCCTCAGGTGCTACAGATTGAGCCATCATTGACTCACAAAAAAGAAGGCTGCTCGCAATCAGCACAACCTTGATCGAGGGGGGTGTTCGCATAGAAAATCTTCAAAAAATAAAAATCGAGCTACCGTGCTCAGATTGTGGCCATCTCGTGCATTCAAGACAGCGCCAGCGGTAGCCCCAATTTTATGTTCTCAAGACTTATACAGTCACTCCGTTTGCCTATGGATTACCCCTAAAGTATCACCACTGTCATACCGGGTAGAAAAGGTATTAAACTGGATCAACCCAATCTTTCACTCAAACGAGGAGTTCAGAGGTCCACGCCCAAAAATCGTGGCTACCTTTCACTTCAATGGACAATACTCTCAACACCATTGTCAAGTTCTACCACTCGCAAGCCCACCAAAACACGGGTCCTAGTGTGTTTGAAGAATTCAAACGCCGATGGATTGACGTGGCTGGCGTGGCTTTGGCAGCCATGGATCAAAGGGCTTATTTGATCGCCAAACAAATGGTTCAAACTGGAAGCTATTTAGGGCCATGTCAACTGATTGGCACATCCCTTACCACGCAAGATGAGATGGCTGCATTCACCAATGGCGTGATGATCCGGTGTCTAGACGGAGCGGATACCTATCCAGGTGGTGGAGGACATCCTAGCGATTGCTGGGCTGCATTATTGGCCTTGGGGCAAGAGCATGGTAGCAGCCTTGATGAGCTTTGTGCGTCTTTGAGCGTGGCTTATGATTTTTATTGGCGTTTTTTTAAAGCCAGCGCATTAAGAAATCACGGACTGGACAACACTTGTTATGTCAGTTTTGCCAGTGCCCTAGGCGGGGCTCACTTATTAGGGCTCGATGAGCAGTCCATGGCGCATGCATTGTCCATGGTGGTGAGCTCAAGCCTCTCACTTGGCGTGGCCAGAAGCGGGGCACTCAGCATGTGGAAATCGGCTGCATCCGGGTATGCCGCAAAACAAGGGGTTTTTGCAGCTCGCTTGGCAAGCCTAGGAATGACTGCCCCCTCTGCGCCCTTTGAGGGTGAGAGAGGCTTATGGGGGTTGACCCACTGGCCGGAACTCGACACCACCAATCCATTGCCTGCATTGAATTCACCTTTTCAGCTCGCCCATATGAAGTATTTTGTGTGCGAATACCACTGTCAGACACCCATCATGGCAGCCATTGAACTTGCTCGCGAGGTTGGCGATCAAACCATTGAATCGGTGACAATCAGCACATATCAATTCGCTCTTCAAGAGGTGGGCAGTGGTCAAGAAAAATGGCGACCCCTTACTCGAGAAACAGCGGATCACAGCATGCCTTGGAGTGTGGCTGCTGTGTTGATTGATGGCGCTTTCAGCCTCGGTATCTATGAGCCCGCAAGGCTTCAGGATCCCCAAATCCTTGCTCTCGCACAACGAATTGTGATTCAGGAGGATCCTTTGCTGAGCGCATCTTTTCCTGAGTCGACGCCATGTGTGATGGAGATCAAAACGCAGAGTGGCCAAACTTACCGAGCTCAGATCAACCGCGCATTAGGTCACCCCTTGAATCCAATGAGCACCCAAGAGGTGATGGATAAATTTCGACAATTGAATGCTAGGCGCCTTCGCTCAGATCAAATTGACGCTTTTCTCAAACGCATAGACCATCTGCGGCCAACTGACACGGTGAATGAACTCTTCGCCAGCACAGTTTTTGAGTGATATTTTTGTACCCTTTTTGCTCAACCATCCTACCCTCTCCTTATTTTCACCAGAAGAGCACTTTGAAGTGCTTATCATGCCCTTTGCACTAGACCCAAGTTGCGAAGTTCAGGGTCACTTAAAAAGGCAAGGCCTGTGGTGCAGAGCAAGATTCAACCAGAACTTAAAGACTAAAATCTGCTTGAATTGATCTTCCCCAAGGAAAGCCCCATGTTATTGATTGACAACAAAGTGGTCGAGCAAGTTCTCACCATGAAAGAGTGCATTGCAGCACAAGAAAAAGCCTTCGGAGAGCTTTTAACAGGTCAAGCCGTCGGCCGTCCGCGACTTGATATGTATGTACCTTGCGAGCGCGAGGATGGCTACTACCGCTGGGGCTCGGTGGAAGGAGCCAACGATGGCATATTTGCGGTGAGATTGAAATCTGATATCTTGGTGTGGCCCAAGGACCTCGCCACTGGCGGGTCCGAGCAAAAATACTGCATTGAACCCGGCACTTATTGTGGCTTGGTTTTTCTCTACAGCACCCAAAACGGGCAACCCCTGGCGATCATGAACGATGGCCATTTACAGCACATGCGAGTGGGTGGAGCAGCGGGGATTGGTACCAATCTTCTATCTCGGAAAAACTCAAGCACAGTAGGCATGATTGGGTCTGGTGGCATGGCGAGAACATTTTTTGAAGCCATTGCGTGTGTACGTGATATTAAAAAAGTGAAGGTATATAGCCGTTCACTGGAGAATCGGTCTAAATTCGCTTTAGAGATGCAAACTCGTTTTCACATTGAGGTTCAAGCTGTTGACAGCCCACAAGAAGCCGTCAGGGGTGTGGATATCGTGGCCACCTGCACTGACAGCATGACTCCAGTTCTTGAGCCTCAATGGCTTGAGCCTGGAATGCATGTGGTTGTTCTAACACCGCGCGAATTGAGCCCCGAGGTGGTTGAACGCTTTGATGTCAGAATTCAACAAGGCCGAGAAGATTTGCCCATGGCTGAAACCTCAGTTTTCAGAAAAGGCATCTCTGGCAGTCCTGGTGCTTTTGTGGGAGGGACAGCCAAGGAGCAAGAGCGATTACCCAAAGCCAAGCATCAACGTATCCAAACTGAACTTTGGCCCACTTACACCGATGTAATTTCGGGAAAAGCCGCAGGAAGACGCAACGAATCAGACATCACTTTTTATTACACCGTTGGCAACTGGGGAGTTCAGTTCTCATCCGTGGGTGGCTTAGTCTACAAAAAAGCCAAAGAGAAAGGTCTGGGTATGCAACTGCCTTTGGAGTGGTTCATTCAAGATATCAGAAATTAATAAGCTGACGAGTCAATGCGCACTGTGTACTTGTGACAGTGCGCTTGATGTTTTACTCACTTTCAACATGCGTTTTGCGGATCACAGAGCCCCAGCGTTCGGTTTCCTCGGCAATGAACTTTTTAAAACTCTCCGGTGAAGTCCCCAAAGGGGTCACTCCATCTTGCCCTAGAGCATTGACCATCTCAGAAGATTTGAGTGTTTTTGCGATGGCTTGGTTCAAAGCATTGACAATCTCCGGCGCAGTTTTATTGGGCACAAAAACCCCATACCAAACACCTGCAACATAGCCAGGTACAGTCTCAGACATTGTGGGTACTTGAGGCAACATGGGCAATCTCTCAGCAGACGTCACCGCAATCGCTTTGAGCTGTCCGTTTTTAGCAAACTTCATCCCAGCCAATAAGTCCGTAAAGGACAAATCAACTTGATTGCTCATCAAAGCCATCGTAGCCGGTCCAGTTCCTTTATAAGCAATGTGACGCAAGTCAACATCTGCCAATAACTTTAACAACTGAGCAGACAAATGGCCAGTTCCGCCAATTCCAGAAGAGGAGAAGGTCAGCTGCCCAGGCTCTGCCTTTGCTTTAGCAATAATTTGTGCCAAGTTATTAAACGGCGAATTGGGCTCAACCAAAAGAATCGCAGGATTGTTGGCCACAAGGCTTACAGGGATCAAGTCTTTTTGAGGGTTGTATGTCAATTTCTTGACCAAAAAAGGTGCGACCACAATGGGTGAAGTTGAAGCCAAAATGATGGTGTAACCATCGGGAGCGGCGTTCACCAGCGCTTGTGTACCCACCACGCCTCCTCCACCAGGCTTGTTGTCGATGAAAATGGATTGACCCAAGGTCGTAGACAAATGCCTAGCCAATAGTCTGCCCATGATGTCAACCCCACCCCCAGGCTCATAAGGAACAATCATCTTCAAAGGCTTGTTGGGATAATTGTTCTCGGCTGCAAAGGACGGTAACGCAGTACCTATTAAAGTGCAAATGGCTAAAACGGCTCTCAAATTCGTCAACAATGTCATGGGTTCTCCAAATCACATCAATCTCAAATTAAACGGTACTGTATTTAAATAACACTGTCAAACCAAGTCCCATCAAGTGAGATGGGTTGCTTTCTAGAAGATATCAATGTGGGGTTTCAAAATAACTAGCAAACGCTCAATCAAGCGAGCAAGCCAGCATACATTGATCAATCGACAACAAGATTGTAACTTTTAAGCACCGTCTTGAGATGAACACTTAAGTCAAGCATCAACTTTAACTTGATTAAAAAATGCTGATGAGTTCAGGGCGATTGCAATGTGTAATGATTTGAGTGACCCATAATATAAATTGGGCCACCCTCTAGCAAAAAAACACTGAAGCAACTTCAGTGAAAAAGCCAATTGGCGTATCTTACCCTTCAAGCCCAAGGTCAAAGCGCTTGAATCAAACAAGGATGGGAGCTCAAATAAGGAGTCTAGCCCACCTTGGTAACAATAAGTGACGATTACTCCAAATTGGCTCGTTCTGCTGATCGAATGTTGGTAGTGAAGGACTCACCCGTATCGATCAGGGTGATTTTTTTCAGAGCACCACCTTTACTTCCATTTCGCAAAGGGCTAAATGAGACTTCAACCTTATCTCCCGCCTTGATGGATGTTCTCTTCCAGCCATCGCGCACCAAATTGCCAGGACTGGTCATCTCCATGAGCCACACCGCTGGCTCTTCATTGGGTTGTGTTGCACCTGTGACAAAGATACCGACATGAGGATTGGTCCATTGAACCTCTTTGACAACACCATTCAAAACCACACTTTTATTGTGATCAAACATAGTGGTCGAGTGATGAGCAAATGAAGGAACTGTGCCCATGAGACTGGTCAAAAACACCAATTTCAACAAGTTGCGTTTAGTTGCTTTAAATGTAATCATTTTTAAATTTCCTTGAATGTCGTTGTCTTATTTATTGGTGACTGTTCTATTGCCACCAACGTCATATTGAATTTGTTCGTAAACAGCGTCCCCGTTTTTGTCAATTTTAGGGATATAGGATCCTTCTAAGCAAATGCCTTCAACAATATCGTATTTTTTGGCACGCTGTCTAAAAAATAAACGAGTTGTTTTCCAAGGCTTGGTAAGTACATTGGGTGCAAATATTTCCAAATCATCTGCCAAAATATCTGGCCCTTGTAGGTGAATTCTCTCCACCACTCTCATATCCCCATTGCTGGGTACCCCTTCAGCCTCAGAAACTGCCAGCAAGGACTGGGGAATAATTCCTACCGTGTCCACGACCAATGTATCTCCCTCCCAGTGACCAATCGAGTGGCCATGAAGAGTCGGATCTGGATCATCTGGGTGTTTGCGCCCATCGGTATAAATTCGCCGAATTCTATTGCCATCGGATTCACCCAGTAAAGTAACACGACCCGGCGTGAACAAGATCTCCATTGCGTTGTGAGAGATCAGCATCCAAGACGGCATGCCTTCGGGTAAACAGTTCACAAACAAAGGCGTGGGCCTACCAGCAGCTTCCTCTGCGTATTGGAATTTGATGGTCGCTGCCGACCTTGCATTCCAGGGAGGTGGATTGGTTTTTTGCTGCATATCTTGGTCGGTAATTTTCGGATTCCAAGAACCAGACCAGTCGGGTAGAGCGGCAATGTTGGTCCAGTCCTTGAGCGTAGGCGGATCGTACTTGTCAACGCTTGCTGCTCTTGCAAAAAGACTACAAAAAAACATTGCCAACATCAAACCAAGATTTATATTGATTTGAAAGCGTCTAAGTGAACAATCTATCATGTGTACTTTCCCCGTTAATTTTTATGAAAGCGTTAACTCTAGTGTAAAACCAATCAAACGACCCATGACCACCACAATCAACCAGCAAATAAGCGAGATCAAACAAAACGCCTTTGTACTTTGGATGTGCGAGATCTCAAACGCAAGATTCTCAAGTGGATCATTTTTTTTCTTAAAAATGAATTGATATAAAGTCATATTGACCCCAATCAAAACCAACATGACCATCTTGATTTGAAAATATATATTATTGGAATAGTTCAAAGCATTGGAAGCGAACAAAATGATGCCCGTCACGCAAGAGAGGAAAAATGCTATCCAAGTTATGGGCAAAATATTTTTATTGAATGAATCAACATTTTCATCAAGCCCAAACAACCCCAATATTCTCAAGTCCACGTAGGCGATAGAACCCATCACCCAAGAAACTGTCAAAATATGACAACTCTCGATCCAAGGAAACAATAATTCGTTTTCACGAACATTGTTGGCCAAGTTAGAGTCGTGCAGAGCCCTGAAAAGAGTGTCTAAATATTGCATTTTTAAGTGTAAGCAATCCAGCGGCCTGCAAAAATGATCAAAATCAAATTGATCAAAAGTACAAACGCCAAGCTTTTTTCATTGACAATAGAAATGGAAGATGTCGATGAGTCCACGTACTGCTCATCTACAGATATTTTTTTAATCCAATAAAAAAATACAATTGAACTCAAAAGCAATACCATTTTGAGCTGAAATACCCAATTGGCCAAAGAGCGGGATGGCTCACCAATGATCAACACCGTACCCGTAAGAAGTAAAACCACCAAAGCAGGGGCAATCACAGCTTCAAATCGAGCAATGGTATGGTTAAGAGTTTTTCCCACCATGAAACGATTAAAAATTTTCAGACATACCAAAAGTAGAGAGGCACTGACTGCACACACAGCAAATATATGGAGAATCTGCACGAGTGGCACAATCCAATTATTGACTTGTATGGCTTGACTGAGATCAGTTTCTTCAAGCCAATTACAAAATTCTAAGAGCGAAGCATTATTCATAAATACATTGTTAATCTGTTAAAGCGCTCACAAAAAATCCGAGCACTTCAGCTTAAAATATTGAAGAGTATCGATCATTGTGGATAAGCATATTTAAGGTGACAATTCTCACAAACTGTGTCCATCATTGAACCGTTTTTAAATAGCTCCTCCTTATCATGTGCAATGATCGAATCAAGAGTTTTTTGGCCTGCAGCGCTCAAAGCACGGGCAAATTTAAACCAATCCCCTTTGTCTAGGGCGCGACCATCAAGCATGAGTAAATTACCGCTTTCTATCAAGATAGCTGCTTGATTTTTCAATTGATCCCATTCCTCATCTGTTTTGGGTGATTTTTCTGTCATTCCGTTTTCGTTACTCACCCAGCCGACTGAATCAAATATAGCATCGGCTGCGGGATCCACCACCCACTCCATTAGCTGTGGAATTTTCAAATCCGTGTTGTAACGAGTTCCAGTTGAAGCACATGACTGCAGCAAAACCACAGACAATATAAAGAGGCATTTAACACTTTTCATTCGGACACATCAATTCCACGTGACTTGTACACGTCTTTGCTTTTATTTGACACGAGCATCTGAAGAAATAATTGAGCATTCTTATTTTCTTGTGATGTTCGACTCAGAGCCACACTGTAGTCTGTGTAGTTCTGAATTTCATCTGGAAGTGGTCCCACAATCGTAATACCAGGAACTTGTAATAGCTCACTTTTTTGATGTATGGCCAACTCTGCCTCGCCAGTGACTAATTTTTCAGCGACTAAACCGCCGTGCACTAATATGGCCTTACCACGAATTTGCTCCAATAGACCCTTTTGCCGAAAAAGGCCTTCTAAATAGATTCCACTGGACCCACCGCTTGCGGGATCAATGTAGGCCACATTTTTAATCTCCATCAGGGTCTTAAAAAAGTCACCAACGCTGCCTATTTTGGGAAGAGCATGTCCGTTTTTCACGGCGACAGCAATACCGACTCGACCCAGTGGGTGAATACTGGTTGAATCAATTTTTTGAGAAACGGAGATGTCTTTGAGGGCGCTGGGCGTTAAAACCACCACATCAAAATTCTCTCCTGCGGCAATTTTTTTTAAAAGTACGCCAGCAGTTTCATTTTCAATTTGAACATCTACCTTGAATTGTTCATGAAACTCAGACGACAACTCAACTAGCACTTGCTTAAAAGTTCCTGCTGTCAGCACCTTGATGGATTCAGCACCCAAGGCATAAGAATTAAAAAGCAGAAAGAGCACCAATGAAAAAACTAAGCGCATTTTTTCATCCCTTGATCACCATGCTTGGAACAATATCAGCAACTTTTGATGCTCCCATTTGTTGCATGATGCCCTCAAATTCGGTCTTCAATATCTGCAAAACCTTCTCTACGCCTGGCTGCCCAAATGCACCCAATCCCCACAAATAAGGTCGTCCAATACATACGGCATTGGCACCCAAGCTCATGGCTTTAAAAATATCACTGCCCCGGCGAACACCGCTGTCAAAAATGATGGGGATTTTTCCTCTCGCCACCCGTGCAATTTCCGGTAAACACTCAATTGCACCACGTCCACCGTCCTCGCTTCGTCCGCCATGATTGGAGACGTGAATTGCATCCACACCATACTTCAAACACAATAAAGCATCTTCAGCAGTCAAGATACCTTTAAGAACGATTTTCATCTTCGTGGTATCTCGCATTTGCTTGATGAAATCCCAAGTCATATTTGATGATTGCATACTTTTGACATTTGTCATGTCAATACCATCAAAATTGGGACGCTCTTGAGCGGTTCCTGGGCCATTGACATGACAAGTGGAGCATGTCCGTGGATCTTGCTTTCTCAATCGGAAAAAGGTCTCTTGATTTCGCCCCCCATTTCGATCGATGGTAATTTCTAAAACGGGCGCTCCAGCACGTGACACACGTGTGACAACCTTTTTTGCCACCTCTAGACTTGAAGTGGCGTACAACTGATACCAAACATCGCCTTGCCTTGCTTCGATTGCATCTTCAATTGAAGTGGAAGCAGCACTGGAGAGAACATTCAAGTAGCCGCCATTTTTAGCAGCCCGACACACCGCTAACTCACCTTCAGGATCGTAGGCCTTGTTCCCACCCGTTGGAGCCATGATGATTGGCGTTTTCCATTTAGCGCCCAAAAGTGTGATGCTCGTGTCGATTGAGCTTACGTCACGAAGCCTTCTTGGTCTTAACTGATACTTCAAGAACCCTTGGCGATTCGCACGCAAGGTGACTTCGTCGTCAATGCCTGAGGCCATATAGCCAAAATGTGCACGAGGTACATTTTTAAAAGCAACCGGTTCAAAATCGAACACGTTGATGGCTTCTGCAGGGCTTTTGATCAAATCATCAATATTCGTGTTCGATGTCCAGACCATAGGGTCAGGGCGCCTACCCAATTCTTGAGCAAAGAGCGAACTTGGGCCCGCTAACCCAAGCAAAGGACTGCCAGCGAGCCACCTGATCAGTTGGCGGCGTTGTTCGTCTCGACTACAATTGGATTCCATACCACCACCTCGCAGAGTTTAAATGGTCCTCAAGAAGCCAATGATCATAACTCTCAGTGGGTATTTTTAGGTCTGTCTTTACATCAATAGTGGTTATGGGTTTCCCCTATAACAATAGACCAATATTTAAATCGTATGAGTTTTTTGGCTCAAAAAACAATGAGCACACCTAGCGTATTTAATCTTCAGATGGCTGAGCTCAATGTGCTATCACCAACTGCGCCAGCAACTCATCATCTCTCAATAAATCCTCACTCAGACCTTGATGAGAGACCATTCCTCTATTGAGGACCATCACCTCTTGGGTAACACCAAGAGCCAACTTCATGGACTGCTCAACCAAAATAACCGTTAAAGCCTCCTCGGTGATGAGTTTTCTAAGGACAGTCAAAAGCATTTCAACGATGACAGGCGCCAAGCCCTCCATTGGCTCATCGAGTAAAAGTATTTCCGGATTCGTCATGAGTGAGCGGGCGATGGCCAGCATTTGTTGCTCTCCACCCGAGAGCTGATTGCCCATGTTTTCTCTTCTCTCTTGCAGACGAGGAAATAGCTCGTACACCCGCTTTAGAGTCCATGGGCCTTTACGCTGAGCAACCAACAAATTTTCTTCCACATTCAATGAGGCAAAAATATCCCTGGTTTGCGGCACATAGCCTATTCCCAATTGTGAACGTGCATGGGGTGGCAAATGCTCAATTCTCTGACCTCGATAAGTGATGGCACCCGATTTCATCGTCGTGTGCCCCATCAGGGTAGACAATAACGTCGTTTTACCTACACCATTGCGACCAAGAACTGCCAGGGAGCCACGCTCCTGAATAGAAAAACTTACCCCTTCAATAACTTGAGTGTCCCCATACCCGGAGTACAAATTTTCAACAGTCAATAAAGGCGAACTGTTAGAGTTAGACATGGGGCTCTCCAAGATAGACTTGATGAACTCTTTTGTCATTGGCAATTTCATTGGGTGAACCTTGGCATAACACCTCACCTTGAACCAATACAGTAATCTCATTGGCAAACTTAAAGACCAAATCCATATCATGCTCAATGATCATAATGGCCATGTCTTTGGGCAATGAATCAAGCGCACTCAATATCTTGTCCGTTTCCATCGAGGGTACACCGGCGGCAGGTTCATCAAGGAGCAAGACTTTCGGCTTCAAACCCAACGCAACGGCAATTTCAACAAGTCGTTGTTTGCCATAAGGCAAATCTTTAACGATCTGGTTTGAGTCTTGATGAATACCCAGCAATTCAAGAAATGAATAGGACTCGTCAATCAAATTTTTATTTTTATTGGCAGGTTGCCAAAACGAGGACGACAACCCTTCTCTTTCAGCAATTCCAAGAGCAATGTTGTCAAGAACCGTCATCTTATTGAACAGCGTATTGATCTGAAACGTTCTCCCTAAGCCTTTATTGACTCTCTGTGCTTGAGACAAATGAGTCACCACATCTCCGTCCATGAAGACCTCTCCAGCACTTGGCTTGAGACGTCCAGTCAACAAATTAACGAATGTGGTTTTACCCGCACCATTGGGTCCAATCAGGGCGTGCCGAGCACCCTTTTTTAACTCAAAGTTGATATCAACAGCGACCTTCAGAGCCCCAAAGCTCAAACACAACCCTTGAGTTTCCAATGCTAGTGTCATTCAGTGCTTCTTCGCATAATGGGATTGGATTTGATCAATCAAACCCAAGATTCCGCCTCTGGCGTAAAGGACGACAACAATCAGTAAAACACCGATACCAAAATTCCAATATTCAGGAAACTGTTTTGCCAAATAGTCTTGTGCAATGATGAAAATAAATGGACCGACAAAAGCCCCGTAAATTCTTCCCACCCCACCTAAAATCAACATGACCAACAACTCTCCAGATGGCTCAAACCCCAAAACATTCAAGCCCACGAATTGATTCGTTTGGGTAAGCATCGCACCGGCAATGCCAGCCACGAACGCCGCAAAAGTATAAATTTTGAGTTGACGAGCATACACATTCACACCCACAGCCAGCATACGGGCAGAATTTTCGCGAATCCCAACCATTGACACACCCAAAGGTGAATAGATGATTCTTCGAATGACCCACCAACCAATGAAAGTCATGGACAAACTCCACAAATAAGCGGTTTTGCCATACAAATCAAATCTGAACATCCCAAGCACAGGTGCGATAGAAACACCTGACAAGCCATCGGCACCTCCTGTGATCGAAGTCGCTTTGTTGGCAACCTCCAAGCAAAGCGCAGCAATTGCCAACGTCAACATCAATTGGGTGAGTTTTGTGGTCCGCAATATGACGGCTCCCGTGAGCAGACCCAATAAGCCTGCTGATAATCCACTCACAATTAAAAGCTCCAAGGGCTCAGACACACCGAGCTTCGCCGCCAAAATACCACAAACATAGGCACCAACGCCAAAAAATGCAGAATGTCCTAGGGTGATAATTCCTGAGTAACCCACGATGAGGTCTAAGGACAGTGCAAACAATATGTAGGTCCAAACTCTAGCTCCCAGGGATAAATATTCTGGGAGAAAGAAAAACACCAATAACGCAGCAACCCAGGGGATGAATTCTGAGTACCTGAGCTTGGGGCTCGCTTGAAATCCAATGAGTTGACTCATGTGCGCTTTCCAAACAAACCCATGGGCCGCCACAACAAAAGGCCAATGGTTGCCAAATAAATGAAGAAAGAACCCATTTCTGGCAACCAATACTTACAAGCAGTATCACTGATACCAATCAACATGGCCGCGACAAATGGGCCTCTTAAGCTACCCAATCCCCCAACGGATACCACGATCAAGAAATAGACCAATTGCTCGAAGGGATAAGTTGGTTGGATAGCCACAATCTCTGCCCCCAATGCACCACCTAGACCGGCCAATCCACTCCCAAGGGCGAAGGTAATCGTAAACAATTTCTTTGTATTGATTCCAATGGATTGAGCCATCTGGCGGTTGTCAACTGCAGCACGAACCATCGCACCCCAAATCGTTTTCTCTAGTCCAAACCACAAGCCAGTGATCATGAAAGACGAAAAAATAATGAGAAAGACACGATAGGCTGGAAAATCTCTTGCACCAAAAGAAATTTGCCCTTTCAAATAATCTGGCAACATAACGGGTAACTGTAGTGTCCCAAAAATCAACCGCGCAGACGCCACAGCGATATAGATAATCCCAATAGTCAAGAGAACCTGCTCAAGCTCTGGTGCCCCATAGAGTCTTGAATAAAGCCAGCGCTCTAGAACAATACTGATCACCGCCACCAAGACAAATGACAATATCAGCGCTATGGGAAATGGCGTGTTGAATCTAGCGAGGGCGGTGACCAACACGTATCCACCCGCCATGGCAAAAACACCATGTGCGAGATTGGTAAACCCCATGAGGCCCATGGTCACAGAAAGTCCTACGGAGATGACATAAAGAATCATCCCATAGGCCAGTCCATGGAAAAGGACACTAATTAGAGAGGAGATGATGACATCCATCAAATGGCTTGCCCACTAAAAATTAGCACGCCACACACTCA
The DNA here is from genome assembly GCA_036821105.1 of Limnohabitans sp. Classification (GTDB taxonomy): domain Bacteria; phylum Pseudomonadota; class Gammaproteobacteria; order Burkholderiales; family Burkholderiaceae_C; genus Limnohabitans. The sequence continues at coordinate 26,183 of DAISKH010000027.1, forward strand.
CTTTTTGAAGACATCATTTTTTCTTATCAGACTCTTTCATCGGGTCTTTGATGCCTGCACTGATGGTTTCAATCTCCACATTGGCCAACTTACCACCAACTTTACGAACTTCACGCAAATATTCAGGATTGATCACGTCTCTTGTTTCTGGGTCGATGGAAACGTTGCCTCTTGGACTATTGGTACTTTTCCACTTTTTAAGCAATTCCATGGATTTATCAGGATCAACTTTCCCATTTTGCTCCTTGATGACGTGAAAAATTGCATCCATTGCATCCCATGCACCCACGACCATGAAACCAGGATTTAAATTTTCACCAAATTCTTTCTTATAGGCGGCAACAAATGCTTTGTTGGCAGGTCGATCCGAGGCAGCCGAATAATGATGGACAGTCGTGACGCCCAGAGCTACATCGCCCATGCCCTGAAGTTCCTCGTCAGTCACAATATCGCCTGTTCCAATGTATTTGATGCCTGCCTTGGGTAAATCCAAATCTGAATAGGCCTTCATCATGCCAGTGGCCGATTTACCAGCAGGATTGAAACCAAAAATGACGTCTGGCTTAGCATCCTTGATTCGCTGCATAAACGGAACAAAATCTGGGTTGGCAAAAGGAATCCGAACACTTCCAAGAATTTCGCCACCACCTTCTTTAAATCCCTTGATAAAGCCCTCCTCGGCCTCATGTCCTGGTGCAAAATCTGTGACCGCTGTGTACGCTTTTTTGTATTTTTTAGCCGCCCATTGACCTAATGGATAAGCAGACTGCCAAATCGTAAAAGAGACCCTTGCCATATAGGGCGCATTGTTCATAATGCGTGCACCAGCAGCATTCATGCTGACATAAGGTACCTTGGCCTCTGTTGTCAAGGGCGCGATAGCGGCCATATTGGGGGTCCAAACAAACCCCGTTAAAAAATCGACCTTATCACGTACGATCAACTCTTGAGCCACTCTTTTGGCCACATCAGGCACAGCACCCGTATCATCGCGAGTGATCACTTCAACTTTTACGCCTGGGGGTAACTTGTCACCGTTGAGCTTCATGTAAAGCTTGACGCCTTTGTCCAATTGATCGCCTTGAGCCGCACCAGGACCACTAAAGGTACTCAAAAAACCAATTTTTACTGTTTGTGCTTGGCAATATGCTGTGAACGTCATGACTGCACACGCAGCAATAACTGACAGAGAGAGACGCTTTAGTTTCATAAATAATCCTATTCAAACAGTACCTTAGAGGCCATCCCCAAGGG
>DAISKH010000028.1:0-22639 GCA_036821105.1 Limnohabitans sp.
CGCCCCCCCTGCGCCAGCAAGCAAATACTGGATACTTCCACCCACTGTAGGTTGCCAAGCATAGTTGCCGCTCGAATAACTCAGTGACCCACAACCACTTCCAAGTGAGGCAGGTGTAGAGGAAAGTGATCCAGAACTACCGGTGATATTGCTACCCCAGACATATTGAAATACATAGCTCCCCGATCCCGTGAGTTGAATAATACAAGTGGGTGACTGTTGAGCAACACAGGGCAAAGTAATCCACAAGCCACAATTGATCATCCAACGCATCATCAGTCGCCTATCCATATTAAGGTGATACATAAAGTGCTTGTCCACTTGAATTCCCTAAATTGGTATTGTTCGAACCCGTGTTGCCAGCCTGGGGCCCAAGGTAGGAGGTGAAGGTGGAATTGGTGTCGAGGTTGCGCCAATTGGCTCCCGTCCAGAAATACATGTTCCCCGTTCTTTCCTCTAGACGAACGTCCCCCACTGTATTGAGCCGGTTGGGAAACGCAGTGGCCAAGTTGGAGGGCGACTTCCAACAAGCCACCAAGACACAAGGGTAAGTGGTGCTGAAATCATTGATCCCCAAAAAAGTATGAATCATCGCTATACCCGCATTGGTGTTACCTGCCAAAGAATAAGACCAGGTGTTGTTGGGGCCATTGATCACGCCAGGCGTCCCTGGCATGGAGTAACCAATGCTGATGTTGCCGCCCATGGATTGGCTGTCAAAGTAATGGATATCAAAGAATTTGTTGCTCCCCAAGGGTGAGGTCATCCAGGCATAGAGCTCGACGGTGCAAGCATTGCCTTGGCAACCCGTTGGCAAAAAGCTCAAAGCGGTTTGATATCCGCCTCCAATCGTGGGCAAAGGATAGCTAGTGGCCGTTGAACTGAGTGTGGGTAAAAAACCCAACAACATCAATTCAGACGCTGTTGGCGCCAAAACATGAGCCACGTTCCGAGATGCTCCTGTGGGTAGCTTATAAGTGATTGCCCCGGGAGTTGCCAAGACCAGGTTATTCCAGTTGTTGATCACGTACAAAGAAAAACCACTCAAAATGGTTTTCAATTGCGCGCTTACGACCGTGGCCTGGGCCAACTGGTGGTCACTGGAGCTACTCAATTGAGCGCTCAACATCGACACAGTGCTGACCAATACATAGATCACCAATCTCAAGTAATGCATGGCATTCAGTCCTTCAGTGCTTTCAACTTTTGAAGGGTAAAGGCATTGATGATTCCCATTAACATCAACACCAACACGGACATGACCAGTAAAACAATGCCGGGAGTGGATTGAGAGCTCTTGGTTTTTTCAGAGTCGGTGGCTAGTGTTGCAGATGAAATTTTTTGAACTTTCAAATCCAACTCCTGAACTGCCTTCACCAAAGTAGGTATAAAGGTGGAATAGGTCAAGGCGTAGTAAGGATTGGCTTGTGTGGGTTTGACAATGGCGGGATAGTGTTGATCTAAAGCTTCAACCTCTTGGGCAATGAAACCCAATTGCCGAGAGACATTCGAAGTCAAAGAATATTCGACCGGCTTTAAGCGATTGATAAAGTCAAGCCCATAAAGGGAATCGGTAATATTGGTTTTTAGTCTTCGATCTGAAACCGAGGAGTAGCTAGCAAAACTCACCATGCTGGTAATAGAGGCAGGCCCCAAATAGGCCGTATTGGATTGGCTCACATTGAGAGTGTTACCCAGGGCAATCGAATTACTCACCCCCGCAGACACGGTCACCCCAGAACCGATGATGGTCAAGTTGGAGCTGCCAGACAGATTGTTTGCCGACGAATACCCCACAATCGTATTGTTTTGGTTGGTCCCACTGGCATTGGAGCCCGAGCTCGCACCCACCACTGTGTTGTTGGATCCCGTGGAGCCATTACCCGAGGAAAATCCTACATTGGTGTTGTTACTCACCGAGATCCCCGAGTTCAGTCCCGCATTACCCCCCAAATTGGTGTTGTTAGATCCATCATTGCTGGCACTGGCCCCTAGCGTCACCGTAGAATTTGACGTAGAGTTGACAGCCCACCAATTACTCCCTCCCCAGTAGTAAGGGGTGTTGAGCCCAATCACAAATCGAACATCGCCAAGCGTGTTACCACTTGAAGGTAAATTGCTGAGCGCTTGAACGGGAGATTTCCAATAATATGAATAACTCAGTGAAGCGTTGAAGGTGAAAGAATTAAATGCTGCCAATACGCCTGACTGAGGGGCAGTCACCCCATTGACCATGGAGGTGACAGGATTGGACACCTTCCACCCAGGACCCACAATATTGCCCGAATCGCTGGGAGGCGAATAACCAATGCGTTTGCCCGTTGAAGAAGACAGTGCCGAACCCAGCAAATGCACATCCACACTGGTGCTTGAATTACCCAATAAAAAGGGCTGTGTGTAGTAAACCAACTCGCCAATTTGACATGCGTTAAGGCCCGTTGTACAAGCGCTGGGCACGGTGATAGTAACGGCATACCCAGCGCCCACAACTGGCGTAGACCCCACCGTGGTGGGCAACAAAGACATGGCCTTTAACTCATCGATTGTGGGGGACAAGATGTTGGCCACCGTCAAATTACTGACCCCGATGGGAACTACCCCATTGGCAACCAAGGTGGAGGCATTATTGGAAACATAATTAGAAAGTGCAGAACTCACCGCATCCAATTGACTGGCCGCAATCGCCCCTTTGGTCATCAAACTCGACTGTGTGGTGGTCAAGGTTGAAGCCAGCGTGATCATCAAGGTGATAATGATCGTGATGGAGATGGAGATCATGGACATTGGCGGACCACCTGTCTAATAAGAGACCAATAAAACCAAACCCAATGGATCTGATAGGACTAAAGAAGATCAACCCTTGATGGTGAAGACAAACGTATGGCCTGCTGCGGGTGAAGAGCCACACGCTGTCGAGCCTGTCACAGTTGCAGGGACTGTACTTACGCCATAGGCTTTCGTCGTGACCGTGTTAATAGCGACCACATCAGCCACTGCATCGACACCTAATCCAATTGCCACACAAGCATCGTTTGGAACTCCAGTGAACGTGTAGGCGATGGAGTCGCCCAAAACTCCTGCAGTGCCTTGGGCCACCGTCACCGCTCCACCCCATTGATTGGAGACCTTCAAAGTCGCACCAGTCCCTGTTACCGTGCTTGATGGGAAAAAACCATAGGTATTAAGAGTGGCGGCGCTTGAAGCACTGGCAGTCGCAGAGCCCAATTGCAAAAACAATCGACCCGTGCTGTTTTTAAGATCCGCCAAATAGTTCAATTGATTGTTGACTTTGGCTTGAGTGACATAAGTGAAACCGCCGATCGCACCCAAGACTGCTACGACAGAGACTAATACACCAATAGCGAGTTGGATGTTGGTGTATCCCCTTTGCGCATGAAGCTGAGCTTGGAGCTTGGCCCGATGGTGTCTTTGAAGTGACTGGGCTTGAGATCCACCCCCACTCAAACCGCCAACACTCGCAATGAGCGCCAAGCTCTTTGACTTCTGGTCAATTGGAGCGAACACATTACTTAGAGATTTTGAAAAAGAAAAGCGAGTTGATAAATTCACGATGAATATCCTTATAAATTAAAAAATGGAATGACAAAAAAACTTTTTCTACATAGATCCCCTTTCAAGGTCAGGTCTGACTGTTGGAGAAATTTCTCGCAGCCTCGTTCATCCCCAATTGCTGAACAGACATTTGGTACAAAAAAACCAAGCCAAAGAAAATAGCCATCAATGCCGCCATCGTCTTGGCCAATGTTTTCACTTTTTGAACCACTCGGGGCAAAGCCTCACTACCCAAGTATTGAAGTGTTAAGTCAAAACTGCGATTTCTAGAAGCATCTTCAATTAAGTCGACAAACTCTCTGGAGAAAAGACCACTGTCAAATGCCCGCAAGGTGTTCTCCCCCGATGAAAGCATGCGAGACTTGATTTTTCTCAACTGCCAAGACATCCAAGGCGTTGACTTCGAAGCAACTCTCTCAAGGGCAGCACTGAGCTCCATGCCCGATGACAAAAGCCCTGCTAGTATTCCAATGCATGCGATGGCTTGACGATCCCTATACAAGCTCCATGGCGGCAAATGGTCTACACATTGCCTCGCGTAACCCGTCCAACGCGGAATCGTCCAGTAGTAAGCCAAAATAAGAATCACCGCAATTGAGCTGATCTGCCAATACTGCACAACCGCGATCTCAAAGTGAATGAGCGGTAAGCACCACCAAGGCCAAAACCGCTCTTTAATCACAGCCAAGAGTTGTGGCCAAAGAAAGCTTCCACAAAAAAACGAAGTCGCCAAAATAGAGAGCAAGGTCATCATCGGCTCGGCCATGGCTGCAGCAACGATGCCATTGATTTCCTTGTCACTACTGAACTGTTTCTTGGCTGAGGACAAAGCCTCCAAGAGTGTCCCGGATGCATCACCGGCTTCAATGATCAACGCCTCCTCAATGGGAATAAACAAAGAGATTGCTTGTGAAAAACTCCCCCCACGGTTAAGACGATAGATAATACTTTTGTAGACCAAAGCAATTGAAGACCCGCGCTTGGATTCACGTTGCTCCCACCTTGCAAACAACTCTCTCAAAGTTGAAATTTGTCGTGAGCCTTGTTCCTCCAAGTTGGAATAAATCAGGTCATAAACCTCACCTCGGCGAGACAAAAATTCGCGTTTGGCGAAAAAAAGTTCGATTTCACTCAACATAGGACAATGCTTTCATCGATAAGGTTGATACCTGATAGGTCTTAAATGACTCAAAATCACGCTCAATGTCTTGGGGATCAATCAATCCTGCGCTGGCTTGATAAAGCGCATGCTCAAAAGCGGTTTTACCCTGCATATTGGGACTGTCAAAAGGTGCGGTTCGACTGCCTCTCCACAGGTGCTCAACGAGAGCCCAATCCGACACAGAGATCGCCTTCAATATCTCAGGTGTTGGAATCAAGATTTCTGCCACCACAGTCAGCCCCTTGGTACCGGCCAGACCGACCTCTTGAACTCGGCAATCGTCACAGCCCTCATCATTGGCACAAAACATTAAATTGATATTGAGACCAAATTTTTCAAAAAGGAGTTCAAGCGTTGATGCATCCAATATTGCTGATGCAGGAACTTTGCAATGAGGACACAATTTGGGCAATAACTTTTGGTACATCACAGCTGAGAGAAATTTACGGCTCGAGAGCGTGCTCACGGAGATACCAATCTCAGGACTATTCAAGCGTGTGAGTACATCCACACAACCGTCACCATGAACTGTCGTAAATACACGGTGACCCGTGCGATTGAACTCTGAGGCCAGAGAAGCCGATTCTTTGTCACGAATTTCTCCCAGCATCAACACATCAGGATCCATGCGAAGCACTGAGCGAAGGGCCGATAAAAATTTCATTTTGACCGCCTCGTCGGCTTCATCGGTACTTCGCTGAATCGATATTTGACTCATGAAGGGATTAAGATATTCAACGGGGTCTTCCACTCCAAAAACTTTTAAAACATGCAAATTGGGCAAGGAGGCTATCAAGGACCGAAGGGCGGTTGATTTCCCAGAACCCGTAGACCCTGCGATGGCCATCATTCCTGAGTTTTTGGCAATCGCTGGCAACAGTTGGTGTTGAATATGGTGACTCGTGTAACCCAACGATTCAATGGAGGGGATTTGTGCACGCGGATCATTTTTTAAGAGCCGAATCACAACGTCATAACCATTGACCAGTGGAATTCCATTGAAACGGCCATTGACCAACTGACCCTTGACCATGTTTTCTGTGATTGTGTTCATGGCCCGTTCCAGCGACAAGGCACCCGCTGAGTTGGTCCCACTTTTCGATCGAGCTGAGTAAGCCGCGGACAACGCTCCCCGCAGCAACTCCGTGGGAAAGGCTTTCCAAATCATCAGTCTTCCATCAATTCGAAGTCTCACATTGGAGCGTTCAGTCTGGCGGATCTCAAAATGCACATCGGTCGTATTGATCTCAAAAGCCCTAGCGATGATTTCGTCATAGAGAACAATATTTTTATTGGACTCATTGATGACCTCAATCGGGTGGCGTGAATTGACTTTTTTTTCATTCAACTCAATCAGCTGATCCATCTGTTTGGAGTTTGCAAAAAATTCAGACTTGATGCTCATCAAGAATCGATTGCTCTTTAAGACAGAGCACAAGCCAAAGTAACCACCACTTCCGAAATACTCGGGCCGCATAACCAAGCAAACTTCAGCACATCCAAGGTCAAGCACCAACACTGGAGGATTAGAGCTATCGGGCTGCAACCCACTCACGAGCCCCTTAAAGTCATCCAAATCGGACACTTCATTCAGGATTTGAGGCGTTGCTCTGAGAGGTGTGAGAGTGGTGGTCATGGCTCCAAACCTCCTACGTACTGCACCCTTTTAAATTCACATTTAGAGGGTCTTGCCTTACAACGGCTCACTTGAATACCGCTTGAATCAATGAGCTCAATCACCCAATCTTGGTTCAATAAATCACCAACTTGATAAAAGTGGCTTTTTCCAGCAATTGAAACCTCTGCCCGCACATTGTCTGGACTCAAAAATAAACCAACCAGTTCAAAGTGACCAGAACGAGGTCCCATCGTGTCAACATTGTTCAAAAGACCTGGCGGAATGACCTCGGACAACACCACATGGTTAGCAACTGGCGTCGTGCTTGAGGGTTGAGCTTGAATACGAAGGGAGTTAACGGACTTCGTCTCTTTATCTTTCAATCCTGAAATCGACAAATAAGGCTCATCATGAACACTCAACTTCTGCTCATCAGTACTCTTTGCGATTGAAGTTGGGGGCAAGGTAACCGGCTTTAAAGCGACAGAGCTCGGAACCTGCGAATACGAATTCATCCAGCAGTACACCCCAAGCAATGATAGTAAATAACTTTTAATGTCTGACATAACAATTGCCAGTGGCGCTGAATAAGGGGGAATTGTTCTGAAAGGTGATTTTGAATTGATCAAGGGAGCAGAACTCTCCGTATTGCTCCAAAGACGTTTGCGCACTCCACCATGACTGCTCATCAACATGCCAAGGCAATGCAAACAAAGCCTTGGGATGTTTGATCAGTCCGTTGGATTTAGAGGCCGGCTCAAGACCTACTTGATGCATGGCTTCAAATTTTGAGATCCAGTCGGCTTTTCCCAGCTTTGCGAAAATATCAGCAAATTCAAACGAAAATTCATCCATGTGTGGGAATTGATCTTGTGGCGGCCAAGTACTTTGGCGCGTAGCCATCATGAAATTACTTTTTATAGATTTAAGGTCCCCCAAGAGGTTATTGCTCTGACCATCTATGGCTATGGAGGTCCAATTTGGAAATGCTGCACTTTTAAACTCATCAAAACTCCCACCGATCGACGCCCAATGAACCAAACAAGTGGAATGATCGCAGTCAATGGAGGAGACTTGCCATCGCTTAAAAACATAAGGAAAAGAATTAATTTCTTTGACAATCAGCGAAATGTTGTCCTTGACGAGGAGAACGGGTTGAGTCAAAAATTGATCAATTGCATTGCTATATCTGTTCTCGGGAGAGTTCAATAGTTGAAGACTTGAAGTCATTAACAATTGATTTTCTTGCTCATACTTTGCCCATTGTGAATACGCAAAATCACAAATGAGTGCCAAAATAATGAAGATGATGAGATACAAAATGACCAACTCATTTTTTAAAACATCAATGTATTCAAATGCACTTTTCTTGTTATCAAGGACTGCCGCCAGATCAAATTTGAATTTCAAAACATGATCAAATAAAACGACATCCCCCGCAATGTCTAAACCTGTACTAGCAAATATATTAATTTTTTGATAATCATCAATGACTTGGTCAACCTCATTCTTTTCCACCAATTCATCCATCACAATGTTGCCATTGATCAATCCAATGGCAAAAATACTCCCATCAGACGATTCCGTATTGTTTAAAAGAACAAGAATGGATCGCTCACGAACTTCAGGGAACATCCCCACTTGCCTAGCGATGCTGACAATTTTTAACTCTTTGTATTTTTCAAATTGAGTTTCCTTTGAAACACCAAGATTGTGATCCTGCCCATTTTTAAATTTAATGCCAACATAGCCGCCCAACCGAACGTATTCAATCAACTGCTTATGCCCAAAAACAGATCTGCCAAACGGATCCATGACCTGCCACCGAAGTGAAGTGGCAATGGCAGTTTTTTGCTTAGAGCGTTTAATCACAATCATCAAACACCCCTCAACACCCTGGGCTTGATGATTAAGACGAAAATACTTTTGTTTTTCGTTGAATCTCGTGAAGCTCCATCAAAACTATTGTTGACGTTGTTGATCAAAACATCAGATACGATTCCAACTGTTACGATGGATTCGTTTTGATTCACAAATAAATTAACCACTGACTTCGAGCCCGAAGTATTGGCCCATTGAATTTGTTGTAAGGTGGCCCCCTCTCCTGTCGTGGCATTTCCAATTTTGTTAAGTGATGACAAATCCATCGACAAGTTCACCAGTATTGAATTGTTGTCCTTGATGGTTGGCAGGACCCTCAAAAAAGTGCCTACAGTGATAGAACCAGGCGTTAGTCCTGGAACACCCGATCCACCAGACACGGCACCGCCAACAGCAGGTGTAGTTTGTGCCAAGAATCCTTGTGTTAAATAGTTACCCGACATCACAGGAACACGATTGGTGGTGTACAAGGTCGTGGCTGTATCTTGAACAATGTCACCAAAGGCGTTTAACCCCGCCAAAGAAAAATTTGAATTTGAATAGGGACTGGTCGAATCGGGCACACTGAAGGTTAAAGTTCCAGCCGATGAGGATGTGGTGGTGCTCGGTGGTACAGCAGCCAATGTCCTGGTGGCTGCTGTTTTAGTCGAGTTCAAGGCGCTGTAGACCAGCCCTAAATTGACACCCAATTGAGACTCCTTGGACAGACTCACCTGAATGACTCTCACCTCAATGGCCACTTGTTTACCAAAGGACAAATTCTCTTGGCTCACCAGTTTCTCAACTCTGGCGACATTTTCTTTGTTATCAGTCACTGTGACACTGCCCAGTGAATCATTGACACTGATCTTTCCAAGCGGGCTCAACAAAGTCGTCAACTCTGCCAACAATGCCTTCCAGGGTGAAATGCTGCCCTGCAGTGAAATACTTGAACCACTTGTAAAACTTCCGTTACCTGTGGCACTGACCACCCCGGTTGAACCAGAGGTCACGGATCCCCCCCTATTCATTGAATCAGTGACTGAATAGTCGCCTGTCGTGATATTTGAGACCACAAAAGTTTTAGTCATCAAACGATACACATAAATTCCTCCCTCTCGCCACTCCCAATTGACTCCCCCCTGAATTGCGATGGTGTTGAGGTAGTTGATCAAGGTTCCCACGTAGTCCAAAGGAATATTGATCAATCGATTGGCAGAAACTGTACTTGCGACAGCTTGTCCTGGTAATGTTTCAAGACTTGAGAATTGAGCGGCCGGGGAAACTGGAACCTGTGCGATCAGGTCAACATCGGGGTTGACTCTCACGGGTACACCCGTTGCGAGATTGATGTTCCGAGCAGCTTGTGCAATTGAACCAAAGCTATTACCCCGGGAGCGAAGGGTTAAACGCTGGAAAAATATGGGCGGCAACTTGGATGAATAAGGTAAATCGATGGGTATATCACCCAAAAAATTACCTCGAACGTGTGTCATGTACCCTTCTTGTTGCAGTTGAACTTTGGCCTGATTGAGTAAATCGGCAGCGTTCTTCTTTTTTTCTTGCGTGATTTCGTTGGCCTCCCTGGGTGTCACAGCGCAACCAGCCAAACTCAATAAAAAGGCACCCAAGACGTACTTAGTTGTCATGTGCGCCCTCCCTGTCAGAAATACGCTCACATGGCGAGGTCAAGGGCAATACACGGAGAACCCTATTGGTATAAATGCAGGAATGCATGGGGTAGTCGGTTTTTCCAGTGTCCCGCATGACATTGCCCACAGCATCCAGATAATTCAATCCGTTGTAACTCGTTTTGATGGCCGTAAAGTCTTTGTCTGTATCCCATACCAATTGATAGCCGCTTTCAATTGACCATCGTCGAATAGCCAATGACAAGGTCTCATCTTCAATCCGAACATCAAAGAATTGCTGGGGTTGAGTGCCCTCAACTTCTTGAATGGGCAATTTCATCGACGTTGGTTCACCGGGCTTTATAGATTGAGCACCGGGTAAATATTGCTCATCCTGCGTGGGCAACACATCAACGGATGGTGTTCGAGTGCTCCCATCACGAGCTTGGGCCGGACGATCCATGATGATCAATTTGTTTTCAACCAACTCCCAGTTGAAGTGATAGGTTTTCGAAAAGTCATTCAAAATATTGAACACAAAAGCTTTTGAATAGTTCATCCTCGTCATTTGATTGGGATCAACATCCATGAACAACACTTTGACATCTTGTGGGACAATTTTTTTGAGCGCCAATGACAAATTCATTTGGCCATTACCGGTGAATGTTCCCCCTAAAAAAGCAGGAGACCCATACGACAATTGGTCAGAGGCTTCAGCGTTTTTAAAGCACACACTGAGCATGATCACCAACACGAGAGATGATCTTTTTATTGTCTGGCCATCAAATGAGCACACTGTCATTCCTTAATGTCCGGATCCATAGAAGCATGGTGTCGTAATTCACTCAGTCCCTTTGAAGATGAAGTCCAGTTTTAGACCTTTGTTGATCGACCCATCCATTGAATGGCCTGTATACTCAATATGGCCTATATGGTCTAAATGGCATGTATATGATTTTGTCGATTAAGTAACACTAATATCCTCGTATCAGCATCATTAGTGGTAACTTTTACCGGCATTTGTGCAGAAAGCACAGTTTGTTCTGAGGGAATTAATAACGTGATTCACATGTGTCACTTGATTTGAGTACATCTGATAAGGGACACTCGTTAGAAATACTTCATCCCTAGGCGATTGACAGAAATAAGTATGTTTAAATAAGACGATCCTATGTGTTCTCTAAAGAAATTGTCATTGGCTCTAATTTTTGTAACCTTTTCCACTAAATATTCGAATTAATTACGTGAAATCAATTTTTGACGATCAGGAAAAGCATCTCAAAGACTTATTTCTGAAGTCTTTGGCCGGTGACAAAATTGTTTATCACCAATTTCTGCAACTGCTGACGAGGCATTTGCGCGCCTTCATAGGCCGGAGATTGAGCAATACACCCAATGACATAGAGGATCTTGTGCAAGAAACACTCATCGCAATTCATGAAAAGCGTCACACCTATAACCCTGACTATCCCTTGACGTCTTGGGTGCATGCAATTGCAAAATACAAAATGATCGATGCATTTCGTGCGTCCAAGGATCACCTGAGCGACGAATACGATGATGACATGGGTTTCACAGCAACATCCGAAACAGATCAATTCGAAATCAACAAAGACCTTCACCATTTATTGAATCGTCTACCCGATCACCATCGCTTACCCATTGTTCATGTCAAGATTCAGGGCTTATCAATCACAGAGACCGCTGAATTGCTCAAGATGTCAGAATCAGCTGTCAAAGTTGGTATACACCGTGGACTTCAGCTCTTGATCTCAAAAAACGCGAGGATTTGATGATGAAAACTGATGATTTACTGGTATTACTCAGCATGGATACAGAGACTTTGGAGAAACCACTCGCGCTAGGTCAGGTCATTACCCATCTCGTGATTGGTTTAGCCGTATCGTTATCAATCGTATTCGCTTATGGAATCAGAGATGATCTGAATTTGACGATTTTTGAGACTATTTTCAAGGTCAAAGAAAGCTTTGCACTGAGTACCGCTATTTTTTCAATCTATTGCTTTTATAAAATACTCAGGCCTGGTGTACCTCTGGGCAGAGAGTCACTTGCTATCGTTCTGATTTTTGCAATACTATGGATAGCCGGCATCAAAGAATATACCCAGGCCGTTGATACAGACAAGTTGACCATGGTATTGGGGGTGTCCTGGAAAAGTTGCCCATGGAATATTTTGCTAATTTCATTGCCTTTAATGGCAAGCCTTGTCGCACTCTCAAAAAAGTTCGCGCCAGTCAACCTCCGAGCGACTGGTGGATACATCGGTCTGGCCAGCGGAGCATTGGCTACATCGGTTTATGCCTTACATTGCCCCGAGAGTAGCCTTGTTTTTGTCGCAATTTGGTACGCGATGGGTGTTTTACTGGCAGCATTATTGGGCTACCTACTCGCCCCCAGATTTTTAAAGTGGTAAGCGAGATCAATCAATATTGGAACAGACTCAATAGGTCTTGGCGATTGATGGGTTTTATCAATATGTCATCAAACCCAGAGGACAAAATTTCCTTGGTTTGAGCTTTCATGGCGTGGGCAGTGTAAGCGAAAATTTTTATATCTCTCAAATGTTCATTGCGACGAATGGACCTGCAGATATCGATACCACTAATTTTGGGCAATGAAATATCAAGGAGTATGTAGTCATATGTCTTGCTTGACAACAACTGTAGTGCTTGAGCGCCATCGGCACACTCGCTGACCTGATACTTCTCACGACCTAAAATTAGGCCAGGTAACATGCGATTGGCTAAATCATCATCTACAACCAAGACAGTTTTCATCATCTCTCCTCCAAGACTTGCAACGGGATCGTGAAATAAAAGGTACTTCCAATATGACTGGCTGAGTTGAAGTGAATTTCACCACCCATGAGAGCAACCAATTTTTGAGTCAAAGCCAACCCCATCCCACTACCACCATGGACACGGGTGATGAAATCCTCGTTTTGCCAAAATTTCTCAAAAACATGTGAGTGCATCTCCTCAGGAATCCCATGACCATTGTCTTTGATCGAAAAGTAGATCGATCGTATGTCGCTGAGATAATGGATGGACATCACAATTTCTCCTCCCTCCTTGCTAAATTTAATAGCATTGTCGAGAAGATTATTGAGAATTCTTCTCAAATTTAACTCATCAAGACAAACTTCAACTGGACAGTTGGCATCGTCCTCGACGATAAACATCAATTTTTTAGCTGCAGTTCTACTTCGATGAGTTTGACAAACATCGTCAATGACTTGCCTTAAGTTAAAAACTTCATTTTGCAAGGACATACGACCTGATTCAACCTGCGTTAAATCCAAGAGGGTATTCACCAACTTCAACAAGTGGCGACTACTTTCGTCAATAATTTGAGCCGGAAATTGGATCATAGGCTCCTTAGACGTGTAATGAATATATTCAGCGTAGCCAATGATGCCGTTTAATGGAGTTCGAAGTTCATGCGAAATCGATGATAAAAATTCAGACTTATGCTTATTGGCCTTTGTGACTTCCTGATTACTCTTAATCAAATCCAGGTTGAGTAGAGCCAATCGATTCAAATATTCAATGTTCGAGATTAGAAAAGCGATGGTAATGAGGGTAATTAAAGCGGCAATACCGTAGAAAATTGCTTTATGCCAATTGGAGTCTGAACTCAGTTCTATCACTTGTTGACCAACGATACTGATCAAGGGCTGATTGGAGATACGCTCAAAGGCATAAATTCTTTGAACACCATCAAACAACTGATTGGACATGAACGTGCCTTCCAATTTATCCCTGACTTCAGGGGGGATGAGAAGAACAGAGTTCGTATCTGAATTGATGACTTTGGAACCTATTTGAATTGCTCTGGGTATGCCATCCAATCCAATGAGTGCGACGACCCCCTTTCCACCAAGATCGATACTTTTGTAGAAATCGGTCAGATAGTTTGGATTGAATGAAACAACAGTGACGCCTGCAAAACGTCCTTTGACATCATCAATGCGACGGGTCAATTGAATAGAAAGTTTTTTACTGACTCTTCCTACGACTGGTTTACTGACAAATACCCCAAAGGGATAAATTTCCTTATGAATTTTAAAATGTTCCCGGTCGGATAAATTGACCTTAGGCGGATTTGCTAAATTTGAAAATACATAATCACCAGCCGTGTCAATGATTCCGATTTGATTGATAAAACGTGTATCAATGACGCCATGGTCAAAATAATCACTCAGCGCTTTGTACTTCAAGTCTACGCCGTGCTCACGGTGAAATTTAATAATTCTCAGGACCTGATCGGATGTACTGATCGTTTGCTCGGTATGGGCTTTAAAACTTTTCGTTAAGTTTTGAAGATTTAAGATCCCTTTTTTCAAGACCAATTGCTGGTCAGCATTGACAGTAAAGTAAGCAGCACCCCAAATTGCCATCAAAAGCAACGTGGTGATGAAGATCAGAAACCTTACTTTTGACTGTCCTACCAAATTTGTAAATTTATAAGGCAATCCTTTGACACTGAATTTACCATTCGGCAATTGAACCCTGAGTTGCTCAAGCATGTAGTTTTGATCCGAAGTGGTTTGATGGGCTTATGAGCTGACAATTGATACCATTGATTCAAATATCAATATCATCAATCATTGGCCTCTAAATCTGAAACGCAAACAATGCCATTCGCTCAGCCTTGGTGAGCAAAGCACTTGGTTTGTTCAATTTCAATGACGACTTGTTGTGAAGATAATTTTCTAAATTACGACGCAATGTTTGATGGCTTTGATCGACGAGTCGCATCTCTTTAACATTGATTGCAGCCTGCTCATTGATATCTACCAAATAGTAATGGGTACGAATGATGTAATGAATTTGTTCAGCGTAATTAATGATTTTTCTAATCAATAAATCTGTAGGAATCGCACACTTTGATCTCATATCTTCACTCAGAGATACGAATTGAATCAAACCTTCCGAATGAAAATCTTTTAATTTATTGCGAATTGATTTTTCACTGATACGCTCAGTTCTGTAAATACTTTTAAGGGGGGTAGACTCTGCAAGAGGATGAGTTTGACTGGAGAAGTAACTCAACAAGTTAAGAAAAATGAACCGCCCACTGGTTGTCTCCAATTCAGGTAAATTCTCAATTTCCCAGTTTTGAATAGCCACAACAATTTGCAACATGGTCCGAATATTTTGAAATTGTTCCACTACAGTTCACACCTCTGCCTCATTTTTAAATACCACTTGATACTATCGGATTTGCCTATTTATTGAGATCAATAAAATCATTTAGCGGTAAAAATTACCATCATTTTAACCGGCGATCATTGATCTTTCCCAGCAAACTTTAGATAGATTTTTTTGATCTGATCCAAATGCAAATATCCAGACTTAGAGGTCATCAAGAGCAACAATAGTAGCGCCCAATTCAAATGATCGTGAATTGCTACTGGGGAGTCCTTCAATACCCCGAAATAGGAATAGACTGCCACTGCATTGATCACAAACAAGCCAAGTGCTGAAATCCTGCTAAAAATCCCCAAAAGTAGCAGCAAGGGGAACATAAGTTCACCTGCAGTGGCCATAACAGCCGCCAAAACTGGATCTAAAAAGGGGACTTGATATTCATCGGTAAACAAAAATATCGTTGAACTCCAGTTTTGAATTTTGGCCCAGCCAGAATTAAAAAAGACATTGGCAATGTACATTCTCACGATGAGCTCAGACAATGAATAAATCCATTCAAATATTATTTCCTTCCTGTATATCCTTTGTTCAATCTCACTGAACTTATAAAGATCAAGTTTGAGAGGTTTTTGTAGTGAATTCATAAAAATATTTCCTTATATATCTTGATCTTTTTTTACCAACAGTCCATCTTGCACCCAAGTTGACAAGCACATGGCTGCCCACGAATTCCAATCATCCATCTTCAGCTTTGTTTTCCGCTTTACGCGCTTGAAAGATTCAAAAAAATTGTGACTTCTTCCAAGCGCTTTGATCAACTCAAACTCAAGTGTTGACAAGCATTTCCACTGACATGCCAAGTCCACACTTCTCCAAACGACCACTTTTTGTACCAACCGCTGAGGAGAGACCTTCAATTCCAGGTCATTTGTACTTATTTTTTTCCACAGTTGAGGTGAATTCCACTTGAATTCCATGAGAGTTACTGAGGGATGTAGAAAAAAACCCTCCTCCTCCCAGTCATCTGGTGTCTTGTTTTTAAGCTCATCCATCGTCCAATTTTGTAAATCCTCTGCATCTTGGCTATGCCTTAGTGCCCATTCCAAATTGGCCAACTCGCTGAGCCAAGGAGATCTCGACCAAGGGAGTTGGTCCATCAGAAATCTTGATAAGTGGGATCCAAACCACCGAATGGAGGGTCTCACCGAGGGTTGCATCTCGATATACCGAGTAGCCAATGAGTTGAACTCCTCGTCCCCCATGGCCAAATGTGTGACTGTGTAGTTCTCTCTTAATGCAAGAGTCAATCGCTGGACATAAGCATTTTGATAAATCTTTATTCGCTGATCATTAATTTTTGCTTGATTTATTTTGACTGGATTTGTAGGCTCCCATAGGGGACCACCCAATACAACTGTATTTTGAAATTGTGTTTGCCAGTCAATGAGTTGCATCTTCAAGCTCCATTTCAAGTTGAAAGGCTTTAACCAATTGTTCTCCAACCTCAATCTCACTCACCAACACATCCAGTTGAGGTATATCATCATCTCGTTCGATCATGCAGGGAATCTTCTCGCCCCAAAGCTCTAGACTTACTTTGTAGAGTTGCCAAACAGCGTTGGAGACCTCTTTGTCATGGGTATCAATACAAAAATCGCCCATATCGCTATGACCTGCCAAGTGCAATTGCCGAATTCTGTTAGCTGGCAATCCATTCAAATATTCAATAGGATTAAATTGATAATTTCTGGAGTTGACATATATATTGTTCAAATCCACCAATAATCCACATCCAGAGAGCTGAGCAATTTCTTTGATATATTCCCACTCTTTTAATTCACCTGGACTATTGACATAGGTTGAGACATTTTCTAAGACCAATTCACAGCCCAGAAAATCTTGAATCATAGAAATTCTTTTCACCACATGCTCTATTGACTCCTGGGTGTAAGGCATTGGATAGAGATCATGCATTTTTCGACCCCCAACACCTGTCCAACAGAGATGATCAGAAATTAGAGCAGGTTTGATTTTTTGCATCAAAGCTTTGACTTGCTTTAGATATTGTTGATCTATTGGATCGTAGCTTCCAATATTCATAGCCACTCCATGAATGGCCATTGGGTAAATCTCCCTGATTTTGCTCAAGTGATACAAAGGAATTCCACCAGGAACCAGATAGTTATCCGTTACGGCTTCAAGCCACTTAATTTTTGTATGCGGACCCTTAAAGTCTGGATAATGTGTCGGCCTTAGCCCCAATCCAAATCCTTGCATATCAACTCCTTGGTTTACCTTGATCAGGCAAAGGGAATGCCACACCATTCCCTTGCCGTTGATCTATTAATTTTTATTTAGTGACAGAACCGCCCTTATTCATGCACTCTTGGGCACTAGCGGCAGGTAACCAGCCCTGGCCCTTACAGGAATTTTGACCAGCACACGCACTTGATGCAGTCTTGCACTGCGAGAGTCCTTTGCATGAATTAATTCCTGCACAATGAACTGGACTCATTTCTGCTGCATGTAATACGGGACTCGCCATTGCGAACGCACTCACAAAAGCCAACATCGCTGCATTTGATTTTTTCATATATAACCTTTGATTAAGAAGTTGAGTGAAGACCATCGCTTCACACTTATCAATACGGCCAGTCGTTAAAGAAGGTTACATATTTCAATTTAAAAGTGCATTCTTTTTTTAATTTGATCCTGATGCCTCTTCAATAATTGATTCCCAACCTGCATTCATCTAGCTGTGCTTGCTCAATTCATTCTCAGGCAGTAATTTCTAAATACTGATGTCACCTTAATAATTAGTGGTAAATATTGCCGTTAATTTATTTATTTTTTATGTTGATCCTTTTTTGACCGTTTATATTGATCGATCATCTCCTTCGTGGTCACCAAGAGTATTCGCTCAAGTCAACATTCAATACAGGTTTTTAAGATAACAATATGAATATGGTTCAGCACATTGACTCGCCCTTTAATTTCTCTTATTCGCCCAACAAGTACCATTTTTTCAAGCCTCATGCCTTAACAGTTGTCAAGCACTTGAACAATGAATTGGTTGGATATTTAGAGTATTCGAGCTCAATTTATGGGCAGAAATCTTTGCATGTGCATGCAATGATTCACTATCATTTGGATCTCAACGAGTGGAGATTTAAGAGCTCTTCACTCAATCGCGATCAAGCTCAGGCGTTCTTGAACTTTTTATCCGATGTGCATCATTATTTGAATCGTCATTTGCAAGTGGACCTGAGCCTTTTCCAATCTCAATTCAATGAGTTCGAAAAAGTCGTGATTTCTATACCGTCCACGTGGTATGAAGCCATGAATCATCCGGTGCGTTCGCTTCATTCGGCTCATTCGGCTCATTCGGCTCATTCGGTTCATACGGATGAACTCACCGCAAACAACTCAGGAGCTTTGTCAAAAAGTGTTGGGCTTAATGCGTCCAATCACTCATCAGCAATCTCAAGCCAACTCTTGCAGACCCCAGTCAGCAGCAAATATATGTAGTCGCTGGCTCTGGATTGAGAATAACTTTCTTATAGGGGCTGTGCGATTAAATCATGTCCTTGTGTATCAACCACCAAGGCCTGAACAAAACTACCGACCTTTAAACGTTGACTCAGGCGTTTGGGAGCCAATAAATGAACGACTCCGTCGATCTCTGGCGCATCAGCGTAGCTTCGACCCACTGCACCATTTTTTCCTAAGCCAGGAGCGTGATCAATCAAAACCTGCATGGTTTGTCCAACTCTTGAACGAAGCTTGAGGGTTGAAACTTCCTCCTGCACTTTCATGAAACGAGCACGCCTGTCTTCACGCACCTCTTGGCTTAGCATCCCGGGTATATCGTTGGCCAGCGCACCTTTGACCGGACTATAGGCAAAGCATCCTGCCCGGTCTATCTGAGCCTCACGGACAAAATCCAATAAATGCTGGAATTCAGCTTCCGTCTCCCCAGGAAAGCCTGCAATGAATGTACTCCTGATGACCAATTGCGGGCATTCTCGACGCCAGGCCTGGATACGTTCAAGGTTTTTTTCTCCATTGGCGGGACGCTTCATGCGTGACAACACGTCTGGGTGACTGTGCTGGAAGGGAACATCCAAGTAAGGTAGCACAGCACCAGTGCTCATCAAAGGCATCAAGTCATCAACGCTTGGGTAGGGATACACGTAATGAAGTCGAACCCAGGCACCATGCTCCATGGCCAAAATAGACAACTCTTTCACCAACTCCAAAGTTTTGGTTTTGATCGGTCGACCTTGCCAAAAACCAGTCTGGTATTTGAGGTCCACCCCATAGGCTGAGGTATCTTGACTGATGACCAGCAACTCCTTCACACCTTGTTCAAACAAAACTTGTGCTTCGCTTAAAACATCCCCGATGGGCCTTGAGACCAAGTCACCACGCATGGACGGTATGATGCAAAACGTACAACGGTGATTGCAACCTTCAGAAATTTTCAAATAAGCGTAATGCTTGGGTGTCAGCTTGATTCCGGCTGGCGATATTGTCTGGGGTGTCAGATCAAGAAATGGCTGAGGCACTTGCGGCAAAAACTCATGTACTTTTGCCATCACCTCATCGGTGGCATGTGGCCCAGTGACAGCCAAGACTTTGGGGTGGGTTTTAAGGACCAAATTCTGCCCGTCGTCGTCAGATCGAGCGCCGAGACAGCCCGTCACAATGACGCGGCCGTTCTCAGTCAAAGCTTGTGAAATGGTATCCAAGCTCTCTTTGACAGCGTCATCGATAAAACCGCAGGTATTGACTATCACCAGGTCTGCCCCATCAAAGGTCTTGCTGGTGTCATAGCCTTGGGCATTGAGTCGAGTCAGTATCAATTCTGAGTCGGTCAACGCTTTTGGACAACCGAGACTTACAAAACCGATTTTTTTAGGGGATTGGACAGTGGTGAGTGCATCATTCATGCCCATATTGTCGCTTCAATTGCGCCCAAACTTGCGGAGTCTATCCACCAGAAAACAACATAATTGCAGGCACTTTAAGCTTACAAGCAGCTTTATGGGTGAATGATTCCTGACCTGAGACGGAAAACCATAACCCAATTAGGGTTTAAATAAGGAATGAACTGGAAAATAACCGGGGGAAGAAACTGGATATTGATCGGGGGATAGAGCAAAGCGAGAGCATTCGTTTACGTTGACTCCACGCGCTCAACCTCGGGGTGAGAGTTTGACGTTAAAAGCTTCGACCATTTTTTCTGTTTGTAGCTTGAGTTGTTCTTGCAGTTGATCTTGCATTTTTTGAAAAATCTGTTTTGACTCTTCGGTATAACTCCCCATCATGCCTTGCAGCATTGGGGTTTGAAGGTTCATGACTTGCACCCACAATTCTGGAGAGATGGACTTGGAGTTTTGAGTCATCTTCATTTGCAAGTCGACAAAAGACTGGATGTTTTGCTCTAAATAGTTGCCCATGAAAGCTTGCATGGCGTGACCATAAAACCGAATCATGTTCTCCAACACCTTGGCACTGAACATGGGCGCACCCGCTGTTTCCTCCTCAAGGATGACTTGAAGCAATACGGCACGGGTTAAATCTTTTTGAGTTTTGGCATCGATGACCAAAAAACCAACACCTTGCATGACCAACTCCTTGACCTCAGACAAGGTGATGTAACTTGAGGTCGAGGTGTCATAGAGCCTGCGATTGGGGTATTTTTTAATCACCCGCTTATCAACTGAACCCTCATCGCTTGCAGGTTGCTCAGCTTTCCCTTTGCGAGGATTTTTTTTAGCTTTCGAAACAAGTTCTGGTGACTCAACTCGATGCAACGGGTCTTCATCGGATACGGAATCTAGGCGATTTTTTGAATTCACACTCACTCCATGAAACTGTTTGACTCAGGCATCGGGACAGACCTTAAGGTTTCCATTTTGAGACTTGTTCTCAACTCGTCAAGCCTATGTTTACCCCTATAAGCCTAGTGATATCCAGAGTATTAATCAAGGAATAGACCTGAGGGGTTAATTTAACGGTCAATTAAAGTATCAATTCACGGATCAATTCAATGTCAATTTAGGGATCAACTTAAGGGTAACTATGCATTTTTGAATTGATCATTTATCAACCTCACCTAAGCGTACCCAAAAGCAATTAAACACATCATCCGAACATCAGCATATCAATAGAAGCTTTTACTCAAATAGTGGTAGAAATACCAATCCTAGGCTTTTTCTGACTTTCCAGACCCGAGCACTCCTTAAGGTGTGTGTTGGACAAAGAACCAATTAAAAACAGATGCCCCTATTAAAAAATTTGAGCGTGAGTCTTTCACTTAAAACTTCGCAAGGTTGCGAAGAGAGGGGATGGGAAGGGACGCGACGCGAAGTTAAGCGCAGGGGTAAGGGGTAGATTTGGTAGGCGATATTGGATTCGAACCAACGACCTCTTCCATGTCAAGGAAGCGCTCTAACCAACTGAGCTAATCGCCTATCTGAGCAGTTCAATGCGTTCTTGACTGCAACCACAGCATTATAGCGCTTCTTTTTTATACTCCCACCATTCCAAGACCAATTCACCGCAGTGCAACACTAGGGGGGCAATCACCCCAGACATGAATACGGGAGTTCACTGGTGCGTCACTCATCTTCGGCGAACACTTCTCACGCCTTTAACCTCCCTCACAGTGCTGAGCACTTTATCGACCTTGGAGGAGTCTTGCACCTCCACTGTGAAGGTCATCCAAGCCACCCCTTTGATGGTTTGGGTCTGTACACCCACCACATTCATGCGCTCCTTGGCAAAGACCTCAGAGATATCACGCAAAAGTCCTTGTCGGTCATAGGCCTCAAGGGCCACATCCACAGGATAAAACGCTTGGCTTTGAGTATGGCCCCACTGGACTTGAATCACCCGGTCAGCATCTTTGATGACCAGTTGTTTGAAGTTGGGGCAATTCTGTCGATGGATGCTCACCCCCTTACCGCGAGTCACAAAGCCTTGAATAGCATCGGGAGGAGCGGGTTTACAGCAACGTGCCAATTGGGTCAAAAGCGAATCCATGCCCACCACCAACAGTGCTCCTTTGTTGGTGTGATCGTCCGCTCGTGAGCGTTTTTTCAGCTTACTCAGTTCATCAATAGGCTGAGAGGCGACCTCGGGATGAATGATTTGCTCGATGTTCTTTAAAGAAAACTCATCCTTACCCACACCTTCAAAGAGTTGCTCTGAAGACTTGAAGCCCAGTTGCGAGGCCAAACTCTCCAAATTCATGGAAGTTTTACCCTCTCGCTGAAGGAGTTTTTCTACCGACTCGCGACCACGCTGAATCGTCTCGGCCATGACTTGAGCGTTGAACCACGCCCTCACCTTGGCCTTGGCACGGGCGGAGGCTAAAAATCCCAAGTCAGGATTGAGCCAGTCTCGCGAGGGCCCCCCTTCCTTGACGGTCACCACCTCAACTGTTTGTCCATTTTTGAGAGGGGTATTCAAAGGCACCATGACCCCGTCCAATCGAGCACCCCGGCAGCGGTGACCTAGATTGGTGTGAATGGTGTAGGCAAAATCAACAGCGGTTGAGCCTTGGGGTAACTCGACAATTTCCGCTGCCGGTGACAAAACATAAATCCGGTCA
>DAISKH010000028.1:22649-27191 GCA_036821105.1 Limnohabitans sp.
CATCAAGCTCAGCACCCGGCGCTTTGTCACCCGCCGGTTGACCTGGGTCGCTTTTGCCTTCTGGGTCCACCAACTCTCGCTCCCAAGCCAAAAGTTGTCTGAGCACAGCGATTTTGGCATCGTAGGAGGAGCTCGCACTCACCCCTTGATAGCCCTTCACCCCCGCCTCTTTGTAGGCCCAATGAGCGGCCACGCCGAACTCGGCATGCTCGTGCATGCTTTGGGTTCGGATCTGAATTTCAATGGGCCGGCCCGTGCTGTCTCTCACCACGCTGTGAAGAGACTGGTAGCCATTTTGCTTAGGCCGAGCAATGTAGTCATCAAACTCTTGCACGATGGGCTCAAAGTGCTGATTGACCCAGTCAAGTGCAGCGTAACAATCTTGCACCGTTGGGACCACAATTCTGAGTGCTCGCACATCAAAGATGCGATCAAAACCCAGAGACTTTCCACGCATTTTTTTGACAATGCTGTAGATGTGTTTGGGTCGCCCTTGTACTTCGCCTGCGATGCCTAGCGCTTTGAGTTGGAGTTGAATTTTTTCTTGAAGGTCATGAATGAAGTCTTCTCGCTCTGCTCGCTTTTCATCCAACCAGTTCGCAACTTCCTTGTAGGTCTGAGGCTCCAAGAACCGAAAGGCCAAATCCTCAAGTTCCCATTTAATTTGCCAAATCCCTAGGCGATTGGCCAAGGGAGCAAACACACTCAAGGTTTCTTGGGCCAAGATGGGGTCGCATGTTTTGGTGGTCGAGGCGCAAAATCGAAGGGTTTGAAGCCTAGAGGACAACCTGAGCAAAATCACCCTCAAGTCTTTGGAAAAAGCCATCAACATGCGGCGAATTGCCTCAGTTTGATTGGGCAAATGGGGGGTGGGTGCGCCCACACCAGCATTGCCTCCAGTGCCAGTACTGCCAGCAGCACCACCACCACTACCACCACCATTCACACCATGAACACCATGACCACCATTCCCCGCAACCACTTTCGCGGCCAACCTCGCTTGTGCGCGCGAGCTCTTTTGCAACTGCACTAGCTTCGTGGTCTCCAGCGCCAAGACAGCGTAAGGTGCACCAAAGGCTTTGGTGATCACCTCCTGGGGCTTATTTAAATGCTCACAGGCATAGACCAAATAAGACGCCGCTTGCAAAGACAGTGCACCCCCCAAAGAGGCTATCAATTCGGCAACAGCCTCAGCATGCGCCCAGGTGTTCTCTCCCGAGGACAATGTCTCCCCCGAGATCAAAGGCCTTGCAAAATTTTGGGCACGCTCCAACACATCACTCTCACTCAAGAGTGACTCAGCGGAGTTGGCCTTTGATGTGTTCAATTGAGGTTCTAGACTCTGTATAGATCGTTTTGACCACAGTCTAGCGCACCTTGGGCGCCAATCCTATCCCAATCAGATGAAGTTCCGATTGATACCACTCTTAAACTGAACTTTCAAAGCCCCCATGCACCTAAAAGATGCAATTGAACGAGCTTGGGTGCACCGACTCATACCAAAGTGAATCGAGAGTGGAAATTTTTATCTCTTCTCCGAGATTCAAGCCTTGCAAGAGGAAAATTTTCACTTAAGATTGTTTCAATTGCTGTTATCTTTTACCAACCCCGTCTCTAGGAGTACTTGCATGAAGACCAATTTATCTGGAAGAACCGCCTTGATCACTGGATCGACCAGTGGCATCGGCTTGGGATTGGCCATTTCTTTGGCCGAACAAGGCGCCAACATTGTGCTCAATGGATTTGGGGATCATTTGCCAGCCCAACGTCAAATTGAAGCTCTGGGAGTGAAAGTGGCCTACCACGCGGCCGACATG
Source organism: Limnohabitans sp. (assembly GCA_036821105.1). Taxonomy (GTDB): domain Bacteria; phylum Pseudomonadota; class Gammaproteobacteria; order Burkholderiales; family Burkholderiaceae_C; genus Limnohabitans. The sequence goes on from DAISKH010000028.1 coordinate 24,467, forward strand.
ACCCGAGCTGAAGAGATCAAAGACATGATTCATTTTGCTCAAAAGACCATGGGCAGCCTGGACATTTTGGTCAACAACGCTGGCATACAACACGTGGCCAATATCGAAGACTTTCCCCCAGAAAAGTGGGACTCCATTATTGCCATCAATCTCTCAAGCTCGTACCACACCATTCACCACGCCATGCCCGCCATGAAGGCGGCCAACTGGGGACGAATCATCAACATCTCCTCAGTTCACGGCTTGGTGGCCTCACCTCAAAAGGTCGCCTATGTGAGTGCCAAGCACGGCCTCATTGGACTGACCAAAGTGGTGGCGCTTGAAACGGCTCAAACAGGGGTCACGTGCAATGCCATTTGTCCCGGTTGGGTCTTGACCCCACTTGTTCAAGCTCAAGTCGATGCCAAGGCCAAGGAGCTTGGGGTGAGTGTTGAGAAAGCCACCGAGCTCTTGTTGGGGGAGAAAATGCCCTCCAAGCAATTCACCACCCCAGCCGAGTTGGGTGATTTGGCGGTGTTTTTGTGCTCGGACACGGGCCACAATATCCGAGGTGTTGCGTGGAATATGGATGGTGGATGGGCTGCTCAGTAAAGTAGTCAGTGATGTGCTCAGACAGGGCTTGGAAGAACAGTGTTGGCCTAATAGGCCATGATTTGAACAGCACCCCAAAAGTTAGACGCCCATCCAAACTTTGGGGTGTTTGCCATTACGAAGGAACAACACTCAACACTCAACACTCAACACTCAACACTCAACACTCAGCATTCAATATTCAGCCCCTATAGAGCAACACCACAGCTCTCGCCTCCATGCTTTGCTCAAGACCCACTGGTCCCATTTTCTCAGCCGTTTTGGCTTTGACGTTCACTTGAGAAATGTCCAGCCCCAAGCAATTCGCGATGTTGTCTCGCATACCGAAGATGTGAGGCGCAAGCTTGGGTCTTTGCGCGTGAATGGTGCTGTCGATGTTGACAATGGAGAAGCCCTCGCGTTTGATCAACTCGCCCACAAGTTTAAGTAACACCTGCGAGTCTGCACCCAAGTAGGCGGCATCGGTGTCCGGAAAATGCTGTCCAATGTCCCCCAAGGCACTCGCACCCAGTAACGCATCGGTGATAGCGTGCAGTAAGACATCCGCATCCGAATGCCCTAAGAGGCCCAAAGGATGGGGCACGTGCACTCCCCCCAAGATCAAAGCCCGATCGGGCACCAACGCATGGACATCAAAGCCCTCACCAATTCTGAGCTGCATGGGGTTAAACATGGTGTGATCTCTCTGAAACAAAAATAAAAGAAAAAAGACCTGTGCCAGTCCCTTGGTTGGGGCTCATACTTCAAGTATGGATAAAAGCGCACTTGCCAGCGCAAAATCCTCAGCATAAGTCACTTTGATATTGAGTGCACTGGCTTTGACCAACATGGGCTCAAGCCCCAGGGCCTCCATCGCCGAGGCCTCATCGGTGACACTTGGCTCAGCGTGTTGCATAGAGGTGGACTGTTGCTCTATCTCCAATTGATGTGTCGCACGCTCAAGCGCCTTTTGAAGCGGTCCCACACGAAACATCTGCGGCGTCTGGGCCAACCATTTATGGGCTCTTGGCAAAGTGCTTGAGATGCGGGCGCAGTCAAGCGGCTCAGAGGCCGTTGCTTGCTTGAGGGTATCGCTTAAGGGCCACGCCAAAATTCCACCCACCGCATCGTCCCCCACCGCTTGGATCAATTGTTGAACCCATTCGGGTTGGATTAAACAACGCGCTGCATCGTGCACCAGCACCCAGTCGGTTTCTTTTGCGCCCATCTTCGCCAAAGACCTCACGCCCGCCAGGACCGATTCCATGCGAGTGGCACCACCTTCATGAAGAACGTTAAAATGTTCGAACCATTGGGCACATCCATGGGCCGTCATCACCTCGCTTGCCAAGTTGTCTCCTTTAGAGACTACGAGCACGGCCGATTTGAGTTGAGGAACACGGGCGAGACCTTGGAGAGACCTCACCACCAAGGGGATGCCCTGGAGGTCTTGATACTGTTTGGCCACCACGCCTCCGGCTCTCAGGCCTGATCCAGCACAAGGCATCACCAAAAAGTACTGACTCTCATTGACCATACTGTCCTGACTGACCTGACTGACCATACGACTCCTTTTTGAACCTCATTCTAAAATCTCTTGGCTTGACTCTGCACTTGTGGGTCTGCCGCCCCTTAAATTTAAGCCGTTGACTTGGGAACGTAATTGACCTCGTCGAATTGAAAGCCTTCATGCATTTGCCCACTCTCCTTGCCAGTAAACGATTCAGTCTACCCAAGCCCCATGGCTCATCAGACGCCTTGTTGATTGCGCACTTGGCCAATCGGGAGAAAAGCGCTGGCCAACGCTTGGCCGTGGTCACCGAACAAGCCCAAGACGCTCAACGACTGCTTGAAGAGATTCAATTCTTCTCCCCTTCGCTTCATTGCGTGCTGTTCCCGGACTGGGAGACCTTGCCGTATGACTCATTTTCTCCCCACCAAGACCTGATCAGTGAGCGACTCGCCACCCTTTGGCAAATCTCCCAAGGCCAAGCCGACCTCATTTTGATGCCCGCCACCACGGCGCTTTATCGGCTTGCCCCTCCCTCATTTCTAGCAGGATACACCTTTCACTTCCAAACGGGACAAAAGCTTGATGAATCCCAACTCAAACACCAATTGACCTTGGCGGGCTACGCGCACGTGAGCCAAGTGG
>DAISKH010000029.1:0-3800 GCA_036821105.1 Limnohabitans sp.
TGTGCAAGGACATTTTTGAATGGAATGAGTTGGGGAAAAAAAGAATAGACTTTAAAAATCTTCCAATACCCAAGCGTAACTCAAATGGGCACACTCGTAAAGATTGGCACATGAATCTTAAATGAAAGCTCCTAGCAAGGATTTGAGCTTTTTAAGAGGATGCTTTACTTAGACCAAGGGGTGATAAAATTTGACTTGAATTTCACACGATAAGTTCTATCGATTCAATTGACTCGACAAGTTCTGTGCTCTTATTTTTTTCTAAAAGCATTGTGTTGTTCTTCTTTGTTATTTCTTAATTGTTTGTCTATTTTTACCCTGGAGTAAACCCTAGTGTCTCAATTGAAACTCACCATTGCCACAACTGATTATGACCATTTTCGCGATTTCAGGACCGGCGCCGTCAAAGCGGAAGGGATTGACTTAAATTGGCTCACACTGGGACACCACGAATGTTTCGCGCGTTTCACAGCCAATCGTGAGTTTGATTTATCGGAACTGTCTTTTGCTAAATTTTGTGCTCAGGTAACCCGAGAGGACACAGACATCATTGGTTTGCCTGTGATTTGTTCGCGCTTATTCAGGTTCAGCTCTTTTTATGTCAACAAAAAAAGTGGTATCAAATCCATCGCAGACCTGAAGGGCAAGAAAATTGGATCCCCAGAATGGGCACACTCTGCTGCGGTGTATATGCGTGGTTGGATGCACAACGATATGGGCGTGAAGTTGACGGACGTGCATTGGTACCAAGCAGGTGCTAATGCTCCTGGACGCATGGAGAAAGTTGAAATCGAATTGCCTCAAGGGGTCAATTTGACCCGTGTGAGTGATAAATCACTCAGTGAAATGCTGGCCAGTGGAGAGATTGATTGCGCCATCATTGCTAGGCCGCCCACGTGTTTCCTAGAAGGCCATCCCGATGTAGAGAGATTACTGCCCAACTACTTGGAGATGGAAGAGGAGTATTACGCAAAAACCCATGTTTGGCCCATCATGCACATCATTGCAATGAAGCGTTCCGTTTTAGAGGCCAATCCTTGGGTGGCACGCAACATGTATAACGCATTCGAGGAATCGAAAAGACGCAGTTTAGAGCGTCTCTTTGACCCTGCCGTTTCGCGCTATCCCTTGCCTTGGCTAGCCACTTATGCTCGCAAGATGAGGGATTTGATGCAAGGTGACACATTCCCATACGGGATTGAGGCCAATCGTCCCACTTGGGAGCTGATGTCAACGTATTGCCATCAACAAGGTATTTCTCACAAGCCCTTCACGCCCGAGGATATCTTTCCAAAAGGTATCATGACTTCTGTCGTCATTTAATCAAGAGGTGACATTTTGAGCACATCCCCTAAAGCTTCCGACTCCTTGTCCGTGGAGTTGCTACGTGACTTGGCTGCAGCGAGTCGAATTTTGGCGGGTCAAGGCGTGGTCGACGGTTTTGGACATGTCTCCATGAGACACCCGACCAATCCCAATCGTTTTTTCATGTCTTGCTCCAAGCCTCCTGCACTGGTCACTCCTGAAGATATTTTGGAGTACGACTTGGATAGCGTGGCGATCAACGATCAAGGCCGGAAAAGTTTTCTAGAGCGTTACATTCATAGTGAAATCTACAAAGCAAGACCTGACATTGGCTCAGTCGTGCATTCACACTCTCCCTCTGTGGTGCCTTTTGGTTTGGTTCGTGTCAAGATGCAAGCGATGTTTCATAACGCAGCCTTTTTGGCCAAAGAGCCTCCCGTTTTTGATATCAGCGAGCAATTTGGTGAAACTGACATGTTGGTGGGGGACATTCCTAAGGGAGAAGCTCTCGCCCAAGTAATGGGGCCAAGGGATGTGGTGATGATGCGCGCTCACGGCAGCGTTGCTTGTGGCCCCACACTTCAAACTGCAGTCTTCAGGGCTGTCTACACTGAGGTCAATGCTCGTATTCAGCACATGAGTTTGGCACTCGCACAAGGACAACCCATTGCCGCTTTGTCAGCTAAGGAGGGTGAGCTTGCCGATGAGGTCAATCAAGGTGCCGGCCTCAGGGCATGGGACTTGTGGCGAACCCAAGTTCGCAACGAACTGGGTTGGTGAGGTCTGTACTCTTCTTTGCAGAAGTGTTCCTATGTAAATGAACACTGACTAAGTACATCTATTTTTTAACAATACACATTTTTTAGAGTCATCCATCATGCAAGATACCTTAGCGCTCAAGCAGCAACTCGTTGACTGCATTCGCATGCTCGAGCATGCCGATATCATTGATTACAACGGTCACGCCAGCATCAAGCTCAGCGATGACCGAATGCTCATTAATATTGGTTCTTGTCAAAGAAGTCGTTTAACGGTTCAAGATATTTGTACCATCGATATGCAGGGCCAATTGATTGAAGGCAATGGTAAACCGCCATTGGAGTTTCACTTGCATGCAGGAATTTATAGGGCCAGAAGTGATGTGAGTGCGGTGGTTCATGCACACCCCAAGTGGTCTACTTACCTGAGCATGACGGGTAAGCCTTACGCACCAGTTTTTGCACAGGGCTCATTGCTCTACCCCATGCCCGTTTTGGATTCACCTAACTCCATTAACAACAAGCCCATGGCAGATCGCTTGGCGCAGACCTTGGGTGACCGTAGTGCGGCTTTGCTGAAGTCCCATGGTGCTGTGACGGTGGGTAAAAGCATTGTCGAGGCCTTTGTGTTGGCCAGTTATATGGAAGAAAACGCACAGCGCCAGTGCATGGCCATGCAACTGGGTGAACCCTATCATTTCACGTCTGAGGAGATGGCCCTTTGTCGTGAAAAGTTGTGGACCGAGGTTTTATTTCAAAGAACATGGGATCACTTTCACGCCAAACTCAATGCAAGATGATTGATCTGGTTGGGTCATTTTGCGGGTTGAGTGAGTCGATGTATTTTGTTGTGTTTAACGTAGGATAGAAAGTAAGCTATGAGTCACGTAGATCGTTTTTTACTCGCCGGCGTCATTGGTTGGCCCATCATGCACTCTCGTTCTCCCATGTTGCACAACCATTGGTTTGAGAAAAATAATCTAGTTGGTCGCTATATTCCGCTGGCCATTGAGCCTAAGAATTTGGAAGGGGCGTTGAGGGGATTACACCCCTTGGGTTTTTCAGGCGTCAATGTCACTATTCCCCATAAGCAAGCGGTGATTCCTTATTTGGATGAGGTCTCCATCGCAGCCCAAAAGATAGGAGCAGTCTCTTGTATTCATGCGAGGTCTGATGGGGCACTCATCGGTAGCAACAACGACGCTCACGGATTTATCCGAAACGTTAAAGTGAGTTTCCCCCATTGGCGAGCCGATGAAGGACCCATCACTGTGATTGGTGCAGGAGGGGGCGCGCGTGCGGTGTGCTATGGACTCCTAGAGGAGGGGGCAAAAGAAATTCGGTTGGTTAATCGCAGTTTAGAAAAAGCACAAGCGATTGCCTCTGATTTGGGGTCTGGTATTGTTCCCACCTCATGGGAAGAACGACATCAAGCGTTGGGCGGGGCGCGCATGCTCGTCAACACTACCTCACTAGGCATGGTGGGTCAGGGGGCACTGGATTTAAATTTGCAAGACTTAAGCAAAGACGCATTGGTCAGTGACATTGTGTATGTGCCCTTGGAGACCGAGTTGCTCAAGGCAGCCCGCTTGCGTGGAAACCCAACCCTTAACGGCTTGGGGATGTTGCTTCACCAAGGACCCTTGGCATGGAAGGTCTGGTTTGGCATTGAACCAGAAGTGACCCAAGAGCTTCGAGCAATTCTTGAGAAAAGCATTAACGGATAAAAAATTCCCA
>DAISKH010000029.1:3900-26584 GCA_036821105.1 Limnohabitans sp.
ACCCAAGAGCTTCGAGCAATTCTTGAGAAAAGCATTAACGGATAAAAAATTCCCATGCTGATCAGGGTAGAGACACTACCCCTGTTTCAGTCCTATTTTTAGTCCTATTGTCTACGCTCACTCCGCAGCACTTCCAAGTTATCTATCAGTCGAGTACTGCCCAGGGTGGCGGCTGCCAAGATGACAAGATCGCCCTCACTCCACTGGTCAACTTCTAGTAAATCGCTTTGCTGGCAAACGGCCAGATAATCCACTCTCCAGCCAGACGCATTCAATGCTTTCATCCCTAGTTGGCACTGAGCTTTGAAGTCCTTTGTTTGAGATCTGACGAACTCGGCCACTGTTTTGAGTTGCGCTTGGAGTGTCAAAGCTTGGCGTTTTTGATCCTCATTCAAGTAACCATTCCTTGAGCTCAGTGCCAGACCTTCTTTCGATCTCTCAATCGGAAAACCCACTATCTCAATAGGCATGGCCATTTGCTGGACCATTTGTTGAAGAACCTTCCACTGCTGGTAGTCTTTTTTACCAAAGATGGCTGTTGTCGGGTTGACCATGTGAAAAAGCTTCATGACCACTGTGCAAACACCGACAAAAAAACCTGGCCTAAAGTGACCTTCCCATAAATTGGCTAGCTCAGCAGGGGGGTGCACTTTGAAGGTTTGCGCTTGAGGGTACATGAGCGTTTCATTGGGTGCAAAGACGACATCACATCCTCTGGCACGAAGCAATTCGCAATCATGTTCAAATGTTCTGGGGTACTGATCAAAGTCTTCGTGAGGGGCGAATTGCAAACGGTTGACAAAGATGCTTGCCACAGTGAGGTCTTTGGGGTTCGAACAAAGGGCTTTGCCATGTCGAATCAACTGCAAGTGTCCTTCGTGCAAGTTACCCATGGTGGGGATGAAAACTCTGGCCCTCGAGTCTCTCAGGGCATCATGGAGTTCGGATAAAGTGTGAGCAATGATCATGGGAATGAGCGTCAATGGGCTCTAGAGTGATGGTGCGGGAGCTGATTCTCTAGAGAAGATTGAGGTGCTAAATTGAATAAAGCGCAGCGCAACTGCTCAGGGCTTGACAAACCTGAGTGCAAAGCGGTCCGAAGGTGTCGTCATTTTAGTCGAGTGCTCTTCTTTGGTGTCTCTGGGATTTTTCCAGTCACCTGTTTGAGCTTCGAGCTTGAACCCGGCTGCCAACATCTCTTGAATAACCGCTATTTCATCGATTCTGTGGAGTGTTTTGATGTCTTGCAAGGCGGTTCCTGCCTTTGCTGAATGATCCACGATCACCAGATGTCCTCCTGGTTTGAGGGCTTGATAGAGTTGCGAGTTCATGGTGCCACGGTTGGTGCTGGTGAAGGCAATGTCGTGGTAAGACAAGACAATGGTGATGAGATCCAAGGGGGGTAACTGAGGTCCACAGGGATTTTCATAGGAGCTCACAATTTCTGCCAAATTGGTTTGGGGGTGAGCGTCTAGACGAGCCTTGAGATTGAGAGATGGTTTAGTATTTTGTGCCCACACTTGACCTTGACTTCCCACAGCCAAAGCCAACAATTGACTGGTGTAGCCACCACCAGCTGCAATATCGAGAGCTTTCATGCCGGGTTTTATCTGCGTGAAATTTAAAAATTCAACGGGTTTTCGTGATGCATCCGCTCCTAAGTCAGCGGGTAGCCTGACTGGGCTGGCGAGCAAGGCACTGATATCGGGTTGCACTTGGCCAAGGGCGCAAAGTGTGCAAAAGGTTATAGCAGCTCCAAAGAGTGTTTGTATAAGAGGTTTCATCAAAATTCCGTCAAAAAAGGGGTTGTTTCGCCAATAACTTGTAAGACCTTGAAGTTGCTGGGGTGGATTAACCTGTGAGGTGGATCAATAATTGAGAGTTTTTGAGGCTTAGAAATTTCCTCTCCACATCACTTGAAAAGATAGTCTTTTGCTTGTGGTGTAATCATACTCAGGTTTCAGTATCAGTTCTTGTCAAGACAAGGTCAATAGGATTTATATGCAAAGCACTTCACACCAAACGCAACAGCATGATCACGTGCACGACCATGTGTTTGATCAGGCCAATCATTCGGCTGAGCAAGGTACTCGCATTGTGATGTGGATTTCCGCTGCCATGATGGTGATTGAAATTGCGTGTGGCTATGGGTTGAACTCAATGGCATTACTGGCGGATGGTTGGCATATGAGTTCTCACACTCTGGCCATTGGATTGAGTGCGCTTGCCTATGGCGCTGCTAGAAAATACGCCAAAGACCCACGTTTTGCATTTGGCACTTGGAAAATTGAGGTGCTTGGAGGCTTTACCAGTGCCATTTTTTTGTTTGGTGTAGCTTTGACGATGTTGGTGAGTTCGGTCGAGCGAATTTTTTCACCGCAAACTATTGAGCACGAGCAAGCCGTTTGGGTGGCTGTTTTAGGTTTGTTGGTTAATCTAGTGTGTGCAATGATTTTGGCCAAATCAGGCCAAGGTCATGACCATTTGGGTCATAGCCATCACGATCATCACGATCATCACGACCACCACGACCACCACGACCACGCAGGATCAAATGCTTCTTCGAGCAAAAACAAATTGGCCTCCAATGTTGATGCACATATGAATGCAGCACAGGGCCACGATTTGAATTTACGGTCAGCTTATATTCATATTTTGTCCGATGCCGCGACCTCAGTTTTGGCCATTGTCTCGCTTCTTCTAGGGTGGGCCTATGGCTGGGATTTTCTGGACCCCTTGGTGGGAATCTTGGGTGCTATTTTGATTGCAGTGTGGTCAAAAAATCTATTGAAAGAAACAGCCAAGGTGTTGCTTGATTGTGAGATGGATCACCCCAAATACGACCAAGTCAAACGTTGTATTTTGGAGTCTGTTGGTGGGCAAGGTGTTGTCTTGGCCGATTTGCACGTTTGGCGGGTTGGAAAGAAGAATTTCTCTTGCGCCGTGGTACTTGTCACCCCTGATTCAAGCGTCACACCAGAACTTATTCGCTCAAAACTAAGGGCTTTGGGAGGCATTGCGCACACCACCATTGAGGTCAATCACACTTAAATTGACCTAGATTTTGGCTTTCATTGGGCTTGCTGTGAGAATCATTGCGTAAAAAATCAAGTCAAGGCTTCAAGCTCGATTAAAATACTGCGAACTCTTTAAGGAAATTTAAAATGGGCAACAAAATCATCACTGAAGCCGATCGACTCAGAACTCCCGCTCCCAAGCCACTGCCAGGTACCACTTTGGCCACACCAGGCCGTGGTCAAAAAGTTAGTTTAGAGCGAGGAGTGGCCACTCGTTCGAAGAAAAATCCAGGTAAGCGCTCGAAAAAAGGCGGTTAATTGAATCTAACCCAAGCCCCGCTTTCTATGCTCCATTGGGTTGGAGTCGCATTCAAGCGGTGCTGGGGATGCAGGAGCGCCATTTTGCGAGGCTCTTTGACTCTTTTGTGGATGGCTCTCGTGGCTCTGGGGTCAGATCTCGCTTTTGCCGACCCTTTTAAAATGAGCTGTCAAGTCGAGGGCGTGATTGAGCAGCTTGATGGAAAGAAAATTCCCCCAGCAAAAATCACCGTCGAGATTGGCTCCATCGGTAAAAACGTGTTCATCAACCTTGATGGACCTAAGCCCTACGACATGCGGGTGAGCAGCTTGGTCACCGACAAGTTCCAAGGTAAAAATCTCACCAACGATGTCCATTTGGGCGTGAGTGCCAAGAGCGTTCAAACCGGTGAAGCCTATGAGGTGACCATCAGTCGAGACAAGGTTTTTTTAACTGCATTCAAAGATATGCTCCAAACTGGTCAGATGAATCGGTTGAGCTTTCAAGGACCTTGTCAGTTACCGCGGTGAGTAAAAGTGTCCCCATAAGTCACGGGCGCAGTGGTCCTCTTCCATCTACAAAACAAGCTTATTCCCGTCATTCAATCCGCAGATGTGGATAAATTTAGACACTTTGCATCGATTTATCTCAAAATTCGATACTCCCTCATAAATCCAAGCCAGAGAAAACACTATGATTGCAAGCCTTGGGTGCATGTATATTTGCACTTTAAGTGGGCGTTATGCTGAGGCTCAATTCTGACGAGTGACGTACCCCTTGGATACAAGGATTTTTTGAATTCTCTTTCAACTTTTTGGAACCCTTCTCATGTCTGAATATCAAGTCAAACAAAATAGCATCACCATTGGAGAAGGGGTGTCGTTTACTGGGACTATCAATGCACCAGGAACTGCCACTGTGAATGGCCAAGTTTCAGGCAATTTAACTGCTGATGATCTGTATGTTGGCAAACAAGGCCAAGTCTCTGGTGTTATTCGAGCTCGTGAAATTGCCGTCCATGGCAAGTTAAACAAGGACATTGTGTGCCAAGAGCATGTGATGATCCATTCGACCGGCACAGTTTCCGGTACCTTGGAATACTCCGAGATGGAAATCATGCGTGGCGGGCAGTTCCATGGCGTCATGAAGCAAAAGACATAAGGCCTCTGCCATCCAAGGGCCATGTGTCAAGGCGTGGTGAGCAGTCGTTGGTCAAGATATTGAGTTGTTTTTGATCCCAGCTTTCACCAAAGGGTTGATTGATTGAAGGGGTTTTTATATGCTGACTTTTAAACTCAATGGACAGCGGGTCCAATCCAATGCACCTCTTGGCGAATCACTATTGAGTGTATTGACCGAGGATTTTCAAATCAACGGTAGCAAATTTGGTTGTGGCCTTCAGCAGTGTGGCTCCTGCACCGTGTTGGTAGACGGTAACCCTTTACGTGCTTGTGGGGCTCCGGTCTCAAGTGTGGCTGGTCGATCGGTGCAAACTCTTGAAGGTCTTACCCAGGGCGGAAAGCCCAGTCGCTTGCAACAAGCCTTCATTGATGAGCAAGCTGCCCAGTGCGGTTACTGCACATCGGGCATGATTTTGACTGCACATGCTCTCTTGGAGAGAAACCCCAACCCAACCGATCAAGAAGTTCGTCAAGCCTTGGATGCCAATTTGTGCCGATGTGGAGCGCATAACCGTATCGTCCAAGCTGTGCTTCGTGCGGCAAAAAAGGTGGGCGTATGAATAAACTCTCGAATTCGTCCAATAAATCTTCCCCTTCAGAGGAAGGGATCTCTAGACGCAGTCTACTTAAAACTGCTGGCTACTTGTCTCTTCATTTCCCGTTGGTGTTGCCCATTCAAGAGGCACTCTCGGCCAATCCCAGTGAGCCTGTGCATTTGCCTGGGGACTTGCAAACGAATCGTAAACTGAGTGCTTGGATTCGGGTCAATGCTGACCAAACGATCACTCTCTTGGTGGGCAAGGTTGAACTCGGTCAAGGTGTTCTCACGGCCGTAGGACAAGTCTGCGCCGAGGAGTTGGATGTGGACATCTCCCGGGTTCGGATCACTTCGGGTGATACCCGTTTGGTGCCCAATGAGGGAGTGACTGCGGGATCATTCTCCATGCCTTATTGTGCAACTGCGGTGCAGTATGCCAGTGCCGAAGTGAGACATATCTTGTTGTCCTTGGCTGCAGAAAAATGGTCACTTCCCATTGAGAGTTTGCAGGTGAAGGACGGCGTTATTGCCTCCGCTACCGGTAAGACGGTGAGTTATTGGGATCTCGTCCTTGGAGCTGCACTAGAGCGTGAGGCCACTGGAGCCATTGCACCCAAGGACCCAAGTCTTTATCGCTACATTGGCCAATCCATGCCTAGGATTGATTTCCCACTCAAAATGACGGGTCAATCGATTTTTGTGCAAGAGCTCAGATTGCCTGGCATGCTTCACGCTCGCGTGGTGAGACCGCCTTCTTACCGCTCAAAATTGTTGAGTGTTAATTTGAACCGCGTCAAAGCAATGCCCGGTGTCGTGAAGGTGGTGAGAAACGGCAGCTTTTTGGGGGTGATTGCCAAGCGAATGTCCCAAGCCAGTGCGGCCAGTGAGGTGCTTGCCAAAAGTGCCAAGTGGCAAACAGATACGCAAATGCCAACCCATGAAGGAATTTTTGATTGGCTACTCAAAGCGCCCACCCATAGCGTGAAGGCCATCAAGTCCCAGGCCCGTGCCGGCTCAGAGACTGTGGCTCAAACCCTGCAAGCGACTTATCAGCGGCCATTTCACATGCATGCCTCCATTGGTACATCCTGTGCGGTGGCTACTTTTACAAATGAAGGTGAGATGGTCATCCAATTGCATTCCCAGTCTGTCTTTGAGACAGGGTTGTCCATTGCAAAAATGCTTGGCTTACCGCCTGAGAAAGTGCACTGCAAACACATGCAAGGCTCGGGTTGCTATGGCCACAATATGGCGGATGATGTGGCCGCTGACGCGGCCCTCTTGGCCAAAGAGGTCATGGGTTCACCTGTTCGCTTGCAATACACCCGAGCTCAGGAGCACCAATGGGAGCCCTATGGCTCGGCCATGGTGGTCAAAACCCAGGCCAGCTTAAGCGAGAGCGGGGAGATCTTGGACTGGGATTTGAAGTTGTGGTCCAACCCCCATCAAGTCCGCCCCAATGGAGATCCCGGTAATTTACTCTCGGCCCGCTATTTGGAGAAACCCTTTGACTTGGTGATTCCTGAGAATGGGGGGCCACCTAACTATGCGGCTGATAGAAATGCCATTGCCCTCTACGAGTTCAAGGGCCACAAGGTGACCACCAACTTCATTACAGAAATGCCCGTGAGGGCTTCTTCCACCCGAGGTTTGGGGGCCTACGCCAACGTATTCTCCATTGAGTCGTTCATGGACGAGATCGCCTCCAAGCTTCAAGTGGACCCAGTCGAGCACCGTTTGAGATATTTGAAGGACTCAAGGGCCCGCGATGTGCTGCAAAAAGTCACCTCTCTTATGGGGCCAAGGCCCGCGCTCAAGACTCCCAATACGGGTCGTGGAGTGGCGTTTGCGAGGTATAAAAACATAGCCACCTATTGCGCTGTGGCAATGGAAGTTCAGGTCAATCCCCAAACCGGGCATATTCGAGTTCTCAAGGCCTTTGTGGCGGCCGATGCTGGACAATTGGTCAACCCAGATGGTGTGAAAAATCAACTCGAAGGAGGATTGATTCAATCCTTGAGTTGGACACTCAAAGAGGAAGTCAAATTCAGCGAAACGGCCATCTTGTCTGAAGACTGGGCCAGTTATCCCATTTTGAAGTTCAGTGAGGTCCCACCTGTTCAAATTGAGCTGATCAACCGACCTGGGATGCCCTTTTTGGGTGCAGGCGAAGCGGCTCAGGGACCAACCTCTGCCGCGTTGGCCAATGCAGTGTTTGATGCAGTGGGGGTGCGTTTGAGATCCATACCCTTCACCCCAGATCGAGTCAAAGAGAGTATGGCCAAAAGCCAAATTTAGGGGAGTGTGCTGGCAAAGGCACTTGCTCTATTTAGAGGGTGCTCTTGCCAACTCTTTAAGCTTCTGCGCTTTTGTCCTGAGCGGCAGATGCAGTGACTGGGGCAACCGTGGCCTGCGCTGCGGGCTTTGGGGGTGAGCAATCAAAGCAAACAAAAGTGGTGCTACCCAACAGGCGTTTGAATGAGCCGTTGCTGCGTGATTTGTGCACGCCGCATTTGATACAACTCATGGTATCCCCCGTTCTTCCCTCAGTTCCAAAAGGAGAACCGCCGGCCTTGGATTTATAGCGCAGCCCATCGTTTGAAATTTTGGTTTTATCGTCGCGTGGCATAAGTCGTTTCAGTAGGTGATCAAAAGTGGTTTTGTGAAAGCCCCCAAAGGGTTTAGAGGGCTGGGTGTTGTACCCCCCTATTATCTTAGGTTTTACCAAGCTTTGGCCTAGGGTTTGCTCCTTTATGGGCCTATTTTGAAAGGTTTGACCAAAGAAATCCGAAATCGTTATAAATTCAAGCAGGTTTTATGACAATCACGGTCGAATCCAAGCACCAAGTGCCTGATTGAGTCTGGTCGCCAGTCAGAAATTAGCCGACTTATGCTGTAGGGCGGAACAACTGAAAGAGTTGCTCCTCGCCGATATTGAAATAGTCACCAGGTCCTCCTCCGCGCACAATGTGCTGTGCTTTGGAAGTTTTGTAGACGCCATCGACCAACAATGAGTGGTCGATATGTACCGCCACCACTTCACCAAATACCATCCAACTGTTGATGGGTTGTCCATCGGCTTTGAGTAATTGGTGAATTTGGGTGCAACGACATTCAAACGTGACTGGGCTCTCGGCCACTCTTGGTACGTCGATCAGTGTCGAGGGCAATTGGGTCAGACCTGCGAGCTCAAATTCATTGACATCAGGAGGCACTGGCGCGCAGGTTTGGTTCATCTGCTCAGCCAAAGGGCGGGTGACCAAATTCCAAACGAACACCTTGGTTTCTTGGATATTTCTCAGGGTGTCTTTGTGGCCATTGCTACTGAACCCGATGATGGGGGGGATATAGTTAAAGCCATTGAAAAAGCTATAAGGCGCTAGGTTCACCAGGCCTGTCGCGCCTTTAGAGGAAATCCAGCCAATAGGGCGAGGGCCAACGATGGCGTTAAAGGGGTCATGAGCCAATCCATGGCCATTTTTCGGTTCATAGGTGTGAATTGAGTTTGCCATGAAAGGTCTCTAAAAAAACTAAATTATAAAGTTTTACAGACTTGAGGGGCTTCTTTGGCAAAATAATTGTATACAATCGCATGCAAATGGATGCAGTTGATTGTATTTTCTATTTTTTGTCGATTTGAACGGATACCCACCCATGTCATTATTTCGGCCCAGCCAGCGGCAATCCAAAGAGCCTGTCGCTTCGCTTGTCGATGCCAGTAAACGTACGTTTGAACAATATGCGTTTGGGGCGTGTGTTGGCGCTTTACTTGGGGTGGGTGGGGTAACAGAGGTTTTAGGCGCAACCGTGGGCCAAGGCAGTAATGCACCTTCGAGCTCGATGGGTTCAGAGACTTGGCCGACCAAGTCCATTCGATTGATCGTGCCCTTTGCCCCAGGTGGGGGCAATGACACCGTAGCCCGAGCAGTAAGCGAGCGCTTATCTACAGCTCTGGGGCAGCGGGTTGTGGTTGACAACAAGGGCGGAGCCGGTGGGGTCCTAGGGGCAGAGTTGGCTGCACACGCAGAGCCCGATGGATACACGTTGTTTTTGGGCGGAGTGGGCAGCTTGGCCATCAACCCGGCGACTCGTGAGAAATCAAGTTACGACCCCATCAAAGATTTTGCCCCGATCTCCTTGCTCGCCTTGGCTCCATTGGTTGTGGCGGTGCACCCATCGCTGGGCGTGAACTCCATGGCAGATCTTGTGAAGTTGGCCAAAGAAAGCAGTCAACCTCTCGCGTTCGCCTCCAATGGAGTGGGTAGCTCATCGCATTTGGCCACTGAACTTTTTTGTTCGATGGCCGGCATTCAAATGACCCATATTCCCTACAAAGGTCTCTCCCCAGCTTTGGCCGATTTATTGGCCGGTCAAGTCAAACTCATGTTCAGCTCCAGCGTCGCCATCTTGCCGCATTTGACCACGGGTAAGTTGAAAGGTTTGGCCACCACGGGAGCCAAAAGAAGTGCGCTTTTCCCCGAATTGCCCACCATCGCACAGGCCGGCTGGCCAGGCTACCGAGCGAGTTCTTGGTACGGCATCTTGGCACCAGCGGGCACGTCCTCCAAAATTGTGGAGCGCATCAACGTGGCCATCGAGTCATTTTTAGTCAAGGATGACTTTAAAACCGCACTGAGTGCCGATGGAGCAGAGGTGGGAGGTGGACGTCCTGAACAATTTGCAACTTTTATTCATGAAGAGCTTGAACGTATGAGAGTGTTGGTGAAGAAAATTCATTTGCAAATTGATTGAAATTTACTCCTCATACTTCATGACTTTAATGCTTAGTTTGTTCTCTTAAATACCGATTTTTCTACTGTTGTTTTAATTTTTTTCTTGAATGGATTTTTCTCATGAGTGATGCATTGCGTGACAACCCCTATACCCGTGAATTGGCACATTTCGTATCGACGCTTCAGTTAAGCGACGTGCCCCAAGAGGTGCTCTCTCGTATCAAACTGTTGATGCTTGATTCGCTTGGTTGTGCGTTGTATGGTGCTCACTTGCCTTGGAGTCGAATTCTTCGCAAGACCCTGGGCGCTATGGATACCAGCCAAGGTGCTCAGGTGTGGGGAACCTCAGAGCGCCTATCGCTGCCTCATGCTGCCCTAGTCAACGGAACCTTGGTCCAAGGCTTTGAGCTCGATGACGTCCACCGTCAAGGCGTTTTGCACGTCGGTGCAGTTGTTTTGCCCGCTTTGTTGGGGGTGGCCGAGACTCGTAGGAATCTCACAGGCAAGGAGTTTTTAGCCAGTGCTGTGGCTGGCTATGAGGTGGGACCTCGTGTGGGTATTTGTATGGGGCCAGAGCACATCGCTCAAGGATGGCACTCGGGTGCCACGGTGGGTGTCTTCTCCGCTGCGGCTGGCGCAGCCAGAGGCTTGGGACTTGATCCTGAGCGCACGGTTCACGCCTTGGGTGTCGCAGGCACTCAAGCTGCTGGCTTGATGGCTGCGCAATACGGCTCCATGGTCAAGCGCATGCATGCAGGACGTTCGTCTCAAAGTGGACTGTATGGCGCCATGCTGGCTGAGAATGGGTTCACGGGTATTGAGGCCGTTTTGGAGAGCGAATACGGGGGCTTTTGCACCACCTTTTCGCGCTCAAACGATCGTTTCAATTTTGCAGAGTTGGTGGCTGGTTTGGGCACAACTTGGCAGACCATGGGGGTGGCGCTGAAGTTTTACTCCTGCGTGGGCTCGAACCATACGACCCTTGATGCCATTCGCAATTTGCAAGCTCAGCATCCCTTTGGAGCTCAAGATGTGGATCACATCTTGGTCTCGGGCTCTCAAGTCACCATGGATCATGTGGGTTGGCCTTACAAGCCTGAGGGACTCACCTCTGCTCAGCTCAATTTGCCGTACTGTGTTGCCACTTTCCTTTTGGAGAACAATTGTTTTGTTGACCAATTTAAACAAGAGCTCGTGGCCGATCCTGCGCGCATGGCTTTGGCCGAGAAAGTTCACGTTGAACATGATGAACACATCACCTCCTTGGGTTCAAAGTTCAGGCACATGGTTAGAGTGAGTGTCACGCTCAAAGACGGTACGGTTCTCAAAGACACGGTCGAATACCCCAGAGGCAGTGAGCGCAACTTTGCAAGCGAAGCCGATGTGGTGAAAAAATTCGAGCGCTTGGCGGCAGAATCACTTCCCAAAGATCAAATCGAACGTTTGAGAGACAGTGTATTGAATGTCGAGTCACTGAGTGACGCCGCTCAGATCGTGGACTTGATGCGTGTTGCGCCCTAAATCCAAGTACTGATTTATCACATGGATCAAACCCATAACCCCATAACCGCATTGCAATGAGCTCAACCCCCTCTCCAACAGCCAGTCAGATTTTGTGTGATTTTGTGCACCGATTGGAGCTCAAAAATATTCCTCCTGACGTTCTTGAGCGGGCCAAACATTGCATGGTCGATACCTTAGGTGTGAGTGCTTTTGGTGCTCAGTTCCCTTGGAGTCAATCGGTTTTGCGATATGCCAAAGCCTATGGGCAATCAGGTAGTGGGGCTACACAAGAGGGCCAAACACTGGCACGTTCGCAAATATTGGGTTTGGCGAACACCCGACTCCAAGCGCCCCAAGCTGCCCTAGTGAATGGTGCTTTTGCTCACGCGTTTGAGATGGACAGTTTGAGAAAACCTGGTGCTGGCGTTCATCCTGGGGCCACCTTACTGCCTGCTGCTTTGGCACTTTCGCAAGAGGTGGGGGCCAGTGGCGAGACGCTACTCAAAGCGTTTGTGGCCGCTACCGAAGTGATGTTCAGAATTGGTGCCGCTTCATTGCATTCGAGTGAAAAGCTAGGCTTTCATGCGCCAGGTTTAACCGGTCCCTATGGAGCAGCCATTGCCAGTGGTGTGGTCCTGGGGCTCAACGCCCAAGAGCTGACCCATGCTTTGGGAATTGCGGGTTCTTTATCTGGGGGGTTGCTTGCTTTTACAAAATCCAAGCAAGGCGCTGAGGTCAAACGACTTCATTTGGGGCGAGCGGGTGAGAGTGGTGTGATGGCAGCTCGCTTGGCCAAGGAGGGTTTTGAAGGCCCTGAAACCATCCTCGAGGGAAAGTTTGGTTTTCTGAACAGCTTTTGTGCTCAAAGTGATGCATCACTCCTGACCCATGGCTTGGGAGAGGTGTGGGAGTCGCGCAAAATTTGTATCAAAGCCTATCCTTGTCATGTGACGGCCCATCCTGCGATTGACACACTGACAGAGTTGATGCGATTGGGCAATTTTTCCGCCCAAGATATCGCACACTGTCAGCTTGAGGTGGGCGAGAAGATATTGAGTCACCATGATATTCGTACCCCCCAAGATATCAAACAAGGACAGTACAGCGTTCCGTTTTGTGTCGCCCTTGCAATGCATAAAGATCCAAGTGATGCGTCTGTGTTCAATGATGACTTGGTCAGGGACACGGCTGTGCTCAATACTTGTCAGTCCATCACAATGGTGCCCTTTGCAGATACAGTCAAAAGAAGTGCATGGGCCTCTAGGGTGACGTTAACGCTTCGCACGGGAGAGGTTTGGTCCAAGGAGGCGGATACGTTTTGGGGCGCTCCAGAGCGGGCCTTGAGTGAGGCCCAGGTGAGGAGTCGTTTTTTGAAGAACACGGCCCATTTGAGTAACCCAGCTCAAGCGAATGTTTGGATGGAAGCGTTTCTCAATTTGCAAGAAGCTCAGAATCTGATGACTTTGGGGGATCTCGCTTGATGATGGGTCTGCGTTTGATGGGTCATTTTGTCTTGATCTTTACTTTGTTGCCCCATATCACTCACTAACTAAAACGTTCACAAGCAATTTTTTCAATACTCTTAATCACCATGACACAGCCCAACGATCAAAAGCACTTGGAGCTCAACAATTGTTCCCTCGACTTGGTCCAAAACCAGGCCAGGCGAGATTGGCTTGAGCACAGTGCCCGTTGGGCAAGCCTTGGCCTTTGGGGTGCTTTGGATTCCTCCTCGTTGTGGGCCCAGGGTGATCCGTCTTTGAGTTATCCCAGTAAGCCCATTCGGTTGCTGTGCCCCTTTGCGCCAGCGGGTGGGGTCGACATCACGTCCAGGGCTTTGGCTCAAAAACTCAGTGAGACTTGGGGGCAACCCGTGGTGGTCGAGAATAAACCAGGTGCCAATGGCACCATCGCCGTGGATACAGCCGCCAAGTCTACTCCCGATGGCTACACGCTCACCATGATCTCTTCGAGTCATTCGGTCAACGTTACCCTTCAAGGTCATCAGCCCTACGACTTGATCAAAGACTTGGCACCCATCACCCAAGCCACATTCCAGCCTTATGTGTTGGTCGTTAACCCGCAACTGCCGTATAAAACGGTGGCTGAACTGATTGCTGCAGCACAGGCCTCTCCTGGAAAAATCAACTATGGTTCGTCTGGTTTGGGGGGATTTAGTCACCTGGCCGGAGCCTTGTTGGGATCGATGGCGGGCATTGAGCTCACCCATGTGCCCTACAAGGGCGGTGCGCCTGCCATGGCCGATGTAATTGGCGGGCAAGTGCACATGCTTTTTTCAACCATCATTCAGTCCCACGCGCACATTGCCTCGGGACGTCTGCGCCCTCTGGCCGTGACGACCCTCACTCGGTCAAAAGCTCTGCCTCAAATTCCAACGATGAATGAGTCGGGTGTCAAAGGCTACGAGGTTGCTGGTTGGTACGGTGCCATGGCACCTGTAGCAACTCCAGCGAGTATTGTGGACAAACTCAACAAAGCCATGGTAAAGATTTTGAAGACACCGGAGATGGCCGAACGATTGGCCGTGGATGGCTCAGAGCCCGTGGGTGGAAGTGCTGCAGAATTTGGCGAACATATTAAAAAAGAGGTGGCCAAATGGAGACGACTCATCAAAGAATTGGGCATCAAAAGCGAATGATGTTCTCAACACTGTCAGTCCTAGGCGTGGAGTCATTGTGGGCTCTGCATTTTGTCAATTGAATTAGAAGGCCATACACGATGAACCAGACCACACACGCCAACGAGCTCGCTGCTGGGAGCACACTGCAGTCAAAAATTGAGGGTTCGCTAGCATATTTCTTTGCAGATCAAGTGGTGCGCATGCGTTTTGAAGACCTAAGCCCAGAGGCCTTGACCTGGGCACGCATGGGTATTTTGGACACGGTAGGCGTGACACTCGCTGGCTCACATGAGCCCTGCGCAGTCTTGATCTCCAAGGCTCTTGGGCTTGATGCAGCGGTCAAAACTCAACCCCACCCTATCACGGGTGCCCGCGTTTGGGGTCATCCATGGGTGGGTACGGCATTGGATGCGGCTTACATCAATGGAACTGCTGCCCATGCGTTGGATTTTGATGATTGCAACAATACGATGGGAGGGCACCCCTCAGCGCCAATTTTGCCTGCCCTTTTTGCATTGGCAAAAGTGCATCATGTGAGTGCCAAAGCATTGATGCTTGCGTACATTGCAGGCTTTGAGGTGGAGACTAAATTGGCCATGACGGTCAATTTCCATCACTACACCAAGGGTTGGCACCCCACGGCCACTCTGGGCGTGTTTGGCGCAGCCGCAGCGTGTGCAAAGCTCTTGGAACTCGATGTGGAGCAAACTGCAGTTGCCTTGGCCTTGGCCGCGTCCAGTGCCGCAGGGATTAAGGCCAATTTCGGCACCATGACCAAGCCCATGCACGTGGGCCGCTGTGCGCGCGAAGGTCTAATGGCGGCGATGTTGGCCAAAGAAGGCTATACCGCCAATGCCCTCAGTGTCTTTGAGCATGGCCAAGGTTTTTTTGAAGTCTTCAATGGAGCAGGTTTTTATGCACCAGAAAAAGCACGATCACATTGGGCCAAGCCTTGGGATATTGTGGAGCCAGGCATTGCGATTAAGCAGTATCCTTGCTGCGGAAGTACTCATCCAGCAGTGGACTGTGCCATTGAGCTTTTTCAAGAGCACCGTTTTAACCCCCAAGAGATTGAGCGCATTCAAATTTGGATTCACACCAGGCGCCTCACCCATACCAACCGCCCCATGCCTCAATCCGAGTTGGACGCCAAATTCAGTGTTCAGTATGTAGTGGTGCGAGCCTTACTTGAGGGGCGTGTAGGCATAGGACACTTTGAGCCCAAGGATTTTCAGAGCGACGAAGTCCTGGCCCTTTTACCCAAAGTCCAAGCTGAGGCCTATGACGATTCCATGTTTGAGCCCAGCAATCATTTTGCTGCCCGTGTGAGTGTCACTTTAAAGAGTCGCAATGTGTACACCAAGGAGGTCCTCCAGCCCCATGGCCGCACTTCTCAAAACCCGCTCACGACTGAGCAACTCAAGGCCAAATTTGATTTATGTGCACAAAAGGTGTTGACCCCTCAAGGTGTCGATTTGGCTTATCAATGGATTGAATCGATGGAGAGCCAAAGCGATGCGGGCTCATTGGAGGATATTTTTGCAGCTCACTTGAAGTGAGATTGCTCAGTAGTTGTTTGATTTTTATTAGTGTGTATTTTTAAACTTGATTTTGAAGGACTTTGAAGATGAATCAATATGATGTGATTGTGGTGGGCAAAGGTAACGCAGCCCTTTGCTCTGCGCTTGCTGCTCAAGAGCAGGGCGCCCGTGTTTTGGTGCTTGAGGCAGCCGCAGAGGATGAGTCGGGTGGTAACAGTCGATTTGCCGGTGGTGTGATGCGCTTTGCCTATTCAAGCGTTGAGGACCTAAAGCAAGTGACAGAAATCACAGCCCAAGAGGAAGCGGAGACCGATTTTGGGACCAATACCGAGGAAGAGTTTTTTGATGACTTATTTCGCTTGACCCAAAATAGAACCGATTTGGATTTGTCCGATATTTTGGTGAGACGCAGTTTGCCCACCATGGTTTGGCTCAGAGAAAAAGGGGTCAAATTTGTTCCTAATTTTGGGCGACAGTCCGGCATGGTCAATGGTAGAAGACGGTTCTTTGGGCGCTTACCTATTGAGGTCAACGGTGGTGGAGCCGGTTTGGTGGAGTACCTCGATTTGGCCAGTAAAAAGGCGCAGATTGAAGTGCTTTATAGCACCCGCACAGTGTCTTTGATCTATGAAGACGGTCAAGTCAAAGGTGTGAACGCCCTCAAAGATGGGACTCCAGTAGAGTTTCGTGCGGCAAGTGTGGTCCTGGCGTGTGGTGGTTTTGAGGCCAACCCTGAGATGCGTACACGCTACTTGGGCCCGGGTTGGGAGTTGGCCAAAGTGCGTGGCTCCAGGTTCAATCAGGGTGATGGACTCAAAATGGCATTGGACATTGGTGCTGCGCCTTATGGAAATTGGTCGGGCTGCCATGCGACCGGTTGGGACCGAAATGCACCTGAGTTCGGGGACGTCAGCGTGGGGGATAAATTTCAAAAGCACAGCTACATTTTTGGCTTACTCATTAACGCTGAGGGTCGACGCTTTGTCGACGAGGGCTTTGATTTCCATTCGTTCACCTATGCAAAATACGGCGGTGAAGTGCTCAAACAAACGGGTCAGTTTGCATGGCAAGTGTTTGACTCCAAAGTCAAAGATAAATTGAGAAATGAGTACCGCATCAAGTTCGTGACTAAAGTCTCGGCCAATACTCTAGAGGAGTTGGCAGAAAAGCTCGAGGGAGTGGATCCCAAACAGTTTTTAAAAACAGTCAAGGAATTCAATGCCAATATCAACACTGACATTCCTTTTGATCACACCATCAAAGATGGTCGATCAACCAAGGATGGTGTGACACCTCCAAAAACCAACTGGGCTCAAGCTCTGGATACTCCACCCTTTGACGCTTACCAAACCACTTGTGGAATTACATTCACCTTTGGCGGCTTGAGGACTCAGCCCGATCGAGGCCAAGTGGTGGACGTGCATCTTAAACCCATCCCAGGACTTTACTGCGCTGGTGAGATGGTGGGTGGAATCTTCTACTTTAACTATCCCTCGGGTACTGGGCTGGTCTCGGGTGCGGTCTTTGGTCGCATCGCAGGCACCAGCGCAGGTCAAGACGCAGTGGCCAAGCGAGGCTCTTGAGGATGGCTAGCGTGGGGTTGGGACTGGCAGACATTGAGTTGATACAAAGTTTAGCTCTGGTTTATTTGATGACTGGAACTGGCCGTGGATGAGTCACAAGCTCGCTCGGATACTTTGGCTCAGGATACGCCAGCCAACAAGGGGCAATCTTTGGCCCAACGCGCGTATGAGGCCATCCGAAAAGCCATAAGGAGTCGGCGTTTTCGCTCGGGTGACCGACTGGTTGAGAGTGAGCTTGCACAAATGTTGGGGTTGTCTAGAACTCCCATTCGTGAAGCTCTCTTGAGGTTACAGGCACAGGGTTTGGCTGAGCAGCATCCGCATCGAGGATTTTCTGTCATCGAGTTTGATCACGCCATGCTCTTGGAGCTTTATCAAATGCGTGAGGCATTAGAGGGCACTGCAGCAAGGCTTGCGGCCAAGGGCGCCGACGAGGCGCAATTGTCGTGGCTTCGATCACTTCATTTGGAATATGCACAACTCATTGATTCTGGAAATGCCAGTGAATTGGCACTAAAAAATCGCCAGTTTCACGAGGCTTTGATATTGTGCGCGCATAATCGTTTTCTGATTCGAATCATGGAGCCACTTCAAGACGCCTTGGGCTTACTGGGTGAGTCCAACTTGGCCGATCCAGCACGTGCACGGGAAAATATCACCGACCATGAGAGTATTTTGCTGGCCTTGGAGGCTGGAGATGCGGAGCGTGCCCAAGCTGCAGCCGTGCAGCATGTGAGACGCGCCTATAGCGCTCGCATGCGAAGGCTCTTTGATGCCAATGGTCATTGAAAAATCACTCGAGTGTTTGGCCTAGTAGCAAGGGCTTAATGTGCACTCAGCACATTAAGCGGATCATGCATTTAGAACATCAAGCGCGGTGAGGATCTGCGTATTTTTTCTCTAATGCATCAAACTCGTTTTTACTCACGAGATGTTGGCGTTCATTAAAGGTCGCAACCAAGCCGCTGGATTCGTCTAGGCGTCCATGAGCTTTTAATGCACTCAATGCATTTTGCATCCCTTTGACTGATCCTTGCAAAGAGGCATTCGCATAAAGTACCATGCCAAAGCCCATGCGCGAAAAGTCGCTGGCATCCATTGTGGGGGTCTTACCACCAATCACAATATTCACAACTTGAGGTGTTGACAGTCGCTTAGGGATTTCTTGAATCTCTTGGGTCGACTCGGGTGCTTCGACAAACAAAACATCAGCGCCTGCTTCTTGGTACGCGTGTGCTCGATCAATGGCGGCCTCAAAGCCTTCAACTGCTCTGGCATCAGTGCGTGCGATGATCAAAAAATCATCATGACGTCTGGCATCAACAGCAGCTTTGATTTTGCCTACCATCTCCGCACAACTGATCACGCCCTTGTCATTGAAGTGGCCACATTTTTTGGGGCTGATTTGATCTTCGAGTTGAATGGCATTGGCACCAGCAGCCTCAAGAACTTTGATGGTGTGAATGACATTAAGCGCATTGCCAAAACCCGTGTCCGCATCCACAATCAAAGGCAACTCTACAGCTTGAGAGATGGCCTGTGTATGAGAGGCGATGTCATTTAAGCTGATGAAGCCCAAGTCTGGCATGGCGTAAAAGGTATTGGTAAGTCCTGCACCGCTTAAGTAAACGGCTTCAAAGCCCAAGGCATGAATCACTCGAGCGGCCAATGCATTGGCTGCTCCTGGGACCATGAGGCCATTTTTTTGTTGTAAACGATTTTTTAAACGGGTTCCTAAAGGTGTGCTCATTCGTCTGTCATCCCTGTAATTTTGACCACTGATTGTAAACGCGCTCTCTCTTGTGTGACAAATTCTTCAAAGGAAGCTTGTGTCCCACCGATGGGTTCAATCGCCACATTTTTCAGGCGCTCAGATATCGTTGGATTTTTCATGGCCGAATCAATGGCGTTGGCCATGCTTTGGATAATCGCTTGGGGCGTGCCTTTTGGGGCATGTAGACCCGCCCAGTGTGCAATTTGAATATCTGTATAACCCAATTCATAGGCCGTGGTGATATCAGGCAATTGGCTGAGTCGGTGTGTCCACGTGGTGGCCAACGCTCTGACTTTGCCACTCTTGATGTGAGGCATAACCACAATACTAGCCTCCGAGGTGGCATCCACTTGACCCCCAACGACAGCAGCCAAAGATTCGGATCCACTTTTATAAGGGATAACCCTTAAGTTGGCGCCTGCTTTGATATTGAGTAACTCGGCCACAAAGTGCGGTGTACTGCCGGTGCCTGCCGTCGCAAAATTGAGACCTTTGTCGGTTTTTGATTTGGCAATGAAATCTTTGAGCGACGTATAGGGCGAGTTTGCTGGGACGATGATCACAGAAGGTGCCAGTGCAATCATGGCTACAGGCACCAAATCAGAGTCTTTGTAAGGCATTGATTTTTTGATCATGCTGTTGGAGATAATTCCAGCAGCGCTGATGAGAAAGGTGTATCCATCGGGAGCACTTTTGGCGACAAAGTCAGCCCCCACCGTTGCCCCTGCACCGGGTTTGTTGTCAATGATGACCGCTTGATTCAGTGCTTTACCGGCACCCTCTGCTCCAGCACGAGCAATCAAATCATTTGCGCCACCCGGGGCGAAGGGTACAACGAAATGAATCGGTTTATTGGGCCAAGCTGATTGCGCCATAGAGTGTTGGCTGTAAGCCCCGGCAGCGACTAGCGAAGTCAATTGCTGGAGGAAAACTTTTCGATTAATGGTGTGCATGAAGTCACTTCCAAAGGTTAATGAAACTAAAGGCTACTTTTTATTTCGCCACTCTAACATGAATGAACTTGATTCAAAATAGTGTTCTAGTTGCGAGAGGACAAAGGGGGGGGGAGTGCAATAGGCCAACGGCAGAGAGAAAATCCTCAGTGATAGAACACATTCAAGAATTGAAGTGTTCAGCCCATGTCCAACAACGACCGCGACTTACCCTAATGAAGACACGAGAAGTGTTGGCCTCACTCCCATCAAAGTAGTTCAGGGCAGTGATGTTTTGGTTGATTTCACAATGGGTGCCCATTTGGCGATTTCTAAAGCGATGAAGTCAGAGAATTGCTCAGGGCTTGATGTTTTGACATCCATTCCTGCGCCAGCCAATCTTATGATCACCTCAGGTTGGGTCAAAGTGGAGACGATTTCTCGGTTGTAGCGTGCAATGATCTCTTTGGGGGTGCCCGCTGGTGCCACAAATCCAAACCAACTTACCACATCAAAGCCTGGGTAGCCTTGAAGTGCCACGGGTGCAATCTCTGGTAGCGAGGGAGCTATATCTAGAGATGCAACACCAATGGCTCTCAGTTTGCCTGATCGAATGTGAGGGAGTGCATCAGCAACTGAAGAAAACATCACCTGTATCTCGCCGGAGATCAAATCTTGTACAGCCTGGGCCAATCCTTTATAAGGGATATGCACCAGCTCGATTTGAGCAACTCGTTTGAACATCTCCCCGGCAAAATGCTGTGAGGTTCCCGTACCAGCAGATCCGAAAGACAATTTCCCTGGATTTGCTTTGGCATAAGTTACCAGCTCTGAAACGTTTTTAATGGGAAGTGAAGGATTAACAACCAAAACATTTTTTAACTCTACAGCCAAGGCGATGGGTGCAAAATCTTTGATGGGATCAAAAGGTAATTTTGAACCATACAGGCTGGGATTGATGCCGTGTGTTGCAATGGTGGCCATCCCAATGGTGTAGCCATCAGGGGGAGATTTCGCAACATAACTGGCTCCCACATTTCCTGCTGCACCCAAGCGACTTTCAACAATAACAGGTTGCTTGAGTTTTTCTGTGAGACCTTGAGAAACGGTGCGAGCGAGAAAGTCCAATGCTCCACCAGGCGGGGTATAAATAATCAGTCGAATGGGTTTGGAGGGAAATGCGGAATCTGAATAGGCAAAAAGCGATAGCATCATCCCTGTGGCTAGCAGTAGGGTCTTTGTTAAAGTTCGAGCGATCATTTGTACCTGCCCTTAGTGCCTTGGCTCTAAATTAAGTTTAATTTTGATAGAAGGCACAGGTTTGAAAAATAACATATCAATCGCTTGATACGTAATAAACAATCAACATGTGAAGACGTGAATTGCGGGTCATTCATTAAATGTCATAGCCAAAACTTGCAATGATGGACTTGGCGTTCGGACTTTTCAAAAAATTAAGCAATGATTTGGCGGCTTCATTGCTGTAGCCAGCTCTTAAAAGGATGGCATCTTGTTGGATGGGGTTATGTAAATTATTGGGCACGATCCAAGCCGAGCCGTGTGAAATTTTCCCATCTTGAACAACCTGTGATAGGGCGACAAACCCTAGGTCTGCATTTTGAGTGAACACAAATTGATAAGCTTGAGCGATGCTCTCGCCTTGGACAATTTTGCTCTCCAAGGTGCTCAGTAGATGCAAGTTTTTAAGTGTTTCAATGCTAGCCAGGCCATAGGGAGCTAATTTTGGGTCGGCAATAGCGATTTTTTGAAATGATTGAGTGCTTAAAATTTTCGCATTTGCGTCAACATAATTTTCTCTTGAACTCCATAGGACCAATCGGCCTGTGGCATAGGTGAATTGGGTGTCCTTTTGTGCAAACCCTTCTTGTGCGAGCCTTTTAGGAGTTTGTGTATCAGCAGAGAGCAGTATTTGAAAAGGAGCCCCATTTTTAATTTGGGAATAAAACCCTCCTGTGGAGCCAATTGACATGATCACTTTATGGCCAGATTCTTTTTCAAAAAGGGGAGCTATTTTTTGCATCGGCGCAGAAAAATTGGCTGCCACAGCGACGAATACGTCTTGAGCGAATGAGGACTTTAAAAAAATAACAAAGCATGAAATGAAGGTCAATGTGTTTTTGGAGTTCACCACTTGTCGTAGAGAGAGATTACAAGGCATAAGGTTTGAATTTTTTGTGGGTGGTATCACGCCGTAATTAAAAGTTTCAAATTTTTCTATTTTCAATCTAAGGATGACTCACGCAATCTCATCAAAGTAGAGAGCGCCAATCTACAAATTATTTTCTTAAGCGGCAGATTCAACCAGCATAGGTGGCTCGTCTCTCCAAGCTACTGAAAAGATACATTGCGTCACTCCTGCCAATAAACCCACCCATACCCCGACTTGGATGGCCACATTGTATGAACCCAGTGCATCATAGATGAGTCCTCCTCCCAAGGCACCGACGAAACTGCCCAATTGGTGACTCATAAAAGCGATCCCACTGAGCATGGCTTGCCATCGTAGTCCAAAGGCTGTGCTGAGCCACCCTGTCACCAGCGGCGCAACACCTAGCCACAAAAATCCCATGAATGCGGCAAAGATCAAGGTCGAATTGGGTGTTGGATCCATGAAAAAATAAAAGCCAATGCCAATCGATCGAAGGATATAGATCATCCCCAAGACAAATAGCTTGTTTGTCCTTCCCCCAAGCCATCCAAAAAATAAGCTTCCCAAGGCGTTGAATCCCCCGATGGTGCCCAATGCCTTGGCGCTCAGCATGGGGTCAAGCCCACAGATCTCGAGATAGGTGGGCAAGTGCGTGGTGAGAAATACAAGTTGCATGCCACAGACAAAATAAGCAATCGTCATCACCAAAAAGGGCGGATGCTTGAGAGCCAGCAGGGCCACCACACTGGCATTCTTATTGTCAAAACCAGGGT
>DAISKH010000030.1:0-26513 GCA_036821105.1 Limnohabitans sp.
CAACCCCCACCCTAGACCTCCTGCTGGGCTCAAACCAAATAAAGTACCATATTCTTCTCGTTTGCAGTGCTCTTGTCGCAATGGATATTCATTAAAAATGATGGCACTGGTTCCCACCGCATTAGAAATACATTCAGAAATGTACTCAGGGGTAATGTGTGGCAGATGCTTTGAATTTTCAGCTTGAGTTTGACTTTGTCCTGTGAGCTTTTGTTTTTGCTCTGTAATCAATGCGCGTCTTGTTTTGATGGAATCAACCTCGTCTACGCCACTGTTGAATCTCCTGCTCAGCTCTTTGTCTAATTCTTGAAGTGCTATTGCACTATCGGCTTTAATGGATAAATCGACGGGGAAGCCCCTTGTTGGGTAGTTCGAAAATGCTGGGTCTTCGGCAATGTGCACGACTTGACAGCCCAGAGGAGGGCTTTCAAGCGATGGTATCCAAGGGACATCACAATCAATCACAAGGACAAGGTCCGCTTCGCGGAGAAATGGTTGGGTTTGATATCCCAAGTTCATGGCATGACTGCTTGGTATGCATAAATACCGGCCTGATGCGGTAATCACTCCAACTGCATACTTTTGAGAAAAAGAACTGAGTACATCAAAACCTGCTCTTGAGCGCCCAGAGGTCGATGTGATGATGATGGGTCGCGTAGCTTTGCCGATTAAATTAGCTAATTCAATAATGGAGTTTGGGTCTGGCCATGGGGCTCCACTGACAGCTCTTACAGAGTTGCTTTTCTTGACTGTGGTCATCGTGCTTAAAATTTCTCGTGGTAGCGATAGATACGCTGGTCCTCTAGGGGAGGTCATCATGAGTTCCATCGCCCGATCGATTACTGCTTCAGTCTCCGAGGCTAACTTAAGTTCTTGATCCCATTTGGTGAATTCCCTCAACATACCTGCTTGATCAAACATTTCTTGAGCCCAATGGATGTTGCGGCTTCTCGACCCGTGCATACCTGTTTCAGTCAGTGGTGTGCGACCCGCCAAAAGCAAAATGGGAATTTGATCTCGACTGGCATTGGCTGCACCATTGATGGTATTGGCTGTGCCTACATTCACGTGCACCATGACGGCTTGCGGTTGTCCTGAAATGAGATAGACGCCATGGGCCATCGCCACAGCAGCATTTTCGTGAGGAACGACAATCGGTTTGGGTAGAGATTGAGCGATTTCAGGGTCATTAAGAGCCATTGAAAAGGCTTCCACAATAGACGGAAAATCAGTGCCAGGATTACAAAAAAAATAATCAATACCGTGAGACTTCAGCGCTTTGAGCATGGTCAAAGCAGTAAGCTCTGGTCTCTTGTTTTGATCTAATTCAGCTTTAGGTTTTTCAATTGGATTTGGGTTAGAAGTAGTCATAGGGAAGTGTCCAGTTAATGAATATTTAATCGGGATAACATGTGTTTTATTTGATCAATGCTCCGGACAGCTTTAAAACTTCAGTCAATCTTTCCGTGTCTTTTTTCATGTGCTGGTCAAACTGAAGACTGCTACCACCCACAACCTCACCACCAGCTGCCTTGATAACTTCAATGATATTTGGATCTTTAAGAGCCTTGTTGGTTTCTTCTTGTAGTTTTGAAATTATTTCAGGTGGGGTCCGTGCCGGCGCAAAAAGGCCAAACCAACCAGTAAGTTCATAATCTGGAATTGAGAGAGCTTCAGCAACTGTAGGTACATCCGGTAATAAGGGGGTTCGTTTGAGGGAAGTGACTGCCAAAGCTCTCAATTCCCCTCCTTTGACGAATTGCAAAGCAACTGGCAAATTGACGAATCCAACTTGCAAAATACCGCTCAGGTGATCGTTCACTATTGGCGCAAAGCCTTGATAGGCAATGTGCATGAATTTCGCTCCTGTCTTCACTGCCAATAACTCAGCGGCCAAAAAACTAGAGCTACCGACTCCTGGGCTGCCGTAGTTTAGTTTCCCAGGCTCTTTTTTTCCAAGTTGAACAAGTTCTTTAAGTGTATGAGCTGACAATGCAGGGTTTACAGTTATAACATTCAGTAATTCAGCGACTTCAATGATGGGCGTGAGTTCTTTTGAAGGTACATAATTCATGTTTTCCATCAAAACTGGATTGATGGCCACAGATAACCCGTTCATCAATATGGTGTAACCATCGGGAGCTGATTTAGCCACGAAGGCGCTTCCAATATTAGTAGCTGCGCCTGATTTGTATTCAACCACGACAGGTTTGCCCAAAGACTCCTGTAAGTTGCGTGATATGGCTCTTGCAAAAATATCTGCCGTTCCACCAGGAGGGGCGGGAACAATCATCTTGATGGGCTTATTAGGATAGGTTTGTCCGACCGAATATAAAGGCGTAAGGAAAAAACCAATGAGACTGAGGCAGTTAAAAAAATGTCGAGTCATTGTTCATCTCCTGAAAAAAGTTTTATATGATTATCAAAACTGATATAGCCCCAATACCTGAAAGCTTTTGAGATTTTCATTTCAAGAAAATTCTTTTTATTTTGTAGGACTACTTATTTCTATAGAAGTGTGAGTGGACGAGTCAGTTCAACTAAGTTAAAGATCGAAATTGGATCTATGTTCGATTAGCAATTGAACGAATGTCATAATACAAATTCAATAAGTCATGTTTAATTTTTTAAAACTCTTTTTAAAAATTTCACTACTCAAGTTTTTGTGAGTAGCACAAGTGCCTAGTCAAGCTGCAAAAGCGTGCCATCAACTATTTAAAAAAACTACCCATTAGTCAAGATATTGGGTATAAACCCGTACATCAGCAATTGAATAATTTGTTATATAAACCTACTGATGATATGTATTTTTGACACTGGTTTACCTAGGGTTTCCATGGCTTTCTTGGTTTTATCTTTCGATTTGTTTTAATCACTAAGGAGGTAAATACGGACTACGTTTTGATCATCGAGTCCTATAATTATTGGATACATTACAAAATGAGTTGAATATGAAAATTAGTGGATTAATTCCTGCAACGGTAACGCCATTTGATGAAAATGGGATGATTGACCATGTTGAGTTGGAAAATCATATTTTAAAAGTGTCTAAAGCTACTGGCTTGTACGGTATTGCCGTTAATGGCCATGCTGGTGAGATCTTGGCCTTGACAACTCAAGAAAGAATTGATGTTGTTCACACCGCTAGACGCGTGATACCCAAAAATTTAAAGTTAATCGTTGGAATTGAGAGTCATAATTTCGATGACTTAATTCAACAAGGATTGAATGCCAAAAATGCCGGCGCTGACATGTTGTTGGTCTTGCCGCCATTTGATGTTCGTCCCTATCGAATGCTTGCTCACCATACAGAATCGGTTTATTCGATCTTCAAGAGATTGAATGATGAGGTCGGTATACCGATGATCGTTTTTCAATATTCAGAACACTCGGGAGTATCTTACTCCCTTGATGCATTGAAGGCGCTAGCAACCTTGCCGCAGATAGTGGCTATTAAGGCAGCATGTGCTTCACCGACCGCATTTGCTGAAATCATGAATGCGGTTGGGCATGAGTTATCTGTCCTTGCTGCATCCGATGCGCCTGCTTTACTGGGTATGCTGATGGATCGCTGTCCTGGAGCCTTGATTGGAATCAGCGTGATGGATACCCAGCGTTGGTCTGATTTGGTGCATGCCGCTGTGTCAGGGGATTACAAAACTGCGCAAAAACTACACCAAAGTTTTGCTATGCCCATCATGGACGCCGTTTTTGAAAATCAGTTGCATAAGTCTCATACAAGCTACTTTGCAGCAACTAAAGAAGCTCTCTTTCAGATGGGAGAATTAAAGTCGGCGAATGTAAGATCTCCTTTGGTGCCTCCCACTACAGAGCAGAAAAAAATAATTTCTCAATGCTTGAAAAAAATTGGTTGCATATGATCATGAATGAACCTTCGCAATGCTGAAAACGGGTGAAATTAAATGACTAAGTTATTGAAATTGAGTCTTCGGATCGGATTATTTTTTTCACCCTTGTTGACCTCGTTGAGTGGCTTTGCTCAGAGTTATCCCAGTCAACCAATTAAGATCGTTGTGCCTTATAGCGCAGGTTCAGCAACTGATATTTTGGCTCGAAAAATTGCTTTTCCGTTGGGTGTAGTGTTGGGGCAGTCTGTATTTGTGGAAAATAAGGCTGGAGCCAATGCAGTCATTGGTGCTAGCTATGTTGCTCATGCTAATCCTGATGGCTACACCATTCTTTTTGGTAATACCCAAACCAACGCGGTTAATCCGCAACTTGTACCGAATCTAAGTTACGACGCGTTGAAAGATTTCACACCTGTAGCACGACTTTTTTATTCTGGTACGATTTTGGTGGTTAGTTCAAAACTGCCTGTTAATAATTTAGATGAATTGCTCGCTTACGTAAAGTCAAATCCAAAACATGCTAATTTTGGATCTACAGCTTATGGAAATGTTTCACATTTACCATCTGCATATCTTTCAAAACTGGCCTCAATCCCGATGACCCACATTCCCTATAACAATGCGGGACAACTGATGACAGACTTAGCACGAGGTGAGGTCACGATGTTGTTCTATCCGCCTGAGGGTGTAAAGTCATTTATTGACTCTGGGATTATGAAGCCATTGGCTTGGAGTGGAGAGACCCGTAATCCTCAATTTCCCAATACTCCTACCATGATTGAGTTGGGGTATAAAAACTTCAATATCGGGGCTTGGTATGCACTTTTTGCGCCAACAGGAACATCTAATGCAGTTATTCAAAAGTTATACGAGAGCATTAATAAAGTATTTCACGATCCTAAGTTTATTCAAGACATGTCCAGTGGGAGTACCAATTTATTCTTGGGCGATCCTAAAGAAACAGATGCGTTTGTCAATCAGGAGCAAAATAAATTCAAATTGATCACTTCAATCATTGACAAGGAATGACAGTCAAGTTAATTTCAATATTAAATTAACTACTGAAACTAAACTAGTTAGACATATGCCAAATGTATAGGGCAATCTATAGGTAATTCTTGGTTGTGCTTTTATCTAATTAAATAAGATCTTTCGGGTATTCACCATTTGATCATGTTTGTTTTTCGGAATAGGATGATTCCGAACACTATTTCATCGCTAATTACTCGTTACCTCTTAAGGAAGTGCATGAATTCCAAATACTTTCATGACAGACGTAATTTAATAGCTTCTGCATTTTCAGGCGGTGCTATTACCTTTTTCCCCTCTTTGGTCAATGCTTCCAGTTGGCCCAACGAAAGAGTCAATGTGGTTGTTCCCTTTCCGGCAGGAGCAGCGACTGACATCACTGGGCGGGTTATTTGCGCAAAGCTTTCTCAAATTTGGGGGCAACCAGTCACCATTGACAACCGAGGAGGTGGTAATGGAATCCCTGCATCTGAGGTCGTGGCTAGGGCAAAGCCAGATGGATATAGTTTGCTATTGACCTCTGCCATGACGCACGCTGTTAATCCTGCTATTTATCCCAAATTATCTTATCGACCGGTAGAAGATTTCGAGCCAATTTCTCAATTGGGCACTTTGTCTTTTGTCGTCTTGGTTCGTGCTGACTCGCCATTAAAAACGCTTGCGGATTTAACCGCACTTTTAAAAGCAAATCCTGGAAAATATAATTTTGGAGCTGGATCCTTGCCTGCTAGAGTAGCCTCTGAGCTCTACCTGCAGCAATCTGGAGTAAGCGCCGTTGGTATTGGCTATAAGAGCAACCCGCAGGCATTTCCTGACTTGTTATCGGGTGAGCTTACGTTTATGACAATCGATACGACCAATGGCTTATTGCAAATCGAGGGCGGCAAAATGCGTGGATTGGCTGTGAGCCTACCTGTACGCGATAAGTTGATGCCCAACGTGCCTTCGGCTACAGAGGCTGGTCTTCCAGGATTTCAGCTTTTCACATGGACAGGTTTTTATGCTCCCAAGGGTACACCTAAAGAGGTTATTTCCAAAATAAGTCACGATATTATGACCGCTGCAAGTGATCCCTTAATCATCAAACAGTTCCAAAACTTAGGCGGTCCACCCACCACATCCACACCAGAAGAATTCGCCGCATTCACCGCCTCAGAAATTGAGCGCTGGGGGAAAATTATTAAAAAAACCAATATCAAGTTTGATTAGGACTAAGTATGCAAACAAATCAGCTTAAAGGTAACAATGGACCAAGATATCGCCATGAACAAAATTCTGTAAAACCTTATGTGTCAATAGAGGTCAAAAAACTCACTCCTATTATTGGGGCAGAGATTTTTAATGTTGATTTATCAAAAAAGTTAACTTCGATAGAAATAGATGAAATTCATCGCGCATTTTCTGAAAATCAAGTGATATTTTTTCGCAATCAATCCATTGGTAAGCAAGACCATGTTGAATTTGGTCGATTATTTGGGGATTTGCACATTCATCCCGCTGCTCCTCATATCGAGGGTATTCCTGAGATGATGAAAATTTATGCTGACGAAAATTCCCCACGAGCCAACGGTGAGGTATGGCATTCGGATGTCAGTTGTGATCTTGAACCGCCTATGGGAAGTATTTTGCAAATTGTTCAGTGTCCTCCGTCAGGCGGAGACACATTATTTGCCAGCATGTATGCCGCCTATGATGCCTTATCCGATCGAATGAAAACCTATTTGAATGGACTTACTGCATTGCACGACGGAGAGCCTGTTTATCGTGGTATGTATAAAAATTTTGGTGTTCAAGATAAGGACTCTTATCCAAGTGCTCAACATCCTGTAGTTCGCACTCACCCTGTGACTGGCAAAAATGCACTTTATGTTAATAAGGGTTTTACAACGAAAATATTGGGCATACCCGT
Source organism: Limnohabitans sp. (assembly GCA_036821105.1). Classification (GTDB taxonomy): domain Bacteria; phylum Pseudomonadota; class Gammaproteobacteria; order Burkholderiales; family Burkholderiaceae_C; genus Limnohabitans. The sequence goes on from DAISKH010000030.1 coordinate 6,808, forward strand.
TGATGAGAGTGATGCCATTTTGACATATTTGTTTGAGCACATGGAAAACCCATTGTTTCAATGTCGCTTCCGATGGGAGGAGAATTCCATTGCTTTTTGGGATAATCGTTGTGTGCAACATAGAGCAATGTGGGATTACTGGCCGCATACACGGATCGGTCATCGGATTACTGTTGCTGGTGACAAGCCTTTTTACAAAAGCTCGGTTCAATGAGGTCGGTCTCAATTCATGGAATATTGAGTTCGCCTGACAATCGATGTAATGAGGTTTTTTCAAATGATTCTGTCGGTTTACAAAATACCCCAATTTGCCTTGAAGGCTGAAGACCGATGCGCTTTAACGCAACCATCATCTCAGCTTGCTTTAATGCAATTGAGACGGTGTCTAATATGACAGCGCCATTGAGCTCAGTGAGTCCTGCACGGGTTGCCAGTGCCGATAAAAAAGTAGGAGCGGGGATGATCACCGAGGCCCCGTCGTCGACGGCTCTTTGAGCTTGTACTTTGAAGCGCTCGATCATGGGCTGTGGGTTGACCAATGAGAGAGCGATCTCTTCCTCGGAAGCATTCAAAATATAGGGTCGGTCCATGAACCTCGCTGCAACTCCATAGCGCGCGACTTGTTCAGCGTAGACTTCAGGAAAAGCAGAGGAACTTGTCACCACTGCAAATTTACGGCCAAGCTGCATGGCCATGTGATATGCCGATTCGCTAATACCAATCACAGGTATATCGAGCATACCTCGACCTTCAAAGAGTGCTACATCAAGCGTGCACCCAATCACAAATGCATCATAGCCCTCACTTTGAGCAATACGCATATTTTTGAGGGTTTGTATATTTTGTAGGTATTGCAAATGACGCCAGTTTTCAATATCTCTGACCATCACGGGTATTCCTGTGACGTAGACCTCGGTGTCAGGATTTGCAATTTTCTTGCATTGTGCTTCCAGTGTTTTGCCGTATTCATCCCACACGCTTTCAAATCGGTAAGCACTGGCGCTTTGGTACCAAATTTTCATAATCAAACCTTAGAAGATGTGTCCGGATAACACATGGTTTCAATAAACGAGCACCAACAGCCATTGGGGCCACAGTCATCTCCTTTAAAGGAGCCGTGAACAACCCGTCCTGACTCAATATCCACGGGTAAATCGTGACTGGGGAAGAGAGTGAACTTGGGGTGACTCTGCAATAGGCGCTTTAAGGCAGACTTTTCATTTCTCCTGGATACCACAAAATTGGCCGACACCACGGGGTCAGCGTGAAGTATGGTCTTGGAGAGGAGCTGAAAAAAGACACTGTAGACCAAGTCTCCACAAAACACCGCCATACCCCGTTCGGTGTTGACGTGAACCAGCATGGAGCCCTCGGTGTGACCCCCTGCTGGGGTGCACACGATACCGGGCAATATTTCTTCGGCTTGGGTTTGCTCCAGATCGAGGAGTTGCAAGGCACCGGGTGTGTGCAAGCGGTCAACCAAGTGCTTGATGTCGTCTGCCGGGTAAGACGGGCCAGACAAACCACTCACTGCATATTCCAACTCTCTGCGATTGACCACCACCACCGTGCTCATGGGGAACTGGTCGGTTTGTCCAGCGTGGTCTAAATGCAAATGGGTGTGCAAGATGAAATCGATGTCCTTTAACGCAATCCCTAGGTTATTCAACTGCAACTCTAAGCGAAGACTATCTGTGGTGATGCCGTTGGCGCTGTCGCCCAACTTTTGGAGCACGTCGGGGCTGCGAAAGCCAGTATCGATGAGTACTTTGTGTTCACCATTTTGCAGCAACCAGCCTTGTACTGGTACTCTCACCAATCCATTGCCAGAGGCATTGGCGATCATTCGGCGACGGTTGAGTTCAACATGACCCAGTGGCAATGTCGAGATGGTCCAAGGTTTCATCAAGGCTTCCTTTGGTCTTTAGAAGACACGCTTTAATTGCTGGTTTGCGATCTGAGTTTTGAGGACATCTTTTTGAACTCGGTTGGTCGCAGTCATCGGTAAGGCATCGGTGATATAAATACTTTTGGGGACTTTAAATCCTGCCAAACGCCCTCGAAGTTGACTCACCACTTCACTCCAGTCGGTACGGGGGTCTGTGCAGACGAGCACCGCAGCCACCACCTCGTCCAATCGTTGGTCTGGCAAAGCCAAGACACAGACTTGGGTGAGTCCAGTGCAGTCACGCAGAGCTTGCTCGACCTCGACGGGGGCCAAGTTCTCACCTCCCACCCGGATGATGTCTTTGAGTCTTGCAATGTAGGTGAGCTCTCCGAGTTCGTTGAGTGTTCCCAAATCACCGGATCGAAACCAGCCATCTTGAGTGAAGGCCTGCTCGGTGGCCTCAGGGTGGTTGAAGTAGCCCGGAGTGATGGTGTGTCCGCGCATTTGAATCTCACCCACTGAGTTGGAGCCTTTCACTTCCTGCGTTTGAGGGTCGACAATTCGAAATGCATTGCCCGCTTGAGGTCTTCCATTGGCACCAATGCGTTTGCTGAGCTCGTCACCAGCTTGCCACATGGCAAACTGTCCACACGTCTCTGTCATCCCATAAATGTTTGAGATCCCTTGTATCCCCAATTCGTCGTGGATTCTTGCCAGGAAATCTGAAGTCCCCAAATCATGGGTGACCTTCATGGTTCGCAGTTGATGGCGGCTCTGAGTTGATTGAAGTGCCAAGACGTCTCGGAAGTAGACCATGTGAGAGACTTCACAGCGATGCTGCTCGACCAAGCGCAAAAACAATTCTGGGTCCCATGCTGACATGGCATTGAAGGTTGCACCTGAGAGGAGACAAACGGTGATGGCATGCATGGTGCCTGAGCAATGAAAAAACGGTGCGGCACTGATGAACTCACGGCCCGGCATCAACCCCTGGCAGCTCGCCACATAGGATGCTGTTTGCAAATAGCTTTTGTTGAGCAGCATGGCTCCCTTGGGGAGTGATGTGGTGCCCGATGTGTACTGGATGCACATCAAGTCTGCAATGCTTGCCGTCTCTAAATTAAAGTCCCCTGTCCCTAGACGCTCCAAAGGCCATTCGCTCCAGGTGTCATCTTTGCTCGCATCAAGCATCAATGTAGCCCAGGGCAGGTTTGAGAGAACCTCTCGCGCCTCCTCTTGGTAGGCGCGACCTCGGTAAGCCTGGGTGGTGATCAAGGCCTTGGGTTGAACATCTCGCAAAATGATGGCAAGCTCTGTGGCTGTGAGGCGAGTATTGATCGGCACACTCACAGCGCCCAAGTCATTGATGGCTATGAAACTCGCTAGCCAATTGAGCGAGTTTTGAAACCACAAGGCGATGCGTTCTCCAGGCCCAACGACAAGACTCAATTGTCTTCTAATGGATTGGACACGCACAAGCAATTGAGCCTGGGTGACCTCACGACCATCGAGTCGAAGGGCTACATTCTCTGGGAAGTACTGCGCGTTGTACCTGAGCAAATCGCCCAACTGCAAGGCGCCTGGCTCACGGGAGTGCTTAGTCATCCTGGGGGAGTTCAATGCTGGCGTAGGAGGCTTTGGGTACGAACGGGTAGGGCACCTTGACGCCGCCGGGGAGTTCTACTACCCCAATGGCATAGCCCGCAGTCGACTCTTCACCCCTTTGGTTTAAGAGCACAATTTTAAGAGTTACAAAACCAAGCCCATCGTGACTGGTTTTACTGACAACTTTTGCTTGGGCGATGATGGAGTCACCGGCAATGTCCATCTTTTTATAGCGAAATTTGATCTTCCACACCCAGCTGTCCTCACCAAGCGCATCTTGCACCAATTGCACGAGCACATGTTGCTTCCAAGATCCATTGATGAGCACATCGGGGAGCTTGTCGTGTTCGGTGGCAAAGCGTTGGTCATAATGGATACGGTGCCAATTCTCCACTGCAGCCGACCACCTCATGATGTGTGATGTGGTGATGACGCCTTTGTTGATCTCTGCCAGCAGGGTGCCTTCTTGTAAATGTTCCCAAATGGTAGTCATGGCTTACCTCCAAATCAAGGTTTGGCGGTTGATCAAGAGCTGCTCGCCTGCTTCAGTGCTGAAGGCGGTCTCGATCACCACAAATAATAAATAGCCGCTTTTACCCTCTTTCAATGTCACATCTTTGTAGGTGGCTCGGGCCACGCAGCGCTCACCAACAGCCAAACAGCGGAAAAACTCGATCTCATTTCCCCCATTCAAAAGCCTCTTGAAAGGGGAGACCATAGGGGGTAAGCCAAAAAATACGCCGTCATTTTGTCCTGCACCATCAGCATTGGGGTCTTCTTGAACCAAGTTGAGTGGGTCAGGTGCGGTAGTGCTTGGCCTGAAAGCATGAACCGGATAAAGGGGAGGTGCCACCAAGCCTTTATAACGGGTGTGGGAGGCGAGAGTCTCGTCGACATAGCGCTTGTTGCTGTCCATGATGGCTTGTGCGAAACGCCTCAGGGTATCTCTCTCGAGCGGGATTTCTGCCGTCAAGGGCTTTCCCACCATGCCTCTCCAATGGGCAAAATCTTCAGGTTTGGGTGCTGTATCAGTTGAGGTCATGACGTTACTGAGTGTTGGGCCGCTTGACGATATGAATCTAAACGCCCGCCTCGCATCACTTTACCGGGTAAGGGGTGGCCGACAATTTTTTCTGCCTCCACGGCTACCTCGACCAAGCGTTCTAAATTCACCCCGGTCTCAATGCCAAGCTCATGGCACATGTGGACCAAATCTTCTGTGGCAATGTTGCCCGGTGCGTCCTTGAACCCGGCGTAAGGACATCCTCCGAGTCCGGCCACTGCTGAGTCAAAATCATCGACCCCCATCTCCAGTGCTGCAAAAGCATTGGCCATGCCCATGCCCCGGGTATCGTGCAAGTGGAGGTTGATTTTTTGACTCGACCATCGGTCCTGAATCTTGCCCACCAAGTATTTGATGGACTGCGGGTTGGCCCAGCCCATGGTGTCACAGAGTTGAATGTTTTGAATGGCGTAGTCGTTGTCCTCGGCCAAGTGCATCAAGCGAGCGATCAACTCGATGACTTTGTCTGGATTGACATTGCCCTCATAATTGCAACCAAAGGCAGCCATCACGCTCACTTCAGTGGCTGGGATATTGGCGATCTTGAACGCTTCAACTCGGCGGGCCGCTTCTTCAAAAGTTTCATCAATACTTCGGTTGGTGTTTTTCTTAGAAAACGTCTCGCTTGCCGTGATACTCAAACTTCCCTCAACGAAGAGTTTCTTGGTTGCGATGGCACGGTTCATGCCTTGAATGTTCAAATAAACACCGGTGTACTTGGTGTTGGGGGCCGCCTTCAAACCCGCCACAATGTTTTCTGCATCGGCCATTTGCGGGACCCATTTGGGGTTCACGAAGGAGACCACCTCAATTTCAGGGAAATTACACTCAGAGAGCATGTCGATGAGTCGAATTTTTTCTTCAGTAGTGACTGGATTTTTCTCGATCTGCATGCCCTCTCGAGGGCCGAGTTCATGGATCTGGATTTTCTTGGGAAATGACATGGCAAGAGTTGTCCTCAAAGTAGCATCGTTGATGTGTCAGGGTGAATTAGGGTTGATCGAGCAGTTTGGTTAACCCATAGAAGTCAAAGAGTTGTTCGACTCGCTCACGCTCAGGGGCTTTACCGAACCAGCCTTTGCGAGTTTGATAGAGACCGAAATTTGACTTCAAGTCCACCATCATCTCGGCCATCTTGAGTGTGACTGCCAAACCATCAATGATGGGCACATCGTCTACGCGTGAAATGCCGTTGCTGGCGAGCAAAATGTTAAGGGGCATCTCCCCAGGGACGATCACATCAGCGCCTTTGGCAATCAAAGCACGAGCACTCTTTTTGAATCTTTCAATCAAAGGCTCTGGATCGGTGAAGGCGGGTAAGACATCTTGGAAGGTAAAGCCTACGGGTTCAATGCCTACGCACCGGGTGGTGAGTCCATAGGCGCCCATTTGTTCTTGAAACATGGGAATCATCGTGTCAATGAACATCAGTACACCAAAGCGGTGTCCAAGCATGCAAGCGGTGTGAAAACTCGACTCCCCATAGCCCACCACTGGAATATCGACCAATGTTCTGATTTCACGAATGAGTGGGTTGGGGATGGTGCACATTGCAAATGCATCTACGCCGGCCCGGTGGGCTTTCACCGCTTGCACCATCCATTGCATCGTATGCATGGTGTAGAGCGTGCTCAGGCCAATGTCGGTACCAGGATAGTTGCTTGGGTATGTGCCAGGAATTAATCCGTGGATCTCCACCTCCGTGTCCGGGCGCACAATTTTTTTGATGTGCTTTTCCATGGCCGCCTTGTAAGCGGGCAAGTCTTCGAGAACAGTAAAGCTTTGATGCCAGATTTTCATGGGTTTTGATTTCTAAAAATTGATAATTTTATTCTGCTTTGATGTTGGCAGCGCGAATGGTCGCTCCCCAACGATCGGACTCAGCGTCAAGGTAGGCCTTGAATTGAGCAACATTCTTGGTCTCAACAGCCAAACCGTTTTTGACCAACAACTCGACAATTTGAGGGTCTTGGCAAACCGCGTTCACCTCTTCGTTGAGTTTTTCAACGATGCTGGGCGCCATCTTGGCAGGGCCTAAGATTCCCAACCAAGGGGTGGCGTTGATGGCGTAGCCTTGCTCAGTGAAGGTGGGCATGTCGGGTGCGCTTACAAACCGGGTCGGGGCGGCCACACCCAAGAGTCTCACTTTGCCCGCTTGGTGACTCGGGTAGGCCAAGGTGAGAGGGACCATCATGGCATCAATTTGTCCCGCCATCACGGCAGCGATGGCCGGGGCAGCACCTTGAAAGGGGACATGCAAAATATCTAATTTTTCTGACACGTTGAGCATGGCCATGGCGACATGGCTGGAGCTTCCCGTACCGTAAGAGGCATAGGACATTTTCCCAGCTTGCTGATGCACCAGGTTGATAAACTCTTGAACGTTTTTGGCTTTGACGTTGGGATGAACAATCAGGGTCATTTGCAAGATTCCGACCTCGGCGATGGGTGAGAAATCTCTCTTAGCATCGTAAGTAATCTTGGGGTAGACAAAGGGGTTAATGGAGTGGGTGTCCGCTGCCGTGAAGAGTAAGGTGTAGCCGTCAGGTGTCGCTTTGCCGACATAATCTGCGCCTATTTGACCGCTGGCTCCACCACGATTTTCAATCACAACGGGTTGCTTTAAACGGTCCCCTAGTTTTTGCGCCACAGCCCTGGCAACCACATCGGTCGCACCACCGGCGGGGTAAGGTACCACCATCTTGATGGCGTGATCAGGATAGTCTGCATGGGCTACGCCAAAGCCAAACGCAAAAGCAAAGACCGCGATGACGCCCCGCATCAGGGAGTAGAGATACAGGTTCGAGAAAAAATGGATGCCTTTAGTTTGTTTCATGTTGACTCCTATGAATATAGACAACGAACTTCACGATCAGGGCTCAACCTCGCCCAACTCAAGGGACCAACCTCTGAGTTTAATGCTGAGCATTAAAAATCGATGACTCTTTGCATTGAGTTCAACTAGGTACTTACCTTAGTGTGGGGATGGGGGTGACCCTCCATACAATCCCTCACATCACTTATGTCCTTGGGACTCTAGAATCGGAATTTATATTTCAAAGGACACCATGGCCAAAAAACTTGGCACTCGTGGTCCTTGGTTAGAACGAAGAGGTGTTTTTTGAAAAGACTAGACCAGCGCGTTGCCATCATCACGGGGGCAGCCGGCGGCTTAGGGCGCGCAACTGCGGCTCAATTTGTGCGGGAAGGTGCAGCGCTTGGGTTGATCGATATTGGCGACTGTCAAAATTTGATTCAAGAGCTCAAAAGCATTGACCCTCAGGCCCGCGTGATTGCTCTTCAAGTGGATGTGACCGATGAAGAGGCTATCGCCAAAGCCATCAACGAGGTGATCACAGCTTTTCAAAAAATTGATATTTTGGTGAACATCGCAGGCGTTGTCTCTCATGGCAATTCCTCAGACGTCACTTTGGCCGAGTGGCAACGGGTTCTCAACATCAACTTGACCAGCACCTTTATTTGCTCCAAAGCGGTTTTGCCCAACATGAGGGCAAATGGTTATGGCCGCGTGATCAGCATGAGCTCTATCTTGGGGAAAAACGGTGGCAACCCCAGACCATGGATCAATCCTGAGGAGCAAAAGAAAGCGGGCAATGTTGCTTATGGTGTCTCTAAAGCCGGGATCAATGCACTCACTTTTTACTTGGCCAAAGAAAACGCTCATCACGGTATCACCGTGAACGCCATTGCACCAGGTCCTGTTGCGTCCAACATGACCACCAATTTCCCCCAGACTCTGAAGGACTTGATTCCGGTTGGTCGCATGGGCAAAGCCGAAGACATTGCTGAAGCGGTGACTTTTTTGGCAGCCGAGTCAGCGGGCTTCATCACAGGAGAGGTCTTGGATGTGAACGGTGGGTCTTGGATGGACTAATAAAAGTTCACATCAATTCATTCCTTGTTATTTATTCTCAATTCCAAAAATCTTATTGGGTAAATCCATGAAACTTATTCACCATTCCACTGCGATCGTGATGGCGTTGTCAATTTTTTTTGTTGCCTCCCATGCCCAAGAAAAATACCCAGTCAAGCCCGTACGCGTCATCGTCCCGTTTGCCGCAGGGGGCGCCACAGACGTGCTCACGCGTCTTGCCGCTAACGAACTCACTCAAAAGCTTGGGCAAAGCTTTATCGTGGAGAACAACACGGGTGCTGGAGGCTTGATTGGCGCGGCCCAAGTTCACAATGCCAAGCCTGATGGCTACACTTTACTGGCGGGCTCCCCTGGCCCCATCACTATCATGCCCGCCATCAGTCGCACCCCCATCAGTTTTAATGCAGAGCGTGATTTTGTGCCGATCACTTTGATTGCCGACAGTCCAGGGGCCTTTGTTGTCGGAAAGAACTCGGGGTTCAAATCAGTACAAGAAATTTTGGCCGCCGCCAAGGCCTCTCCAGGGAAAATCACTTGTGGCTCATCAGGTGTGGGTGCCTTTAGCCACTTGAACTGCGAGTTGCTCAAAAGCTTGGCGGGTGTGGACATCACGCATGTCCCTTATCGTGGTGCAGCGCCTGCGATGATGGATTTAGTGGCAGGTAACTTTGACTTTTTGATTGAGAACTATCCCTCGCCCCAAAAACTAATTGATACGGGAGATGCCAAACTGCTGGGTGTCACGTCTAGGCAGCGCTTCCCTCTTAAGCCCAATACCCCCACAGTCATTGAAGCGGGCGTACCGGGTCATGTGATGAGTGCATGGATTGGCTTGATGGCTCCTACAGGGACGCCTCAGCCGATCATTGACTTGATTTACAAAGAACTCTCGACTTCTTTAAAGGATCCCTCTATTCAAAAAAAGATGGCCGACATGGGCGTGGTGCCTGGAGGCAATACGCCTGCTGAATTTGCAGTCTATTTGGCCAAGGAGAGAGAGACTTACAAAGATTTGGCCATTAAAACAGGACTTAAGATCGATTGACCACTCTTGGAGCGATCAACCCAAGTTGCGTTTCAAAGTGCTTGTTGAGGGAAGATTCCAGCGCTTGCACCCGCGTCAAGAGTGATCAACTGTCCGGTGATGGACGCAGCCCCGGGGCTGGTGAGGAAGATCGCAGTTGAGGCAAACTCTTCAACGCTAGGAAGTCTTCCCAGGGGCAGGGATTGAGCGGCGGTTTGCAGTCCGACGGTTTTGGAGATTTTCGCCCCTTCAAAGGCGCTGTAAAGAAATGGGGTCTCAATGGCTGCGGGTGCAATACCGTTGACTCTAAGGCCACGCCTGGCAAATTCAAGGGATAGAGATTTCACCAGTCCAGCGATAGCATGCTTGGAAGCGGTATAGAGGCTTCGCTGGGCGCGCCCAAGTGTACTTTGCAGCGAGCAAGTGAAGAGCAATAGAGAGGTGGGATTCTTAAGTAGACTTGGAATGGCCGTTTGTGCGCTATAAATAGAGCCAAGAATGTTGACATCCACCACCTGACTAATTTGCTCTGGACTTGCAGATAAAAAATCCCCTCCAAAGGGAACGCCAGCATTGGCCAAATACACATCGATGGCGCCCTTGAAAAATGACTCGCTTTGCGCTACCAATTGCCTGCAATCGTCTAGTCGGCTCACATCACAGGGGAAGAAGAGGAGGTGGTCTCCGAACTCCTGAGTCAACTCTAGCAAAGGGCCACTCTTTGGCTCCACATCGGCCAAGACCACTCGTGCACCAGACTTGAGAAAAGCACGAGCACACCCTAACCCTAAAACCCCCAACCCACCGGTGATGACGACATTCATGCACGATGCTCCCCAATTAATAATGAACTCTTTGTCTAAATCAACCAAGACCCAACGTTCCCCAAGTTCTTTTAATGATTCTAGAGCTTAAAGCGCTGTCAATGCAGGGTTTTCCTGAGATTGAAGCTCGCCTTTGAGACTTCTGTCATCGTTTTAAGTGGTGAATTTATCTTAAAATTTGACCTCCATTTTTTGAAAGAACTATACCCATGAACGCACCTGCTTTGCACATTGATCCCCAAACTTCCGCTCTTGTTTTGATCGACCTTCAATACGGCATTGTGGGCATGAACGTTTTCCCCAGAACCAGCGCCGAGGTGGTGGCCAATGCCGCCAAATTGGTCGAGGCATTTCGTAAGCACCACTCAACAGTGGTCTTGGTGACGGTTGGTAATTTGCCTGACGGAAAAGATTTGCTCAGTCCCACCACCGATGCACCCGCTGCAAGCATTGCTGGACGTCCTGCCAACTTCGCGACCTTGGTCACAGAACTCAATACCCAACCCAGCGATATCTTGATCACCAAACGCCAGTGGGGCGCGTTTTACGGTACTGAGCTTGACTCTCAGCTCAGAAGACGTGGCATCAAAACCATTGTTCTGGGTGGGATCTCTACGAACGTGGGCGTTGAGTCCACGGCTCGCGACGCATTCGAGCGCAATTATGATCAAGTCTTTGTCGAAGACGCGATGGCGAGCCCCACAATCGAGGCGCATCAGGTGACTCTCAAATACACCTTCCCAAGACTCGGTAGAACGAGAAGCACACAAGACGTGATCGCTGCATTGGGCTGATCACTCATTGGGCTTGGCAAAGCCTATGCCAAGCCCAATCTCAAGCCCAGGTTGTCTTGGTCGCTTTGTGGCCGCTCACAAAGCAGTGGCGGGTGCACAATTTGACTATTTCTGCCGATGAGCTGCGTGCAATCCAGCCTTTCGACCAAACACCATGCCCTTGAGCACTGAGGTTGCACCGGTGTAGGTTCCCCAATAGGAGCCTATGATTTCTCCAGCGGCGTAGAGATTTTCAATCGGATAGCCGTCGCTATGCAAGACCCTAGCGTCCTCATCGACTTTGAGCCCGCCAAAGGTGAAAACGTTGGAGGCCATGATGGGGTAGGCGTGAAAGGGCGCTTCATTTAATGGACAAGCCCAATTCGATTTGGGTGGAGTGAGACCTTGTGTTTTAACACCGTCGAGCACCAAGGGTTTCCAATCCTCTCCAGAACACGCTTGGTTGTATTGAGCAACGGTATCACTCAAAGCATTGACGGGCACTTTGATGGCCTTGGCCAAGTCAGACAATGTTTGTGCCACGATAGGGGCTTGATCGCTTCGGATGCCGAGTCGGTAGTTGGGGATGCGTTGGTGACGGGCATCCAATATGACCCAAGCCATGCCTTGGGTCTGGAGATGAATTTTGCGTGTAATGGATTCATAGTAAGCGTCCACAGTCCCAATGGCTTCATCGGTGAAACGTTCACCCTCCATATTGACCAAGATTCCGTAAGGAAAGATAAAGACCGAGGGCTCAGACATGCCCGACCGTGGGTCAATGGGTTCGGCATGGTAAGAGCCAAAGTCCCCACAAGTTGCAGCCCCCGCTTTGAGGGCCATCTCGATGCCCTCGCCACGGTTGAAATAACCACCCTTACAAATTGGTCGTAAATAAATAGAGCGATTACCCACGTAGCGGGTCATCATTTCTGCGTTGCCTTGAAAGCCCCCACAAGCCAAAACGACGGGCCCCTTGAGTATGAGGTTTCCGCTCCCGACTTGTCTTGCTTTGATGCCAATGATTTGACCCTTTTCGTTTTCGATCAATTCCCTGGCCGTTGTTTCATAAAGGAAGGTAATTCCCAGTTCAGTGGCTTTCGCAAATAAAACATCAATCAATCCTTGTCCACCGCCCACAGGCAGGAGTCGGGGTTGGGACTTGGTTAAGAACTGGGTAGGTAGAAAATCAAAGCGCGCCCCAATGCCTTCAAACCATTTCACGGTGGGGCCTGCGTTTTGAGCAAACGTATTGATAAAGTTCGGGTCCAGCAAACTCAAGCTTCGGACCAATCCCTTTTCGTGGGGATCTGCGCTTCGCTCAATAAAGTCTGGATCGATTTGGGCACTTCCGTTTTCAGCCAAATGGCTCTCAAAATCATCGCTCACTTCGGTGTGGCTTTTCATGCGCAAATAGGCTTCTGTGTAGCGACTTTGTCCACCTCTTTCCTCAATTGGGGCACGCTCAAGTGCCACCACCTTCAGGCCAGCCTCGGCCGCGCTTACAGCGGCGGAGAGGCCAGCAACGCCACATCCGACCACTATCAAATCGTATTCAAGCTTTTGTGTCATCATCTGTCCAATCGGGGTGTCTTTGCTCAAGCAGTCATTTGATTTGATCAATACCAAGACTTGTTCACGCTTGAATGAGAGGGTTCAAGCCAGTCTAGGCGTTCAATCAGTTGCATATTAATTCAAATGCGACTCATCAATGGCTAGTGTTTTGCCTGAGAAGAACTCTAAAATTGATATTTGGGTCTGCAGAGTGTGTTGTTCAAGCTCCATCAACCAAGGGTGTTGGTGATAGAGCTTGACTAGAAAGTGTCCATTGACCAAGAGCGATTGATTTAGGTGAGGTGCACCATTGAATCAAGCCACAATGAGTTTCAAAGTCGCATGAGGATTTTTGATTCTTGTGCAGAGGAATAATCTATTGATTCTTGCCTAAGATCTCTAGATTGTGTTCGCCAAGCAAGGGAGCTTTGGTCTCAAACGGCGGGCGTATTCCATTGAAACTCATGGGGAGTCCGCAGATATTGCCATTGCCATCTGGAGAGGGCTGAAAAATGGCCAGAGCTTGGGTTTGCTCATCATTGATCACTGTATTGATGGGGTTGATGGCGCTACAAGGCACTTCAAACTTGGTGAGTATTTGAATCCACTGTGCGGTGGTTTTTGTTTTGAAGAGCGGCTCCAAAATGGCCAATAAACTGGATCTGTTTTGCACCCGGGAGGAGTTCTTGGCATAAAGATCTTGCATTAACTCCGCGGGCTCCCCCAAAGCTTGGCAAAGCTTTCTGAAAATATTATCGTTTCCGGCTGCCACCATCAAGTAGTCATCTTGGGTTGAAAAAGCTTGGTAAGGGGTCATCATGGCCAAACCAGAGCCCTCTTTTTTGGGGACTTCTCCTGAGGCATCATAGGACGCAAACTGCACGCTCATCCAAGCTAATGCCGTTTCAAATAAAGAGGTGTCGACGACACAGCCCATGTGCGTTTTTTCTCGTTCTTTAAGAGCAGCTTGAATACCAATGACGGTCCACATCCCTGCAGCTTGATCGGTAATGGAGACGCCCACACGGATAGGCGGGCGACCCTCTTCGCCCATGATACTCATGAGTCCAGAGTAGGCTTGCATCAAGGGATCGTAGCCAGGCAAACTCTTCATCGGTCCCGTATGACCATAGGCCCCCACGTTACAGTAAATTAAAGAGGGGTTTGCCTTCAAAAGTGTCTGTGCATCAAGTCCCAACTCTTGCATGGCGCCAAATTTCAGGTTGTGAATGAGAACATCTGCTTTTGAGCGCAAGAGCTCTCTTAGTTCTTGATAGTCCTTGGGGTCTTTCAAGTTGAGCAAGATGCTTTTCTTGCCGCGATTGAGCGCTTGATAAACTGCGGATACACCGTCCGATCTGAAGGGCGGCATGCCCCGGGTATAGTCACCTGTTGGAGGGTTTTCAACCTTGATGACGTTGGCGCCCAATTGAGCCAAGATCATTCCCGCATAGGGCGCAGCCACGGTGTGCCCGAGCTCAATGACGTTGACGCCTTGAAGTGGTCTAGTTGGAGTCATGGACGGGTAGTGAGGTTGAATTAAAGGGTGGAAATGAAAGTTTAGGTTGCAATGCTTTTGTTAAGAAGTAAAAACATGAAAGCTTGAAACTCATTGAATATTGATATGGGCTTCTTGAATAATGCTTTTGAATTTTTCATTTTCTTTATTCAAATAGGTTTGCAATTCTTTGGCCGACTTGTGGTTGGTGCTGATAGCTTGAAGAGCTAAATTTTTGCTCAACTCTGGATTGTCAACCACCAGTTGGAGTTTTTTCTCCAGTGCTGTGGTGATCGCACTGGGTGTCTTGATCGGTGCAAAAACTCCATACCATGTCTCAATCGTGGTGTTGGCCAATGCCGGTGTTTCTGACATGGCAGGAATGTTGGGTGAAAATTCACTTCGCGTGTCTGAGCTCACAACAAAGACCTTCACCTTACCAGATTCGATCAAGGGCTTGGCCGCAGCCAAAGTGACAATACCAAGATCAATTTGGTTGCCGGCGACATCTGCTGCAAGGGGGCCAGCGCCTTTATAGGGTACGTGAGTCATGTCAACTTTGGCCTTGAGTTTAATGAATTCACCCACCAAATGTTGAATGGTTCCACTTCCAGAGGACCCAAAACTCAAGCCTCCTGAAGTGGACTTGGCCAAGCTCAGGACTTCATCAAACGTGTTCGCGGCTAAATTTTTCTTTCCGATGACGACGATAGGCCCTACGCCAATGGAGGCCAAGGCGCGAAAATCTTTACTCACCTCGTAGGGCAGTTCTGGCTTGAGGAGCTTATTGATGATGAGTTCTGAGTTGGCCCCGAGTAGCAGTGTGTAGCCGTCAGGCACTGCAGTAGCCACCCGTTGCACTCCAATGGATCCACCACCACCTCCGACGTTTTCAACCACGATGGATTGTCCAATCTCTTGGGTCAAGAATTGTGCTACTTGCCGTCCCACAATATCGGAGGATCCTCCCGGTGCGTAAGGCACAATCAATTTGATGGGGCGCTCCGGATAGTCTGCCTTGGACTCTGGGGTGTAACCCATCAGTCCCATGAACATCAGCATCCCAAGGGCTAAGACTTGTCCAAAACCAGTTGCGTGATTGACGTTAAGAATGCGACTGTGATTGTGATTGAATGAGGGGGTCATTTCTTTTGTGACTGCTGAATATAGAAGAGGTGTCGGGTGCATGGTGTTAGGGTGAGAATGTCTTCGTGTATTTTATGCGTGCTCGGATGGATTGAAATGAGTCGCAAGGGTAAACCACATGGTGAAAGTCTTGTCTACACAAGATGCTTGAGAGTTATATAAAAAGTCCAAAAAAATTCATGCAATGGTTAATATTCATTTGATCCAAGCATTTTCACCAATCTATTCACACAACTGGCCGAATTTCTATCGGGTAGTCGAAATGGAGATCTTTTGGGGATTAAATCGGGTTGAGGTATTTTTTATGTCCACGAAGGATTGGTGGAAACCCTAGGCTTATGGACGTCGCATTAAAAATCGAGGTGGCTTAACAAGGTCTCAATGGGCTTTGCATGGACTTTCATCTGTTAAGCTTTTGACTCCAACGTTTCTTCATTTGGAGAGAAAGATGAAGTTCAATTTCAAAATGCGATGGTTCAATTGTCTTGTCCTATGGGTGGTGCTTGTGCAAGCTCCCCTATTTGCTCAAGTGTCCAGCTATCCCAACAAACCCATCAAATTTATTGTCGCATTTCCCGCTGGAAGTGCGACTGATCAAGTGGCGCGATTGGTCGCTAATCAAATGACAAAACTCAACGGTCAACCCGTGGTTGTGGACAACCGGGGTGGGGCCAACGGCTTCATTGCCTGTGAATTGGTGGCCAAAGCACCCGCTGATGGCTATACGGTTCTCTTGACCACTGGAACCACTCAATCGGCAAATCCAAGTCTTTTTAAAACTTTGCCCTACGATCCGGTCAACGACTTTGCGCCAGTCACATCCCTTCATTTCAATGTCTTTATATTCGTCACGGCTCCCTCTTTCCCAGCCAACTCAGTGCAAGAGTTTGTCAAAATGGCCAAAGCCAATCCTGACAAATTCACCTTTGCGAGTGCAAATGCACCCAGTCGCATTGGCGGTGAAATGTTTCAGATGATGAGCGGCACCAAGCTCGTTCATATTCCTTATAAGGGTGCTCCCCAGGCCTTGACCGATATCATGGGCGGCCAAGTGAGTGTGGGCTGGAGTGATTTGAGCACGGCAGTACCCTTGGTCAAGGCGGGTAAACTCAAAGCATTGGCCGTGACGGGTCAAGATCGATTGGCGATACTGCCAGGGCTACCGACCATGAAGGAGCAAGGTTTCCCTGACTACCAACTCTCGAATTGGGTCGGGGCCTATCTGCCAGCCAAGACCCCGCCTGAAATCGTGAATAAGTTAAATGCTCTCATGCATGCAGCTGTCAATGCCGATCGAGGTGCCCAGGAGGCCAGTGGAGGGCAAGTGATGCTATTAAGCCCTGAGGAATTTGCAAAATTGCAAGCAAGCGATGCAGCCATGTGGTCACGTGTGACCAAAGCTGCTGGAATGGAGATGGAATAAAAATGTCTGAAGGTATGTTGTCTGGTATTCGGGTGTTGGATTTAACATCCGTGGTGATTGGCCCATTGTGTACGCAAATCTTGGCTGATCATGGTGCACAAGTGATCAAAGTAGAAAGTCCTGCAGGGGACGTGGGTCGTCACCTCGGGGGGAGAGGTAAGACCCCTGGGATGGCCCCTAAATTTTTGCATTTGAACCGTAACAAGAGATCGATATGCTTGGACCTCAAACACCCCAGTGGCTACAAAGCTTTGGTGGAACTCATCAAAACGGCTGATGTGATGACTTGGAATGTGCGACCGAAATCGATGGAACGCATGAAATTGAGTTATGAAGAGGTCAAGGCCATCAACCCCAAAATCATTTATTGCGGGATGTTCGGGTTTGGTCAAGATGGGCGATATGCAGAGATTCCTGCCTATGACCAAATTATTCAAGGCTCCAGCGGTGTGGCTGGCTTGAACGCCAAAGCGTTTGGTGAACCACGCTATCTACCCTATGTCCTCGCTGATAGAACGGGAGGACTGATTGCGGTGCAAATGATTGCCATGGCGCTTTTTAATCGAGAGAGAAGAGGCGAGGGGCAGAGTATTCAAATCCCCATGTTTGAGAACATGGCTACCCAAGTGCTCACTGAGCATTTGTACAACCAGACTTATGTTCCACCGATTGGTGGGATGGGTGACCCAAGACTTGTGAATGAGTTTTATGCGCCGTCTAAAACCCTTGATAGCTACATCAGTATCTCGGCCAATACCGATGCCCAAGTCTTCCCGCTTTTTGAGGCCATGGGACTTGGACATCTAAAAAATGATGAGAGGTTTTGTAGTGTCGCTGCACGATTCAAAAACGTTCACGACTACTATTCTTTGCGTTCGAGTGAGTTGAAAAAACAAACCACAGCCTTTTGGATGGATGTGTGTAAAAAACACGATATTCCCGCAGCGCCATACCACACACTGGAGAGTTTGATCGAAGATCCTCACTTGAGGGATGTAGGGATGTTGGTCAAGCGCCAACATCCTAGCGAAGGTGAAATTCTCGACATCAGACCCGCCAACGAGGTCTCGAGTGGTCACCGAAAAGACTGGTTGCCTGCGCCCCTATTGGGGCAGCAGACGGTGGAGATATTGAAAGAGGCGGGGTTGGCTGAGAGCGTCATCCAATCGATGTTGGCAGAAGGTTCTGCCAAAGAGTACCAGGCGCCTTAAGTTATAGTGTTTATGCCTTGATCCAAGGTGTTGGATTACCTTCGTAAACACTTTTGCCAAGCCGAAAATGTTGTGCTTCTTTGAAGGTGTAGACAGCAGGCACATCGGAGGGATAAAAATGGCCCGCTTTTGGGAATCCCCCATTCAATGCGACTTGTGAGTGCAAGGGACGACCCAAAATACCGACAAGTCGGTGATGGGTGTCAATAAGTTTACCCAGATCGATTCCTGTGGGAATGCCCAAGTCGTCGAGTAAATGCACAAAATCTTCTGTGGGGATCATACCGGTGGCTTGGCCATTACCGCAGTAAGGACACCCTCCTATGCCGCCAATGGCCGTGTCAGCAATCAAGGTGTCGCTTGTGTCCAATAGTTTGAGAGCCTCAAACATGGAGAGCATCGCCATACTTCTGGCGTTGTGAAAATGCAGGTGAAAGACGTTGATACTTGGAAAGCGTTTTTTGATGCCCTCAATGTCCTTGGCCACTTCTAGGGGAGTATTCCATGCCATAGGATCAGCCATATCAATTCGTTTGACCCTGGCACCGATGGCTTCCCAGGCTTGGTATTGACGCGCCAAGTTTTCCATACGGGCTTCGTGGGTAAATTTGCCAGACCAATTGGAGCCATAACCGGCGCTGAGTCCAATGGCGCTGTCTATTGGACCCTTACCCGCCATTTTGTCAATCGGAGAGTGCCAAAACCGTTCTTGGTCTTCCAGCGTTTTGTTGGTGTTTCTTTTAATGAAGGCTTCACACATGTGCAAATGGGTGGTCGGGATGCTCTCGATGGTGAGGGGAGGGGAGTACTCTTTTCTGATCTCGCGACCTCTGTCGTTAAGCGCCAAAGCGTAAAAGGCCACGCCATCAACGGGTTTGAGTCGTTTCACCAGTTCTGCGGTGTCTCCCATTTGTGGGCTCCACTTTGCATTCACAAAGGCCCCGATCACCATTCGCTTTAAACCGGCATCCACCATCATCCCTAGGAGCTCGAGTTTTTCCTCGATCGTCACACCTTCACGTTCGATTTGTAGTCCATCACGCAATGTTTCATCGGTGATCATGACTTTAGGATATTGGCTCATGGGAGGTCTTCTTTCTTGAGGGGGGTTAAACTGATCAGCGGTTTTGCCACACGGGCTTTCGTTTTTCAAGGCGTGCTTTGATCCCTTCTTTGCGGTCCTCGCTTAAATAAGGATTGGCCCCGGGGTCTTGGCGAAGGGCTTCGTGAACGGGAAGGTTCAGACCCTTCAAGGCAACAGCTTTCACTCGTCGCACTGATATGGGGGCATTATCCGCGATTGTCTGAGCCAGTTTCAAGGCGGTGGGAAGAACTTCATGTTGATCGACCAATCGATTAAGTAACCCTAAACTCTTGGCCTCATGGCCGTCGATGTACTCGCCCGTCATTAGCATCTCAAGCGCTTTGGTGACGGGGATCAGTCTGGGGAGCAAGACCGAACCAAAGTTGGCCCCCATTCCAATCTTGGTCTCAGGTAAACCAAAAAGAGCTTTGTCATGGGACACTCTCAAATCACAAGCAAGTGCCAATTCGAAGCCGCCAGCGACGGCGCTACCATTCAAGGCTGCGATGGTCGGTTTTTTACTCTCAAGCACCACTTCAAAAATGTTTCGCTCAAAACGGTTCATGGGGGAGCGAAATTGAACACCCTGGTTATCATTGTCTCGCATGTCTTTTAGATCGGCCCCTGAACAAAAGGCCGACTCACCTGAGCCAGTGAGCACAATCACACGGACTGAATCGTCTTCTTGGGTGTTCAAGAATTCATGGATGATTTTGTA
>DAISKH010000031.1:0-26299 GCA_036821105.1 Limnohabitans sp.
CCTCAGCCCCACCCGCCGCCTTGGCTGGCATTCGGGTGTTGGATCTGAGTCGGATTTTGGCAGGACCTTGGGCGGCCCAAACCCTGGCCGATTTAGGCGCTGAGGTCATCAAAGTTGAGCGTCCGATCACTGGAGACGACACCCGTGTTTGGGGGCCTCCATTTCTCACGGACCCTCAAACGAATGAGCGCGGCGACGCGGCTTACTTCATGACTTGTAATCGTGGCAAGAAATCCATTACTCTGGATTTCACTCAAAAAGCTGGTGCCGATTTGATTCGAGAATTGGTCAAGGAGTGTGATGTTTTAATAGAGAATTTCAAGGTGGGTGGGCTGAAAAAATATGGATTGGATTATGAATCCTTAAAAGCCATCCATCCGGGCTTGATCTACTGCTCAATCACTGGATTTGGCCAAACTGGCCCCTACGCCCAACGCCCAGGCTATGACTTTTTAATTCAAGCCATGGGAGGTTTGATGAGTATCACTGGGGAGAGAGACGATTTGCCAGGTGGAGGCCCACAAAAAGTCGGTGTTGCCATTACCGATGTAATGACAGGGCTCTATTCAACTGTTGGTATCTTGGCCGCTCTACGCTCCAGAGACACCACTGGCGTGGGTCAGCACATTGACATGGCACTCATGGATGTTCAAGTCGCAGCGCTGGCTAACCAAGCATCAAGCTTCTTGGTCACAGGTAAAGCTCCAAAGCGCCTAGGTAATGAACATCCCTCCATCTCCCCATACCAGTCCCTTCCCGCAAGTGATGGCTATTTCATCTTGGCCACCGGCAACGACTCACAGTTCAAGAGTTTTTGTGTGGCTTCTGGCCATCCCGATTTGGCCAAAGATCCAAGGTTTTTAAGCAACGGGGATCGAGTTCTCAACAGGGACGAACTCACCAAGGCCTTGTGCGCCATCACCCGAGAGAGGACCATCAACGATTGGACTGAGATCATGGAACAAGCGGGAGTTCCATGTGGTCCAATCAATACCCTGGACCGAGTCTTTAGTGACCCGCAAGTCCTTGCCAGAGGTTTGAAGGTGGATATCGATCACCCCAAATATGGACAAGTGCCCAGTGTTGCCAATCCTATTCATTTGTCACACACTCCTATCCAGCACAAGATTGCCCCCCCTGAGCTGGGGGCCAATAACCATGAAGTCCTCCAATCTTTATTGGGCCTGGACGATGAAAAGATGGCGTCTTTGAAGGACCAAGGCATTATTTGAGCAGGCCAAATTTACTATTAAATTAGGCCTGCTGAGTTGGACCTGGACGAAACCGAGGTTGCTTAATCGCTAAATTTCTAATAGTTCTTTTCACTCACAAAGCTCATGGCATACCCATGAGCCTCTGATTGCCGAAAGAGCTCAATGGCTTAAGCACCTCCCTGTTATTTACTCCCTACTGCGCTCAATGATGCCTGTAATCAAGGGGTTGGGGGTTTCGCTGTTGGTATTGATTCTATTGATATCGTCCAAAGCAACTTCCATTTTTTCAATACGTTGCTGCTGCAAGTAGAGTCGATTGCGTAAGTTTGAAGCTTGCATAATGCTGATGACAGAAGCAATGACTCTGGAGATGATGGTGCTGCTGTCCATAACAAAAGTGGTTTCGCGGTCCTTGTGCCGCTGGTAAATCGGCGCTCTACATAGCTATATTGCATTTTACAAGATGGATTGGCTTGCATTGTAAATTCTTCCCTCCACCCAAGAGTAAACCCTGTGCCATGGCATGGCACATTTCTAATATAACCAACCTAGGATTTACGAAGTTCACCAAGGAAGAGTTGATTCAAACATGATCGCAACTTCATTAAAGTTTTGGTTTTCGTTGGCTGTGTTGATCATGGTGACTCCACAAGCTGTCGGTCAAAGTCAATACCCCGTCAAAACCATCAAACTGGTGGTGCCCTTTCCCGCAG
Organism: Limnohabitans sp.; assembly: GCA_036821105.1. Lineage (GTDB taxonomy): Bacteria > Pseudomonadota > Gammaproteobacteria > Burkholderiales > Burkholderiaceae_C > Limnohabitans. The sequence goes on from DAISKH010000031.1 coordinate 1,928, forward strand.
GGGGTGGTACCGATGCGGTAGCTCGCATCGTCACACAAAAGATGAGTGAAGACTTCAGTGAGTCGATTATCGTTGAGAACAAAATCGGGGCGGGTGGGAGCGTTGCCACCGACTATGTCGCCCATGCTGAGCCCGATGGCTATATCTTGCTTTTCACCACATCAGGGCACGCCATTCAACCTAATTTACAAAAACTCAACTGGGATCCCATCAAGGACTTTGTTCCCATCAGCACATTGGTGAAAAATCCTTTGGTCATTGCGGTGAGACCTGACTTCAAGGCCAACGGAATCAAAGAACTCATCAAAATAGCCAAGGAGAACCCAGGCAAATTGACCTATGGCTCCTCTGGCTCAGGCAGTGCATTGAATTTGTCGGCAGAATACTTCAAAACTTTGGCCAAAGTCGATATCGTTCATATCCCCTACTCAGGCAACGGCCCCATGACCTTGGCGCTCTTAAAGGGCGAGGTTGATATGGTGTTTGACAGCTTGACGGGACCTTTGCCCAATATCCATGCCAATAAACTCCGCGCATTGGCAGTCACCACGCTCAACCGCTCGTTTGCCTTACCCGACACTCCCACCTTGGATGAGGCGGGCATCAAAGGCTACGATTTTTCTTCTTGGAGCGGGATTTTGGCGCCCTCGGGAACAAGTAAAGAGATCGTGCAAAAACTCAATCATCAGCTCGTCAGTGTCCTTGATAATCCCTCCGTTCGGGAAAGACTGATGAGTTTTGGCTACACCCCAATGAGCTCAAGTGCTCAAGAGTTTCAAGACATGATCAAACAAGATCTCGAGAAATACAAAAAAATGATCAAAGAACTGAACATTTCGGTCAATTAGGAAGTTGCAAATTGAGATATTTAAGGGTTTGCAATAGTTTATTTATCCTCGCATTGGGGTCAAATGTTGCAAATTCTTTACTTCACAAGGAAACTCCATGATGCCACCTTTCGCCTATAAGAGTCTTTGCAATTGTTGCCCTGCTGAGCCCTCGAGCTCTTCAACACGGCGTGGCTTTCTAGGCGCCATGGGCTCCTTGGGCTCTATCAGTGCTTTGGCAACACTGGGCTTGATGGACTCTGCTGCAGCACAATCGGGGCCTAAGCCTCACCGCATCGATGTACACCACCACTTGTCACCACCTGAATGGGTAAGCGCACTCAAGAAATCAAATTTGGATTCGCCTCCGGTCAATGACTGGACGCCACAAAGGTCTCTCGATGACATGGACAAGGCCGGTATAGCAACGGCCATGACCTCCCCCACCTTACCTGCGGTTGGATTTTTATCCGCTTCTGAGGCCGCAAGGGTAGCCAGAGCATCCAATGAATACGCCAGAAAACTTGCTGATCAGTATCCAGGTCGTTTTGGTGTTTTTGCTCTGCTGCCAATGCCCCATGTGGACGAGACACTCAAAGAAATCGCCTACGCTTTTGATGTTCTTAAGGCCGATGGAGTTGCCTTTATGACAAGTTACGGTGACAAGTTTTTGGGAGACAAAGCGTTTGCGCCTGTGATGGATGAGCTTCATCGCCGAAAAGCAACTGCTTACACACACCCCAATGACCCGGCTTGTTGTGTCAACCTCAATACCAGTGTCCCACCCGTAATCATTGAATACGGGACTGATACAACTCGAACCATCGCTAGCTTGATTTTCTCAGGCACTTCCGCTCGCTGCAAAGATATCAACTTCATCTTTTCACATGGTGGGGGCACGCTGAGCTCAGTCACAGAGCGTTTTACCGTGCAAGTCGTATCTTTTCCACCCTTTAAGCAAAGAGGGTTCACCGGGGAAAGCGTCATGAACGAGATCAAACGCTTTTATTACGATACGGCCCAATGCGCTAACCCTATCGCGATGGCCTCACTGACCAAAATGGTGGACATCTCCCAAATTGTCTTTGGCACTGATTATCCTTATCGCACTGGGCTAGAACATGTGAAGGGACTCACTTCGATTTTCAACCCCAACGATTTAAAGGCCATTGATCGTGAAAATGCCTTGAGAATATTACCCACACGCTGGAGAACTTGATTTTTTCAAGGTAGGAAGAATGGAATGGGGGAACTGCTTGATTAGACCCTGGGGGGGGTCATCGGTTCTCCTAACGTGTCATGGTTAAATTTGGTGATATTCGTCTACCCCAAGTGTCGCGATAAAAAACATAATTTTTGAAACCTCAACCAACTCCATTGCGGCAGGAGCAACAGACGACTTACGGCAATGAAAAACCCAATTTGGTCAGGGACAAACCAAAAAAGTTGATTAAATTAAAATAGTGACTAATACAAAAGAATGTTAGTCCATGCAACAAAGCACTTACGCGCAAAAAACTCAGACAGGCTGGGAGTGGCACTTTAAAAGAAATTGCTCAATTTCCCCCAAACAGTTGATTTATATTTTTGCCTCTCTGGCCATCGTGTCTTTACTCATTGGCACGGTTTTCTATTTTTTAGGTGCCTCCCTCATATTGCCATTTTCGTTTGTGGAAATATTGGTCTTGAGCGTTGCCTTTTACTACAACGCCATGCATGCCATTGATTTCGAGCGCTTGGTCATTGACAACAATCTTGTCATCATTGAAAGGAAAAAAGGAAGACAAGAAAGTGAGATCAAACTGACCCGAGGATTCACCAGAGTACAAACCCTCAACTCAGAGGGCAATATCATCATAATCAATCAAGGAGAACTTAAAACAACTTTTGGACACCATGTGCATCCAAACTATCGGGAAAAGGTCATGCGAGAGCTTCGCGAAAGGCTTTGAGTATTGAAATACTCTTCTCAACTCATGAAAAACTTCAAGTCATGATCAGCTCACCCACCATACTAGCGCGGCAGAAAAAATGGTCTTGATTCAGGCTGAATGACCGTATCTAAAACGCTAAATAATCAAATATCAAGCGTAGACTTGGCAAATATTTCTTCTACACCTAGAACTCGTTCACACAACCCTTGATCGTGGATGTAGTGAGCTATTTTCTCGATCACCGCTCTGGAGTTCTTCATTCCATAAGTTTTGGCTTGGCTTTGCCAATTCTGATTGGGCTCTGCACTCAATAACGCACCCACCTCAAGCATGGATTGAATAGCCTCTCTTGCATCGCGATCAGCATCGTCCTTTGCTTGCTGAAACGCGTGATAAATATTCAGCGCCAACCATGGATGACGTTCATATAATTCACGCTTCATCACAACGGTGTGGTTAATGGGGAATAAGCCAGTTTTTTTATAAAAGCGCTGAGTTTCTTTAAAAGGATCTTCAAACAAAGGCTTGATGAAGGGATAGCTCAAAACGTCGGTGGTGGATCGATCAACCAAATTTTTATGAGGCAAGTACAACAACGTTGCATCAAGTGTTCCATTCACAAGCATTTCGCCAATATTCGTTGAGCTTTCAATTTGATTTAAGACAACGCCCTTAGGAGGTACAAAACCAGTTGACCCACCGTGGCTCAATTGTGGACCTCGCTCCATGAACCATTCAATGTCTTGGGCATGAACACCAAATTCATCTTGAAGGATACCTCTGGACCAAAGGGCTGCAGTTTGTTGGTATTCAGGAACACCCACGCGTTTGCCCTTGAGGTCCATGGGTGACTCAATTCCACGGTCCGTTCTCTTTAAAATCCAAGTTTGAAAAAATGTCCTCGATGTATAAATGGGCAATGCCACCCATCGCCGATCGCCCTTGGAGTTTGCAATGAATAGGGAAGACAAGGACATCTCAGAGACATCAAAGTCCGCATATTTCAATTGTCGCCAAAACATTTCAGACGGATGCACGCTAGTGGGCAGCAGTTTCACTCCCTGGACCCCCACTTGGCCTTGCAAAATTGGGCGTGTATAGTGGTTATCTGATAATGCGATGCTGAGTTCAAGGTGATTGGAATGCATTGAAGTCTTTGTCAGGGAGTGTTATTACGTTTGAGAAGGAGTTCAGAATACCATTTGAACCAGCGTTCTTGTTGGCCTAGCGCAAAAGAAGGGTCAATGACTTTGTATTTTAAAGAGGAGTAAGAGCTTTCCACTCTTGAATTGGTCGTCACGTATCCGGCCTGAGCCACCAAATTTTGCCCCTCTGAGAGTGCGAAATCATAAAAAAGCAAGGCTGCGTAGGGATGAGGTGCCTTGTTCATCACAGCCACGGCAGAGGGAAGCGCCAAGATGGGCTGGAGCCAAGCCACTTCAATGGGAGCGCCTTTGCGTTTGAGTTGCTCTGGGTTCCAATTGTAGACATCCAAAGCCAAGGGTACCTCACCCGACGCAACCATCGTGCTCAAGAGCGAGTGACCTTTTCGAATAGATGGCGCATTGACTGACATGATTTTTTCAAACACAGCACGCCCTCGGCTATCCCCTAATTCATTGATCACAGAACCATACCAAATGGAGTCATCTGCTTCCATTCCAAGTAAACCTCTAAAACGAGGGTCCATCAGATCTTCGTAAGTTTTGGGTAATTCCTCAGCCTTAATAAGCTTCGTGTTGTATGCCAAAGAATAAATATCCATATTGAAAGCCGCCCATTGGTGATGCATGGGCACAGCTTTATCGATGAGGACAGCGTGAATTGGTGAGTCAACTTCTTGTAGGAGTCGCATCTTATAGGCTGCCTCGGTATCCAACGCCGTATTTGAGAGGACATCGATTTCAAATTTGCCGGCTCTTTGCTCTGTCATTACACGTTGCTGAATAGCCTCGGATCCCGCTCTCCACGATTTGACCTTGATCCCATAAGTTTTACTGAACGCCTCAGCGATAACTTGAACAATGGGGTGGGCATAATAAAGCGTCAACTCTCCTTCCCTTTTTGCACCCTCAATCAATAACCGGCTTCGATCGGTGCCTGAATATTTGGAGAGCTCGCCCAAGGTTTTGGCACTTTGTGCGAATAAAAGCGAGTTACAACACAAAGTCAAAATGAGGGTGAATATGACCCCCAGGACTGAAGTAATAGAGAACTTCATCTTTTATTTGAGTGAATTCTCACTTTTGATTAAGCCGCAAAGTTGTAACCACAATGAACGAGCTGACTCAGGTGGTTGTTGAGACCGGTAAGCTGTATGTCCATCTGGACGCACCAGCACCAGAGGGTATTCGTAGAGGTCATGCACACTCGGATTGGCAATCTCTTGAACTGTCAACGGTATTCCCAGGCTATTGGCTTCCCGCTCTAACTCGCTGGTATCTATCGCCTTTTGACCCAACTTCAGCAATACCCATCCTTTGCCAAACAAGTCCAAGGTTGAAACCTCTGGCTCTAGCCAGTAATGTGGCGCCCTAGCACCGGGATAACTGCTCTGCACATAATCGGTGACACTCTCAAGCGGTGGAACGCCCTCATCGAAATGTATCACTGGAGAGTCTTTGTAATAGTATCCCATGGCTATACCATCACTCACCAACTCCTGTGCGGTCAAGCGGATAATTTCTTGCCCCAATTGTGCACGTGCCTCCCGCCCTTGCTCTGTGGATTCGAGCAACTCGGGACGAGGCTCTGGAAAACTGCGCAAATTAAAGTTTTTGGTGGCCTCATTGACATTGCGAACTGCAACGGGCCTCCTCTCTAAGTCATAACTTGCAAGCAAAGCCTCTCCACCCCAACCTTCCAAATAGGCCGCCAACTTCCAGCCCAAATCAACAGCATCGCCAATGCCAGTATTCATGCCGTAGCCACCGGTTGGTGTGTTTTGATGCGCACAGTCACCGGCCAAGAAAACACGCTGATGCTGGTACTGGGCAGTGACCAACTTTCTTCTGACCCAAGGGCTGATGGCGATGATTTCGTAGGGGAAAGGTTTACCGATGATTTTGGTTAATACGTGTTGATGATCCAACTCATTGGGTTGTCCCCAAACTTTGGCACCTCCATGCAAAGTGACTCGCCAGAGGTCTCCACCATTGAGAGAATTCAAGGTCGCCCACACACCTTTTTCATCGATCAAGAAATGCAGCACCCCTTTCCCCATCTCATGGTAAGTCCATAACTCATGGGCTTTGAAATACAGACTCATCGGTGCACCCAGCACTTGACCTTCGTCCTTGTCAATCCCAAGCAATTGACGAATAGGACTTCTTGCACCACAGCAAGCGACCAAGAAACGAGACTGCACATTCACTTCAGCACCGGAGTGGAGATTTTTTATCTTTGATTGCACACCCAATGCATCTTGCTCAAATGAGGTGAATTGATGCTCAAAGTGCATAGAGACTGAATTTAAACTTTGTGCTTTTTTTCTCAGCACTGGGTCAAACCATATCTGATTACAACGTTGGGCAGACTCTGGCGAGAAGGCTGATTTAGCGTCTTGTCCATGCTCAGGGCGTTCGATTTTGGCAATCAGATGTCCATTCATGGAGGTGACATACATGCCAGTATGGGGGTAGTCAGGCGGGGTTGCAACGTCCCGAACGTTTTGTGCAACACCCCAACGCCGGCAAAACTCCATGGTACGTTGGTTAATGAGATTGGCCCGCGGGTGGGTATGAAAACCATTTTCAGGCATTTGCTCAACCACATGGCAATCAATCCCTTTACTCCCCAACTCAATGGCCAAGGCTAGCCCCACTGGCCCAGCACCCACAATCAAAACATCGGTTTTTAGGTGGGTGGTGCTTGGTGTTTCCATGGATTTACAGTCAAAAAATTGATTTGATAATGCGCTTGTAAAAGCATATCACCATTGCTTCAAAATTCAATTAAGGTAAAACCGAGTTGATCTTCCTTATTCGTCTCCCAAACACACTCTTATCACGCATTGTTGTCTTAACCTGCCTGGCAACAGTTTTTTGCAAAACGTCGCTTGCACAGACTCAAAGTTTTCCAAGTCACTCACTCAGCATCGTTTTGCCCTCTGCTCCTGGGGATCCCACTGATTTGTTGGCACGGGTCATTCAGCCCAAATTGTCTGAGCGATTGGCACAAGCCGTCATGGTGGACAACCGCCCAGGCGGCTCTGGAGTGATCGCAAGTCAGTGGGTCGCCAAGTCTGCTCCCGATGGTCACACGCTCTTACTCGCCTTGAGCTCACACACCATCAACCCGATTGCATTGAAATCTCTGCCCTATGACACGCTCAGGGACTTTTCACCTGTGAGTCTTTTGGCACGATTTCCTTTGCTATTGGCCGCAAACCCTAATTTGAAGGGCAATACTCTCAAGGAGATGATTCAACTCAATCTTTCGAGCCCCGGCTCATTGAATTTCGCATCCCCTGGCGTTGGAACGCTGAGCTACTTGGCCGCCGAGGAAATCAGTCGTCGCTCTGGCCTCAATGCAGTTCATCTTTCGTTCAAGGGGGGGGCACCAGCCTTACAAGCCCTCATGGGCAATCAAGCCCAATTTGGGCTTTTGGCCCATAGCATCTTTCGTCAACACGTGATCTCAGGTAAGTTGAAATATTTAGCAGTGACATCCCTCAAGCGTCAAGCCGATTTACCTGAAGTACCCACAGTGTCTGAATCTGGATTTCCTGGTTTTGAAGCGCAAAACTGGTTTGGCATCTTTGCACCAGCGTCGACTCCCGCGTTGACCATCGAGAGGCTGCAGTCAGAATTTGCCCAAGTACTCAAGGATCCAGAAATCAAAGCGCGTTTAGAAAATGCAGGTTTCGAGGTGGTGGGCTCCGATAGCAAGGAGTTGGACCGTTTTGTGAGAGCGGACCTTTCACGATGGCAAAAATTCGCCAAAGACTACCCTTTGTCGTTTGATTGATCAAACTGGAGAGTCAATCAGTCTTTCATTTTGAGAGACAACTTACGGCTACATCCACTCTAGTTCAAGAACCCAATTGAGCCAAGCTTCGCAACTCCTCAGCCGTGGTGCTCGGGAATCCAAAAAACTCTAAGTAGGCAGGAATTTGCTCAAAAAGCATGTCTGAGCCTACCTGAACTTGACATCCCCGAGCTTTGGCTGCACTCAAAAATGCTGTCATTTCAGTTCTCATCACCACCTCCCCTACAAAAGTTGAGGGTGCAATACGAGACACATCCATAGGTAAGGGATCGCCTTCGCTCATTCCCATTGGAGTCGCATTGACTACCAAATCGTACCCCTGCGGGTCCTTGCTGTCGCTGCGGACTTCGAGTTGGGGGTAGTTTTCTTTTAGCCTGATGGCCAAATTTTCAGCCGCTAAGGTGTTGCTGTCAAAAACGCCTATGCCTGAGATCTGTTCTGCAGCCAAGGAAGCAGCAATTGCGCTGCCCACACCGCCAGAACCCACAACCAATACACGTTTACCAATCAAGTCAAAACCTTTTCTTTTGACGCCCCTGGTAAAACCCGAGCCGTCAAACATATCTCCGATCAAATGTCCCTGTGCGTTTTTCTTGACAGCGTTGCATGCGCCAGCCACACGCACAGTGGGAGTCACTTCGTGGAGAAGGCCCACAGTAGTCACCTTATGAGGCATCGTGATCAAGGCCCCTCTTACATTGGTCAAATTGAACACAGAGCCTAAAAACGTTTCAAAATGATCCGCTTGGCACCCCATGGGGACCACAATGGCATTGATCCCCTTTTTTTCAAAATAGGGGTTGTAAATCATTGGTGACTTAAAACTGTGGGTGGGGTATCCAATGTGAGCGATGAGCTCGGTATTGCCATTGATCATGCTTCTTATGCCATCTATCAAAATTCACTTAACTAACGAGTCAACGTGTAAGAGTCAACTCTGGCTTATTTTAGCCTTAGAGACTAGATCAGCCAGAGTTTCCTAGCGCGAACATTATTTACGCAATTTCGCCAATTCAGCCATCATCTCATTAACGGTCGATTCGCCCACTGATGCAGAGAATTTGGCAATCACTGGTTTCATTTTTTCGCGCAGCTTGTCTTGCTCAGAGCTAGAGAGTTGAGTGACTGCGATACCATTTTTCTTGATCAACTCCAAATTGGCTGCTACGGCAGCGCGGGCTTCTTTGCGCTGGAATTGGGTCGATTCATCAGCAGCATCATCGATCAATTTGCGATCGGCAGGTGACAATGAGTCCCACACCTTTTTACTCATGATCACTGACTGGGGGTTGTATTGGTGATTGGAGATGACCATGTACTTTTGAACTTCCCAAAACTTATTGGCTGCAATCACAGAGATTGGGTTTTCTTGTCCATCAATAGCACGTTGCTCCATAGCACCATAAACCTCAGGAAAAGGCAGTGGTGTGGGATTTGCACCTAGAGCCTTCACCCATTCAATATTGATGGGACTAGGAATAACTCGCAACTTTAAACCCTCAAGATCTTCGACCTTGTTGATGGGGCGTTTGCTGTTGGTAATTTGGCGGTAACCCAACTCCCAGTAAGATAATCCTACCAAGCCTTTGGCCTCCAAGAGTTGATGCATTTTGCGTCCCACTGGGCCGTCTACGATGGCATCAGACTCCTTCTCATTGGCGAAAAGAAAAGGGAAGTCGAAAATTGCCAATTCCTTGGCTTCACTTGCCAAAATACCGGAATTCATGACTGCCAACTCGATCGTGCCACCCTTCATGGCCGAAACCACGGCTTGATCACTGCCCAATGCAGAATTCAAAAATAAACTCACTTTAAAGCGACCGTTTGACTTGGCGGCGACAAGTTCAGCAAATTTCTTCATCCCCGGAACGGCTGGGTGTCCCTCGGGGCTGGCCAATGCCATCTTGAACGTGCGCTCTTGTGCATGTACAAAATTGAGTGCAGCCAAAGCTGCCAAGGCCACCAAGGATTTAATCATCAAACGCTTCATCAAAGTCTCCTATTTATAAAAATACACACAAAAATCTGTTCAACGGTCCACCTGAGTGAATCACGCCATTCATCAATACAATAGGTGGGCTGGCCACATCACCAGCTGAGGGAAAACAACCATCAAAAACATGACTGCAAATTGCACGATCATGAAAGGCACAACACCTTTGGTCACATCGTCCATCTTCATTTTCCCCACCCCAGCAACCGCATTGAGCACCGTCCCCACCGGTGGAGTGACCAAACCAATCGAGTTATTGATGATGAATAAGACTCCAAAATAAACAGGATCTATTCCAGCAGCTTTGACCAAAGGCACCAAAACAGGCGTCAAAATAAGGATCGTCGGTGTCATGTCCATTGCCGTTCCAACGACGATCACCAACGCCATGATCGCAAACATTAGCAAAGTTGGACTTCCTAAAAAGGGGCTCAAAAGTTCAACAACTTGCCCCGGCAACTCTGCCACTGTGATCAGCCAAGCTGAAACCATGGCAGCGGCGACCAAAAACATCACAACAGCTGTGGTTTTGGCGGCCGCCTTAAAGCTTTCATACAGTTGCGTCCAGCTAAGCTCCTTGTAGATGACCCCTGCAACAAACGTAGCAAAGACTGCCACCACCACCGCAGCCTCCGTTGGGGTAAAGACCCCCATGCGCAAGCCCACAATGATGATCAGTGGCAAAGTTAAAGCCCAACCCGCCTCTCTTAGAGCATGAACCACCTCTCCTTTTGTTCTTCTGGGAGGAGGTTGCAAATTTTCTTTGCGCGTGAGCCACCACCAAGTTGCCCACAGTCCCATTGCCAACCAAATGCCGGGGAAAATACCCGCCAAGAAAAGCTTGGTCACGGAAATATTGGCAGCAACACCAAAAATCACAAACCCAATTGATGGAGGAATGATGGGACCAATCACACCACAAGCTGCAATGAGGCCACCGCTGGTTGATTTGCTGTGTCCGGCCTTCACCATCATGGGCAACAAAAGGGCTGTGAGAGCGGCTGCATCGGCAACGGCTGAACCCGACAGAGCTGACAAAATACAAGCCGCAATAATGGTCACATACCCCAAACCTCCACGCACATGGCCCACCAAAGCAAGTGCGAAGTTAACAATTCGGCGTGAAAGGCCACCCGTATTCATGACTTCGCCCGCAAGCATGAAAAAAGGCACCGCCAACAATGGAAAGCTATTAGAGCCTTCGATGATGTTTTGTGCCAATATCTGAGCATCAAATAAGTTGAGTTGCCACATCAATGCAACGCCACACAGCAGCAATGAAAAAGCAATTGGTACGCCCAAAAGCATGGCTGCGATGAGTGAGCCCACAAAAATAAGTATTGTCATATTGTTAAATCCGTGCGTGGAATTAAAAAAAGTGTCTGTTCCCGACCTTTATTCCTGAGGCTTAGGAATATCCAAGGGCTCATCTTCAGACTCTCGAAACCCAATGAGTTCTTCCTCCGTCAATTGACCGGTCACCAATTCAAAGAATTGCTTCAGTATGATGAGGGCTGAGGATGCCGCGCAGACCGCTCCAGAGGCATAGAAAACGGACATGGATATCTCCATCACGGGACTGGTCGTCTCCACATTGACCAACGCTTGGTCATATGAGCCCTTAAAAAGCAACCAGCACACATAAAGCATCAGCCAATGTGAAATCCCCAGACAGATCTTCTTACCCGCCAAGGGCAAACGTGCCACCATCATGTCGGTACCCAAATGGGTTCTTTCGTTCAAAGCCACCACGGCACCCATGAAAGTTAGCCAAACAAACAGCCAACGAGAGAGTTCCTCTGACATGGTAAGACCTGAGTTAAAACCATATCGCAAAACCACGTTCCCAAACACGAGGACCACCATGATTGCGAGCGCACAGACACATAAAAAAGTCAGTAATTTGCAATATTGATCAAATATGTTTTTCAGCATGATGGTCGTAGGTGATGAAAAACTAAAATGTACTAAACAGTTAGTTTTATTTAAATCAGTAAAAACCCTAAGTGCATTTCCAATAAACTGCAACTTCCTTCAAACCAACTTTGGAATCAAAATGCTTTTCTTGGTAATCAGTACGCCCAGGCCCGAAAAACCCACCTCCATGATTGGATCTAGACAGCACTACTGGGACTGGATCAACCCCTTGATTGCCAAAGGTGAGGTGAAGTCGGTCTATGCAAAAGTTGGCCGGGGCGCAGTGGCTTTATTTGATGTCGACTCCAATGAGACTTTGCATAAATACATTAACGAGTGGCTAGAAATTGTTCCAGCTCACATGGAGATCCACGCTCTAATCGATGTTGAGAATGCGAAGAAATATTTAACGCATCAATTATCAGAAAAAGCTTAAGGCTCGGGGAACGAGCCTAAGGCTTGCTGAGCACAAGAGCTACTCAGCAATGATGCCCGCCTTTTGTATCACCTCTGCCCACTTAACAATATCTCTTTTGATCATCTCTTGAAACTCAAGGGGTGAACTGCCCACGCCCAAAGCACCCTCTTGGCGCAATTTTTCGGCGAAATCAGGTGATTTGACCGATTTTTTGATCGCCTGGTAAAGCCTCTCGACCACAGGAGCGGGCGTGCCTGCTGGTGCCAAAATTCCATTCCAACCCGTCACCTCGTAGCCTTTGACATGTTCGGCAATGGCGGGGACATCGGGCAGTAAACCTATTCGCTCTTTGCTACTCACGCCCAGTGCCTTGACTTGGCCAGATTGAATCAACGGCAAGGCACTGCTGGCCGAGGCCACAAAATACATCTGGACTTCGCCTGACAAAATGGACGTCATCGCCTGCGGTGTTCCCTTATAAGGAATGTGAGCAACATTAATCCCGGTGGTCATCTTAAAGAGCTCAGCGGCCAAATGGCCTAAGCTACCACTACCGACGCTGGCAAAATTGAGTTGCGTTGGGTTTGATTTCGCATAGGCGATGAATTGCTCAATGCTATTGGCGGGGGAGTTCTTGGGAACAATCAAGACGCTGGAGACATTGCTGACCAAGGAAACCGCTTGAAATGATTTCACCGTATCGTAGGGCAGTTTTTTAAACAAGCTTGGATTGGTGACATGGGATGGAAATACCATCAACAAGTTGTAACCATCGGGCGCCGAATTGGCCACAAATACCGAGCCGGCTATTCCACTCGCACCGGGTCGATTTTCTACAAAAACTTGTTGCCCCAACTCTTTGGTGAGTTGAAGGACTAGGCTGCGTGCCAATAAATCCGTCACGCCCCCAGCACCTGAAGGAATCACCAAGCGAATAGGTTTGTCTGGATAGGCAGCACGCGAGGTGAGGTGCAGCAAGAATAAGACCCCAATCAGTAGCCAACGAAAGGTTTTGGAGTGCGTGTTCAAGTTTGACACCTCGAGTTCAGTGTTGAGCAATAAACGCTTTAACCTTTTGTGCGCACACATCCGGCACCACAGCCCCCACATGGTATCCATCCACTTCAATCATTTGAAGAGACGCGTCAGGGATTTGATCCACATAAGACTTGAACTGCAAAGCGCCACGCCGCTTTGTCTCACTCCCGAGAATCAGGCAGGGTGCTTGAATGTCTTTGAATAGCGGTGTGCAATCAACTTGGGAGACCCATCTCAGATAGGCAAGCGCAGTGCTCGTAGCCGTTTGGCCCATCAATTGAATCCACCACTCCAATCCCTTTTCAGACATTTTTTCTCCTAACCGTTCTCTCATGGTCCAGCGTGACCAACTGAGCATGCCTTGACCCGTCATGTGATCGAGCCAACCCGTAGTATCAGGGCCCTTGATCGCAGGGCTCACCATGGTCAATGATCTCACCAAGTCGGGCCTGGCAGTTGCAAAATAAATCGCAGACATCGCCCCACTTTTACCAGAGACGATGTGAACTTTTTGGTTGGGTGCTATAAGCTCAATCAGATGAGTCAAATCCTCGATGATCAATTCAGGCGTAAAAATAAAATTCTCATCGACTGGGCCTGTTTGCCCAAAACCTCGTTGATCAAACCTCACCACCTTGTATTGCCTGGAGAAACTCGGGACCCAGGTCCGCCATGCTTCTGTGCTTTCGCAAAACCCGTGGATGAAAACCACCGTTTGGGGCTCTCGATCAGGATCTGTGTGGTCATCTATTTTGTAAAAAATATCGGTATCTAGTCTTGACTTGAAAGTGGGCATAAGAATGAATTTAAAAAATCAAATCGGAATGAATAAATTGAAATGAGTAAGCACGATTGTAGCCAATTGAACATTGATGGATAAAGTGACGCTCCCTCCCCTCTCGCACTGGAACTACAATGGCCGAGGTATTGTTTGTGGCCACGCTTGCGGGTCAAGTGTTACCGCCCCTTTTCTTTTGCATTAATTGCCGCTTTTATAGTCTCACTAAATTGAGCCCCCATGACCCCTGATCAATCACAAGCCCGTCGTTTTACTCCAGCCACATTGATCGAGTTTGCACAACTCATCTACGAAAAAATGGGTGTTCCCAGTGAAGACGCACACCTTGCAGCAGATACTTTGGTACAGGCTGATTTGTGGGGACACCAGTCCCATGGCATGCTTCGCTTGGCGTGGTACTTGGCGCGCTTGCAATCGGGTGCCATGAAGGCACGCACACAAACAGCACTCATCACCGATGCCAAAAGCATAGCGGTATTGGATGGACAACATGGATTGGGCCAAGTGATCGCTAAAACAGCGGTTGAAGAAGCGGTCATGCGCGCTAAGAACCATGGTGTTGGCGTAGTCTCAGTTCGCAATTCAAATCACTTTGGCACCTGCATGTACTTCACCCGCATGTGTGCTAAGCAAGGCATGATTGCCCTACTGATGTCCAATGCTGGCCCCAACATGGCGCCTTGGGGTGGTATGAAGAAAAAAATTGGCACCAACCCCATCTCCATTGCAGTTCCAGGGGGATCACATGGTCCCGTTGTGATGGATATGGCCAATTCTGGCGTAGCAAGAGGAAAAATATATTTGGCAGAAAAACAAGGTAAGGATATTCCCCTGGGTTGGGCACTCGACTCGATGGGCAGGCCCACCACCAATCCTAGGCAAGCCATTGAAGGTTTGATCTTGCCAATGGCAGGCCACAAGGGTTACGTCTTTGGTGCCATGATCGATATTTTGTCGGGCGTATTGTCGGGCAGTGGTTTTTTAGAGCAAGTTCACGGCCCCTATGACCCTACAAATTTAAGCTTTGCAGGCCATTTATTGATTGCATTGGATGTCTCTAACTTTCAACCCTTAGCTCAATTTGAAGAGTCCATTGACAATTACATCAAATCTATCAAGGACGTCCCCTTGGCTCAGGGTCACGACAAGGTCTATTTTCCTGGAGAGATGGAAAACGATTTTGACGAAGTTAACCGACGAGACGGCTTATTGTTAGCCAAAGATACCCTCAGCAGCTTGGCCAGTATTGCCAAAGAATTCGACCTAAAGGATTACGCCCAGCAGTTTTCTTTTGACGAAAACTAAAGCAAAACGCCACCGCCCAATGGGGTTGAGAAATCAATTGGTTTTGGGCAAGCTCACAAAGCGCAATATGAGTTCAACAATTTGATCACGACTCACGGTTTGAGCCCGATTGCTATCAACTTTTCGATCAAAAATAGCGCCAAACGTATAACGATTGGAGACATTGAAAAAAGCCAAGGCTGAGATCGCTGCATGAATATCCACAGCATCAAGACCGGCTCTAAAGACGCCCGACTTCACCCCTTGCTTATAGACACGACGCAAGGACTCAATGGCAGGCTGATTCAAGGACTTGATGCCTTCAATTTGCCCCAAATACTCACCCTTCATGATGTTTTCGTTCATCACAAGTCGGATGTAATCCTCGTTATCGCGGTGATGTTCATAGGTAAATTCAACCAGTCTCTTGATGGCGGCCACGGGCTCCATCGCTTCGAGCTTTAATTGAGCCTCTTCATCTCGCATTCGACGATAGGCGTGCTCCAGAACAGCTTGGTAGAGTCCGTCTTTACTTTTAAAGTAGTAATAGATCATGCGCTTACTGGTGCGCGTGGCTTCGGCAATCTTATCGATGCGTGCACCGGCCAGACCTTTTTCAGCAAACTCTTGGGTAGCAACTATCAAAATTTCTGCAACCGTTCTTGCAGGATCATTGGTTCTTCCCGTTTCTTGCCGAGCAGTGCTTTTTGAAACCATGGAGATATTTATTGCTATTTCTTCAAAGAGGGTAATGCAGTTGCAAAGAAGCTGCAACCTCAATTCTAATGTGAAATACCGTGATCAATGACAAGGTCTTGCGTCTTACCACTTAAATAGATCGGGAGACTTAATCTAGCATGCCGTCAATGCCTCCGATCCACAGCCTGACTTTAGGTCTCAGGGCTTTCTTGCTGTGAAAATAATATTTGATCTCGTTTTGCATGAGCATTTGATCGTCTAACAGTGAAGAGATCTCTGCATCAATCAAATCTTCAACAACAGGCTCGATATCCGCTAACTTTTTTACTTTTTTAATATCACTCACACGAGGCATCTTCGATACAAATTCCTCTGCTTGTAGCTTTAATTTAGCAATTTGCGACTTGACATGCTCCAGCGTTAGCTTCAAAACCTCATCGTCGCTGACCAAATCGACACCCTCACTTTGCGTCAACTCCAGTTGCATAGCCATCAATGTCTCAATATCATTGTCTCTATAAGCGTTGTTGAGTTTTTTCATCAATTCCGTTTTTTCAGCGCGTATGTTTGCATCTGACTCTTTATCGGGATGAAGTGCACTGGCAAGCTTTCTGTACAACTCACGAATAGATATAGGCTTATTCTTCTTGGGCTGTGATGCTTTGCTTGAATCGTCCTTGCCTCTTGCGCCAATTTGCACGTGAAGGATGTAGGCGACTTGGTCCATTGTCTGGCAGTCATTAAAAACGTCGGGATCCAAGCCAAATTGCATACAAACTCGAGCAATGAAAAGTTTCACTTTTTGGTCACGGTTTTGCCCTGCATCGTTAATATCTTGGGAGCTCAGGTCTTCATCATCGTTATAAAAATCATCAGCTTCATCTGAATCATTCCCGTCGTACGAATTTGGTTGATCACAAGTGCAGTACTCTTCTACAAGCGCCATGATCTCATCATCCCCAGACAACTCCCTGACTAACACCCGCAAAGCTGCCTCAATTTGCTCGCCGATAGCATCGTATTCGATGGCACTCCACTTGAATTGTTGTTGAGCTCGAACGAGGGCCAACACCCATTGTTTAAGGTTTTGGTAATAACGACCTATCTCGGGGATTACGATTTCATTGCGACGCTGAGTGTGTAGCGCAGCACAACTTTTGTACAACTCTACTTTTCTTTGTGCACGTTTTAGATCGGATCGTGCTTTTGCAATTTTTTTTCTCAGCTGCTCTTTTGCACCAGACAAAGTCTCAGTCTTGCCCCTGGATTTAACAAGAACAATTTGGCGTTGATTGATAGACATGGTTCAGTAATCGAGAAAAATCTGAGTATTGTTCTGCATTATGCTCGCTCAGGTGTGTGTTGAACACCCGAGCTCTTATTAAAGTCTCAAAATGTTGAGGATCCCTGCCACCACTCAAACTCATTGAGCCCGAGCCATTGTTCAAAAGATCCGTAAAATGATCCATCCGGACAGGTGCTTAGACTGGTTTTGATTCTTTTGGCATTGAATGACATTTTCAACAAAAAAAATAGGGCGACTTTATAAGAATGCCTTGTCAATTTTTTCTCGTCGCCACACTCGCAGTTTCTCCCCCGCACCTAGAAAAACCCACTTATTTACAGCTAGGCGAGTTATCCTCACCTGAGTCCGCCGAAATACTTTCCCCCCGCAAGCCCAGCAAAGAGTTTTGATTGATAGACTGAACTTTTGCAACCCCAGCAATCTGTAAAATAAAGGGGTCTCAATCTTCTGGGTGAACTGTCCATGAAAAAAATATTGCTGCTCGGCTCAGGCGAGCTCGGTAAAGAGTTTGTCATCAGCGCGAAGCGACTGGGGTGCTATGTGGTAGCTTGCGACAGCTATGCGCATGCACCCGCCATGCAAGTCGCCGATGAGAGTTGCATCTTCAGCATGCTCGATGAAGTAGCCTTGCGCGCGACCATTGCTCAGCACAAGCCCGATCTCATCGTTCCAGAAATTGAAGCTATCCGCACCGAAGTGCTCCTCGATGTTGAGCTCCAAGGCTTTGAGGTGATTCCTAGTGCCCGAGCGGCCAACTTGACCATGAACCGCGATCGAATCCGCGATGTTGCTGTGGACTTGGGGGTGAGAACAGCCAAGTTCAGCTACGCAGAATCGGCCGATGAGCTTCTTGCACAGGCTCAATGCATTGGTTTTCCCGTGGTCATCAAACCCGTCATGAGCTCATCAGGTAAAGGCCAAAGCGTTGCCAAGAGCACAACCGATATCCAAGCCTGCTGGGACTATGCCTGCAAAGGCATGAGGGGGGATCGTCAAAAGGTGATCGTAGAAGAGTTCATTAATTTTGAGTTCGAGATCACACTCCTCACCATTCGCCAACGACACGGCCCCACTATTTTCTGCCAGCCAATTGGGCACGTACAAGAAAGGGGTGACTACCAGTACAGTTGGCAGCCCCAAGCCATGAAGTCGCACCACTTAAAGGCGGCAGAGTTGATGGCGGAGAAAGTGACTGCAGATCTTGGTGGTGTGGGTCTTTTTGGCGTTGAGTTTTTTGTCACCAAAGATGAGGTGATCTTTAGCGAACTGAGCCCTCGTCCGCACGACACTGGCATGGTCACCTTGATCAGTCAAAACTTAAGCGAATTTGATCTCCACGCTCGTGCGATTTTGGGGTTACCCATTCCCAGTATCGACACCATTGAAGGCGCAAGCGCGGTCGTTTTGGCCAATCAAGATGGACACACCCCACTATTCACGGGTGTGGCAGACGCTTTAAGTGAGCCTGGCACAGATGTTCGAATTTTCGGTAAACCCACCACGCGGCCCTTCAGACGCATGGCGGTGGCTCTGGCCAAAGGACCTCATGCACTGGAGAGAGCCAGAGCCGCAGCCAGCAAAATCTCTGTGACGTCTCAATAAAAAGTCATCTGTTTTTGAAGTCGGTGTCTTGCTCACTGCGCATGGTGTTCTCTAATCCAGCACACTGATCTCGCTGGACGTTCAATCCCAAGGCGACTCGCCAATCAAACTCTGTTGCCCAAGCCGTCCCCAAGATGATCACCACCATGCCAAGGAGCGTATTGGCACTCAATGTTTCATCCAAAAAAAGCACTCCCCATAGACTAGCGAACAAGGGAATCAGGTACGTGACTGTAAGAGCTGATGTCGCACCAACATCTTGGATCAATCGAAAATAAAGTAGCAACGCCACAGCAGTGCACACCACACCCAGTACAGCGGTAATGGAGAGCGTTATCAGCGTTGGTTGTGATTTCATCGGTAAGCAAAAAAGTGCAGGCAAAATCAATACGACCGAAGCCCAAAGGCTGCCATGCGTGTTATCAAATGGCTCGATCCCTTTAGAGACTTTGGCATAGTTGGAGGCCACCCCATAGGACAAGGATGCTATGAGTCCCATGGCCACCGATAAACCGTTGGCTTGGTGGTGATCAACAGAGAAGAGGCCCAGCAAAATAGCCACGCCGACAACACCCAATAAAAGCCCCATAGCGCGCTTGACACTCAGTATCTCTGAGCCTCTAAGCCAACCAATGAGAAAGCCCCAAACGGGTGCCATCGCATTCAGAATTGATAACTCAGCGGTACTCAACTCCAAGGACGCATAGGCAAAGAGCATGAACGGCAAAGCTGAGTTGAAAAAGCCCATGATGAGGTAGTGCGCAGCTCTCTGTCGCACTTGGAGCTTGCGACCCCAATATACCGACAACATCGCCAAAAAAAGCGCTGCCGCCAATACTCGCCCCTCGGCTACATAAGCAGCTCCTAGGACAGGAGAGACCATGCGCATGAAAAAAAACGAGCCCCCCCAGATTGCGCCCAATAAAATCAGGCGCAGGAGATCATTGGTTTTCATGGGTAGTATTCATATTCAACTTGTAGCCTGATTGTAGAGCTTGGCGTTGACTGGGTCTGCCCCTTCAAAAAGGCTGCATTCCACTTGATGCCTTCATCACGCCCAGTGATCCATTTACCAAAGATAGCGGGCCCTATATTTTGTTCTTGCAAATTTCTCGCACTCCAACGGTCCACAGGCCCTACATTACCAAAGGCTTGTGCACCCCATTGAAATGCAGAGGACTCGCGCCACTTGAGCTGGGCTTGGTAATGCAACTCTGTAAAGAAAGGAGCTGAGGCGTTCACGTTTTTTTGGATCAACACGTTCATGTTGCCTTGAAGTCGGCCCCAACTCTTTTGAAACAGCGGCCCATATGTCACTTCGATACCCGCACTCGTATCTTGAGGTTTTTCAACTTCCAACAAGAACCCAACAATCGCCCAGTCTTTGGCACCGGTCAACTGAAATTTATTCTCCCACTCCCATGCATCGAATGTGTTTCCCCTATTGGGCTCCTGGGCGTATTTGGCGTACACCTCGGTGAACCAATGGTCGTTCACCCCATAGCCCAGCCCTAATGAGTTGGCCGCTTGGCTCGAGCCATCACGGTTGCGCTGGGTGCCAGATTTGAAATCAATTTCCCTCTCTCCCGCCTCCACTTTGGGTGTCACCACATAATCATTGGCGTCGGCATGGGCCCTCCCCCAGATCATCAAACAAGCGGTCAATCCCCAAAAAAACCATCGAATTTGTTTTTTGAATGATAAAGAATTCATTTTTTTCTCATAGTGGTAATTTCTTTGAGCTTAAATGAGAATGATTATCATTACAACCAAATGGATTAAAACCTCGTTGAGCAAATGGAGATCAATCGTTCCATATCTAGAGAATGTGCATGACGCTTCATTGAGTGGCGCTAGCGCTGAGCAAAGGGAGCATTGGCAAACCTCAAAACTTGCCGTATACTGTATAAATGATCAGTAAAAATTCACTCACATTTGGCAATGCATCCGAGGGAGCACCTCCCCCCTTACCGCCCGGTGCGTGGGGCTACACGCTCGAGCCCAGTCACCAGCCCTTGCGCGTGGTTCCCGGAAAAGTCCCCGCAGGGTTCCCCTCTCCAGCAGAAGACTTCTCCGTTAAACGCCACGATTTGAACGACTTATTGATCTCGCACGCGGTGGCCACATTTTTATGGCGAGTCTCAGGGCACTCGATGACGGAGGCAGGTATCTTTGATGGCGACATTTTGGTGGTCAACCGTGCTCTCACCCCCGTGCACAAGGATGTGGTGGTGGCTGAGGTCGATGGCGAATTCACAGTGAAATATTTTTACAAACGCAATGGACAAATCAAACTCCAACCCGCCAATCCCACCTACCCAGATATCACCTTCAAAGAAGGACAAAGCCTGCGCATTTGCGGCGTGGTGACGAGTTCCATCAAGCGTTTTCGCAAAACCGCTCAATCCCTAGACTGACTCGCTACATTGCCGACACTCTCAACACGCTAACCCATACGCTAACCCCACACTCACAGCAAGCACGCCATGTACGCACTCATCGATGGCAACAATTTTTACGTCAGTTGCGAACGCGTCTTTAGACCTGCGCTGAACCACACACCCGTGGTAGTCCTCTCCAACAACGATGGTTGCGCCATCTCGCGCAGCAACGAAGCCAAGGCGCTTGGTGTTGCCATGGGAGAGCCTTTTTTCAAAATCGCTGACTTGCAACAAAAAGCCGGCTTGGTCGCGTTGTCGGCCAACTTCGCTCTCTATGGCGACATGAGCCAACGCATGATGACAGTGGCCGCGGGACTGGGTCCGGAGCAAGAGATTTACTCCATTGACGAGAGCTTTGTGAGCCTAGCGGGAGTGCAAGGCGACTTGCTCGTGCGCGCTAGGCGCATGCGTGAGCGCATTTTGCAGTGGACTGGACTGCCCACGTGCGTAGGAATTGGAGAGACCAAAACACTGGCCAAACTGGCCAATCACATCGCCAAAACCGCAGAACGAAAACCGGGGATCTACGACAGCGATCTCGCCCAAGTCTGCCACTTAGGCTGCTTGAGCAAAGCGGCGCGTAAAGCCGTTTACGAAGCCAGCGACGTAGGCGAGATCTGGGGCGTGGGCCGACGCATCGGTGCACGCCTCAAAGAAGCGGGCGTGAACACCGTGTGGGATTTCCTCCAGTTAGACCCAAGCATCGTGCGGCAAAATTTTGGAGTGGTACTTGAGCGCACTTGGCGTGAACTGCGCGGCGTATCTTGCATTGCACTGGAACATTCACCGGCCAATAAACAAGAAATCGCTTGCACGCGCAGCTTTGGACAAGGCATCGTGAGCTTGGAGCCTCTCATTCAATCGGTCTGTGAATTTGCATCCCGGGCAGGAGAAAAACTGCGCCGTCAACACAGTTGCGCCTCACAAGTCTTGGTCTTCATCCGCACCAGCCCCTTTCGAGCAGGTCCTCGCTACAGCCAAAGCGTGGTGGTGCCCCTTCGTAGACCTAGCGCCAACACAGCGGACTTGGTGAGCGCAGCCGTCACCGGACTTAAACTCATCTACAAACCTGGCTATCAGTTCGCCAAGGCCGGTGTGATGCTTCTTGACTTATGTGCCGATGATCTCCGCCAAGGTGAGCTCGACTTGGAGTGCGAAGAAGACGGGATATGCACCTCGCAAGCCCCCAGACTCATGCACGCACTCGATACTTTGAACCAACGCTATGGGCGCGGCACGCTCGCCATGGCTAGCACTGGCCTCACTGAGCGAAAGCGATTATGGGCCATGCGGCAAGAACGACTGACCCCACAGTACACCACATCTTGGCAAGATTTGCCCATTGCCCGGGCCTGAGTATTGGCTCTGAGCACGTGAATCGAACACGGCCACGAGGCAATATATCCTTTACTTAGAGTCACCTCACTCGTCGGGATCTTCATACTCTTTGGGCAAATGGTGAGCAATGCCTTTGTGACAATCAATGCATGTCTTGCCTTCTTCTTTGGCTTTCATGTGTTTTTTATACGGTGTTTGCTTTTGTAGCTCAGGTGACATTGCCTCAAAGCTGTGACAATTGCGACACTCGCGCGAGTTGCTATCTTTCATTCGCTCCCACTCATGGGTGGCCAACTTGATCCTTTCGGCTTCAAATTTCTCTTTGGTATCGATCACACCGGTGAGCTTGCCCCACAGCTCAAAGCTCGCTTTGGATTTGCGAATCATCTTATGCGTCCAGTCCTTGGGCACATGACAATCCGAGCAGATCGCCCTCACACCAGTGCGATTGGAATAGTGAATGGTCTCCTTGTACTCCTGGTAGACGTTGTCGCGCATCTCATGACAGGAAATGCAAAACTCCAACGTATTCGTCATCTCCAGGCCAGTGTTAAAGCCACCCCAAAAAATGATACCCGCCACGAACCCCACACTCGAGATGGCCAAGATCGAGTACTTGGCGCTGGGCTTTTTAAGGAAACTCCAAAGACGCCTAAAAACGCCAGGTTTGGTTTCGCTCATCATTTTCTCCAATCAATCATATAAAAACAAAACCACTCCAACGTCCACCCTGACCTCTAGCTCGCAGCGTTACGATCACTTTTAGTCAAACTTAGAAGTTATGAATAAAGCTTGCAGAGATCACTTGAATTGAATAGCTTCCAGCGTTTTGGTTGGTCGGCAATAACGTGTTGGGCACATACCCCATCTGATAGCCGTTAAAGTAATAGTCGTTGCTATCCATGCGTTGCAGCAAGTAATTCAGCGTCACACTGGAGGACCGATCCACTTGGTAAATAGCTCCGAGTTTTAGGCGAGTGATGAGCGTTCTGATGTCAGGCAATTGACCACACGAAAGAATAGCCGCATTGCTACAGGTGAGACCGCCTGTGGTTGCGCCGTTATAGTTGAGCATCGTGTTGTAAGCAGCATTACCTAACGAGTAACTCATGTCAGCACCCAACTGCAACTTGCCCGCCAACAAACCACCGTGTTTGACACCCAAACCCATGGTAATGTCTTGATCAATCAAATTATTGGTCCATGAAGCTGTTGCGGGAATACTGATCGCAGTGGCAGATGCCGCACTGACTGTGGTCGTGTAACGTTGCAAATTGGTCATATCGCGTTGACGGTATTGCTGGGTGACGTATGCATTGACAGCTGCATTCTCTTGATAGTTGTAGGTGACGTCCGCGTTCAAACTCCACGTCTTGCCGTTTTGTACTCCATACGTGCTGTCGGGGTACCGGTCGTCCGTGTAACGCCCAGAAAGCCCCAAATCCAGTTGATCACTGAGTTGCCAATTCACACTGGCTTTGATGGCTTGCTCCAGACGTGAAGCGGAAAAGAAGGGATAAAACCCAAAGTAGTCACCCGCATTTTGGCCTGCAGGCGTGGGATTGACCGCTGGAACAGGCCCAGGAATTGCACCGTTTTTACTGATGAAGGCAGCCAGTGCATAAGGATCTGCCGTGGCCTTGCGGTCACTCAATCCGTATCCCACTCGAACGGTGGTCTCTTCGCTGGTCTTGATACGGTAGGTGGCATCTAGCTTATTGTCAGCACTGGATTTGGCAACCACGCAGTTGCTCGTACTGAGGTAGGCTGTTCCACTGCCTGAGGCA
>DAISKH010000032.1:0-24909 GCA_036821105.1 Limnohabitans sp.
CAAAGGCCAAGCACCTGAACAGAAATCTCATGAGCGAACTGAAGAGCGCTCACATTGAAGAGACAGCCACCAGAACCAATTTGGAAGCCGCTGAGGAAGTGGCTCGCCAAATGAGGCTCAGAGACTTGGGTGGACTCATTGTCATTGACTTCATCGACATGGAAGAGTCCCGCAATCGGCGTGAGGTTGAAAACCGCCTTCGCGACTCGCTAAGACAAGACCGTGCACGTGTGCAATTTGGCACGATCAGCAAATTTGGTTTGATGGAGATGAGCCGTCAGCGCTTACGCCCCGCTTTATCTGAAGGCGCCTCCATTCCTTGCCCTCGATGCGGGGGGTCAGGCCACGTTCGTGACACCGAGAGCTCAGCACTCCAAATTCTTCGAATTATTCAAGAGGAGTCCATGAAAGACGGCACCGCCGCCGTTCATGCCCAAGTGCCTGTTGAAGTGGCGTCCTTCCTCTTGAATGAGAAGCGCACGGAAATTGCCAAAATTGAAATCAAGCAACGCATCAGCGTGCTATTGGTCCCCAACAAAGCCCTTGAGACACCGAACTATAAGCTCGAGCGCCTAAAGCACGATGATCCCCGTCTGGACAACATGGACGTGAGCTACAAGATGGTGGACGATGTCGAAGACGCCACAGCCGTCACAAGACGCTCGCAAGAGCCCACCAATCGCCAAACACCTGTGATCAAAGGGGTCTTGCCTGATGCGCCCGCACCACAAACCGACCCCAAGGTAGCCCCAGCAGCGTCAAGCAATGCCAAGACAACCACTGGCAAAGCGCCCGCGCCCGCCAATGAGCCTGCCAGCAGTGGATTTGTGGGATGGTTCAAGTCACTGTTTGGCTCCAAGAAAGAGACTCCGAGTGCTGACGACAAAACCACCAGTACCGATGCACTGAGTGCTAAAGCACCCCAAGGCAAGCGTGACGGAACCCGCGAGGGACGTGAACCCAGGGAAGGCTCAAGAGGTCGTGACCAACGCAGGGGCAGACGCGGTGAGCGCACCGAGCGTGGCGAAAGAGGAGAGCCACGCGCTGAGCGAGGTGACAAACCGGACAACAAAGCCCGTAGCCCTGAGTCCCCTACGGACAACAGAGGCGACAACGCAAGTCCCCGCTCTCCAAGGAACGAACGAGGTGCTCGTGCTCCGAGGGATGAATTCAATGATCGCTCAAATCAATCTGCTCAATCTGCTCAATCAGGGCAAGTCTCCTCAAGTGGCGCTTCTGCAAACGAGAGCCCAGAGGGTGAAGAGCCCAGAAGAAATGAGAGGGGCGATGGAAGAAGAGAAAGAAGTCCAAGACGCGGAGAGAGATCGGACAGGGGTGAGAGAAATGATCGAGGAGATCGAGGAGATCGAGGGGAGCGAGCCCCACGCTCTGAGACCCATGATCGGCCAGCCCCCAATGCCGGCCAGGATTTCAACTCATCGAACTCTGGCAACGCAGCCGAACTCCAAGCGGATCAACACTCCCAAGGGACGACCCACTTAGGGGGCAATGAACACTCAGAGCAAAACGAGGCACGCGATCAACGCGAGCCACGCGAGCCAAGAGAAAGAAGACCACGTCAAACGCGTGAACGTCGCGAGCGACCTGCACGCGATGGTGAACTCCAACCCCAAAACGTCGCTGAACAAGGTCAAGACTCTCAAGCACAAAGTGGATTGGATTTCTCTGCTCCAGGGAGCGACTCTCAACGCCCTGGATTACGCCAATCCCCTAAAGAACAGCGTCAAGAATCATTTGCACCCAATGCAATGACACCGGCGTCCTCTAGCGACAAAGGCCAAGCACCTGAACAGAAATCTCATGAGCGAACTGAAGAGCGCTCACATGAGGGATCTCACCAAGCAAGTGCATCAGCACCAGGGATGGCTCACAACAGCTCACCGAGCTCAGTAAGTTCAGCAACCGCAGAGCACTCAGAGGCATCCAAGGCCGCGGGAATGCCACGCGTGGGCCACTATGAGTTGCCAACCGCAACACTGCTAGAGATGACCCACGCCAGTCATCTCGAATGGGTTCAGTCTGACCCCATCAAGGTGCAGGCCACTCAAGAGCGGATGGCACAAGAGCCCAAAGTGGTCCACCCCAAACGTGAGCGCCCCCCAGCGGTCAATTTGGAGCAAGGCCCCTTGGTGCTAGTGGAGACCAAACGGGATTTGAGTCAATTGAACCTGCCATTTGCACAGTGAGTTGATCACCCACCCCGAGAGCGAGCTTAACGCTACGGGGTTGGGGTCACTGGTTTGCAAATAGATTTTTGCAATTGGGCATGCTCAGGGCATGCTCATGACTTGCATAAAAGCTGACAGAAAAGGGGACATCAGGGTTTGCACATTTGAGCGTGTGCTCTGCCCCTTACCCCCCGTCATATCTCACCCAATAATGCCATCAAACCTTACTCAGTGAGTGCGGCTTGTCTCCAGGCTTTGAGGGCTGCGCGCTCATCCAAACGTTGCTCCGCGAGTTGTGCAAGTGATGCGTACGCTCTTCGCTTGAGCTCACCTGACTGCAAACGAGCCACAGAACTCTCGAGCAACTGTTGAGCCTTGCCCCACAAGGCATGGTGCTTGCACAATTGACCATACAAGTAACTCACCTCGACCACTCCCGGATGGGATTGGATAACTTGATCAATGAAGCCTAACCATTCAGCATCGGGCTTAAAGGACTCCAGCGCAGTCTGGGTGAGTCGCACCAATTGAGTTCTCTCCTCCACATTCAATGCGTTGAGGTTTTTCTGAAGCTTGGACCAAATGGGCTTTAACCATTGCAACACCTGCGGGCCTGACAGGCCCAAGGACAAGGCTTGATCGCACGCTTGGAGGGCCACCTGAGGTGTTTCTCTCTCTGAAGGGTCAAGTGAGGACCATACTTTCGTGACTTGATCTCTCTCACGACAAGATTTAAAACTAGAGGCAATCAAGCTGTGGAGCAAACTTTGTGCTGCAAGTGTTGAAAATGCCCGATGTTTGGCCAACAACCTAGCCGTCTCGAGGGCTTGGGCGTATTGACCCAAAATACGACTGGCTTTAAGCCGCATGCGAAGCGCCATGGTTCTTCTTGCAACCCCGGGACCCATTTGATCCAACCAATTGAGCGCAGCACCTGGGTCATGATCATCCAAGGACCAACGCGCTGCCAGCAATTGACCCGCCTCCAAAGACTCGGTATTGGAGAACTGCTCTTGCAGCAGTCGGCCTTGCTCCAAGAGCAATTGCAACTGCGCCTCTCGCACCTCGGTGTTATTCAAGGCGTGGGCGGCTTGGGCGCAAATCAAGTGAAGTAAAGACTGCAGTTGCACAAGCATGGGCGTGGACAGCCCCCAGTGATGAGCAGAGTCCTTCATACTTTTATGGAGAGCAAGTGTTTGAAGGGCAGATTTCTGAGCGCGTAAAAACCGTCCTGATTGCAACTGAGCAAGCGCTTGTACCACGCCGCCCAAGAGCGCCCTCTCGCGCGTTTGCCATCGCCATCTCTTGGCTTGCGCGGGGATATCAAACAATAAGCTCACCGCACGCAAAGCCGCGTGCACCATCACCACAGAAAATATCCACAACAAAATCACAAAATTGAGCGACATGTCCACCCGTGAAGGGGCTAAAAACACGCTCACCAATCCATGATTACCCCCCAAGAACAACGAGGACGCAACGGCCACAGCAAAGAGTGAGATCAGCCACAGGGCGACTTTCATGCTATCGCCCCATTTGGGCGCTGGCGAAAGCGGCCAAGGTGTCATCGAGGTGCGGCAAATCCAACTGCTTCAGATCTTTTTCTAGTACCACCAATTGCGCCATCGCACTCTGAGTGCTCTTAGCATGGGTGTCAAAGTATTGGCTCAATTGCTTTTGAACCTCACCCACATCGTTCCTTAACGCTTGGGGTTGACGGGCCAACAATTCGAGCTTGGCGTTGAGCAAACGCAGCTTTAAATTTTCTCGAACAAAGTAAGCCTGCTCAGGACTCAAGAGCACAGCTTGGGGCTCATCAATGCGACTAATGCGAACCAAGCTCTGTAAGCCCACCCACAAAGGCGTCCAGAGCTCAGAGGCCAAACTTTGGCTGACATCGTGAACCCAGTGTTCAGCCTTGGTCACCGCCCCCGAGTCCGAGACTAGTGTATGGTTACTACTGCTCATAGCGGATCCTTCGCTCAAGCTTGGTACGCTGGGGAGGTTGCGCCTCGCCCCCATTTCGTTGGCCAAGGGGAGGTCATCAACCAAACGAACCAACTCATCGAGGGAGAGTAAAACGCTGGGTGTATCGGCCATAGCAAAGGACTTAATTCGCTCGATATCTTTATTGAGAGATCGCTCCAATGAAGACAATCGGGGCTGAGAGAGCTTGGAGAGCTTGGCTTGGGCTAGCTTTAAAGCGCTGAGCATTGGGGCGACACTGCCTGTCAACTGAGCTTGTTGTTGGGCAAGTCGAATGGAGGACTCGAGTTCATCGAGCAAGTTTTCATCTCGCGTTCTCGATAGCGTTTGCATGAGCGACTCCAGCTGAGTGCGTTGCAAGGAGACTTCGCTCAATTGAGTCTGCATGAGAGACATGTGTGCAGCACTGTCTCTAGATAACTCCGCCGCTTCCTTGGCCAAAGCCTTGGCCTCTTGGGCCATGGCGGTGGCATCAAACGTCTGGCGGGCCACAATCTCTTGAATACCACTTAACTTTTGCCATAAAAACAAACACGCTATCAACGCCACGGCCCCCAAAAGCCAAGACCATTGGGAGCCAAAGCCTATACCCTTTTGAGGTTGTGCATCGGAACTTGTGCTGCCTGCCATGGCTTGGGGCACATTAGCCGTGTCATTTTGAGGGGGCGTGGATTCATTCATTGCATGGATTCTAATGATCCCAACAAGGACTCGATATTTGGGCGTGACTCACGAACAACACCAAAACCGGCTCGCACCAAGGCCCGGGCTATTCTGTCGTGGGTAGCAATGGCCCTCCCCAAAGGCCAAGGTCCCTTGGATGGACCCATTAAATCCTCTAAATTTTTTACCGCTTGAGAGCTTGTCATGATCCACACTGAGCCGTCTCCCAAAGCCTGCTGCGCCTCATCCATTTGCGTGCTCGTCCAACGGGGTATCCCCCTAAGATAGGCCACAGCCCAACTCACCTGCACACCTTGGAGACGCAATTGCTCGGCCATGTACTCTCGACCAACACCGGTATCGTTCAAAGGCACGGTCTGAGGATTGGTCAAGGAGCCACCCGCTAGAGGCGACCCCGAAGGCCGTGATTGGATTTCTC
This sequence comes from Limnohabitans sp., assembly GCA_036821105.1. Taxonomy (GTDB): domain Bacteria; phylum Pseudomonadota; class Gammaproteobacteria; order Burkholderiales; family Burkholderiaceae_C; genus Limnohabitans. The sequence goes on from DAISKH010000032.1 coordinate 5,278, forward strand.
CTCCCCGCACAATGAGCACCCGATCATTGGGTTGGACTTGGGTTTGAACCTCTTGCCACAAATGCTCAGAGTCCCAGATCCCCGCACTCAAGTTCGGTGTGTCAATCAAGTCCGCTCTAACTCCTTGCCTCAAGAGTGCATCGCGAGTCCCCACTCCGGTGGCCCAGCAACGCGTTTGCCCCAACTCAAGATTTGTGTGAACTTGTTTAAAAAAGTACAACACCGCTTGTGGACTCACAAAAAAAACTGCGCGCCATTGAGACCATTGCGCCTGTGCGCGATCCAAACCCTCGCTGGAGGACGCCGCTTGGATGTGTATTAAAGGCCAGTGCTCAATTGAGTAGCCAGCCTGCTTCATTGCTGACAACCACGGCATGGAGTCTCCTAGCGGCCTGGTGATGATGACCCTGGGCTTGGGTGGGGAGTGCATGGTGTCTAAGCAATTAGAGTTTGGCAAATAATGTGACACCCTCTTGAGTCAGGAGGTCAAAATGCAGAGTCACAAAGCTTTATTGAGTGTCCATGCACTCAAGCACTAGGTCAGGGACTGCAGTTTGGCGCCTTGATCAATGAGTTGCTGTGCAACCCAAGCTCCCAGGGCCTGGGCCGCCTCGATGTCGGCAACTTCTTGGGTGGTATGAGAGCGCAAAATTCGACCAGGTTTCTCCAAATCCCCCCAAGCGGCGTGAAGGGTGAGGTATTCGCCTTGCATGGTAGCGTGCGCAGCCAAGGGCATGGAGCAACTCCCCCCCATGGCGCGGCTCACAGCACGCTCTGCACTCACGGCCAACCAAGTACTTTGATGCGACAAGCCAGACAAGGCCTCAATCACATCACCGCGCTTTTCCAGCACCTCCAGGCCCAAGGCGCCTTGTCCAGGGGCCGGGAGCATTTCATCGACTTCGAACACTGCGCGAATACGCTCTTGGAGTCCAAGTCGCTTAAGGCCTGCTGCTGCAAGCACAATGCCAGCGTATTGACCCGCATCGAGTTTTTTCAAACGAGTGTCCAAGTTGCCTCTAAGCGGCTCGATGACCAAATCTGGGCGCAAAGCTTTTAGTAAAACGGTGCGCCTCAAACTAGAGGTCCCCACAACTGCGCCTTGGGGCAAGTCTTTCAAACTGGGAAAATGTGGGGAAACCCAAGCGTCTCGAGGATCTTCGCGCTCCATCACACAGGCCAGCGAAAATCCTTCAGGTAAATCCATCGGAACATCCTTTAGAGAGTGCACCGCCAAGTCTGCCGCCCCAGACTCCAGAGCAACCTCCAACTCTTTGACAAATAGGCCCTTACCGCCCACTTTACTCAACGAACGATCCAAAATTTGATCGCCTTGGGTGGTCATGCCTAAAAGGGACACGCTCGCACCCCCTTGTGTAAGTAGGGCTTGGACATGTTGAGCTTGCCACATGGCCAATCGACTCTCTCGGGTTGCGATGATGATGTTCAAAGGTTTCACACTGCGTCCATGCAAAGGTTGATGACAATCAAAGCATCCATGCTAGCACGCTCACCCTAGGGGTATCCATCCAGACAAACATCAAGTGAGCAAGTTTTTAAGGGGGGTAGCGTTGTCGGCCACCATGGATGGGGCTGGACTCAAGCCTTGTTCTAATATTTTTCGCGCCATCATGTGATCCATGGGTGCATTGACCGTTTCCACACATTTCAAGTGCTCTCCTTGGTAGTGAAACAAGGAGAAACCTTCGCTTGCGGCGCCGCTGGCTTGGGCTGGTGCCGCGAGTGGGCGTTTGACGGTATGGGGATTGTCAGGCATCAATCCCACCATTTGTAAACGCATTCCGCCCTGTTCCGACCAAAACCAAGGCACTGGCTGGTAGCGGGCCTCTTGGCCGCTGATGCTTTGCGCTGCTACGCGGGCTTGGTCATTGGCATTTTGAATGGACTCCAAACGCAAGGTGGGCATCTCTTGGGTCCAGGGAAACCTCGTGCAATCCCCAATGGCCCAAATGTGCGGGTTGGAGGTCTTCATTTGTGAGTCCACCACAATGCCATGCTCGCAGGTCAGTCCAATTTGTCTTGCCAAGGCATCCTCGGGCTCTGCGCCAATGCCCAACAACACCGACTCCACCGCCAAGGTTTCGTTGGCCAACTCAATGTGAGTAACGCGGTGCGACTCAAAGGCAAATCCTTTGATTTGAGTGTCTAAGCGCACATCCACTCCGGCTTTTTGGTGAACATCCAACACGTGGGCCGACAAGGGGGCGGACACCGCACGGGCGAGCAATCGGGCTTGTGCCTCCAGCACCGTCACTTGTTTACCCAGTGACTGCAATGTGGCCGCCAACTCCAAACCGATGAAGCCTCCACCAATGAAAGTCACGCGTTCAACGCCTTGAAGCGCCGCCCTGAGTTGGCTGGCGTCTTGCGCGGTCCTTAGGGTATAAACATTATCCAAATTCGTGGGCAAACTGGGCAACTGGCGTGCACGCGTACCTGTCGCCAACACCAATTGGGCATAGGGCAACGTCTCGCCAGAGGCCAAGTGAACGACCTGCTTGTCTGGGTCAATGCTTTTGACGGGATCGCCCAAATGAACCTGAATCCCGTGTTGATCGTACCAAGCTTGGGCACGGATGGATTGAACGCTCTCGTCTTCTTTTTTAAAGAATGCTTTGGACAAGGGAGGGCGTTGGTAGGGCAGGACTGGCTCTTCGCAGACCAAGTGAATGCGGGCAGCTTGGCCCAACTCGGCCAAGGAGGCGCACAGTTGGGCCCCTGAATGCCCACCGCCCACAATTACAATTGAATTTGAATTCATTTCTTTATTGTCCCAATGTAATCATTTTTATAGTTTATATCTGGTAAACCCCAGTTCACAAACTGCATTTTAGGTCTTTTCGGTCAAAAAATGCCCCGATTGAGCCCATTTAAAGTTTTAAGGCTCCAAAACTCTGGAGGTTGACACTTTGAGCTGTCAATTGCGGATTTAAATGCTCCAAAGTCCAAAGCGAGCCCATCGGGTAATAAAATAGTCAACCTATGTCAATCAATCCCCTAGATCAAAAGTCCCAAGCCTGGTCACAGCTTTTTAGCGAACCCATGAGTGAGCTTGTTCAACGCTACACCGCCAGCGTGTTTTTTGACCAACGACTCTGGCGTGTCGATATCCAAGGCTCCTTGGCACACGCAAAAATGCTGTGTGCGCAGGGTATTTTGTCGCCTGAGGACTTACGCAGCATTGAGTCTGGGATGGCACAAATTACCCAGGAAATTGAAACAGGACAATTTCAATGGAAACTTGAGCTTGAAGACGTTCATCTCAACATCGAGGCGAGACTCACCCAATTGATTGGGGACGCAGGCAAACGACTGCACACCGGCAGGAGCAGAAACGACCAAGTCGCAACTGATATCCGTTTGTGGCTCAGAGATGAAATTGATCTCATTGTTGCCCTTTTAGAAAATCTTCAGTGTGCCTTGGTGCGCGTTGCCCAACACCATGTCCACACCATCATGCCTGGCTTTACCCACCTACAAGTGGCCCAGCCCGTTAGCTTTGCACATCACTTACTTGCTTATGTGGAGATGTTTCATAGGGACACCCAGCGCATGCATGAGGTGCGCGCTCGTACCAACACCCTACCGTTAGGAGCTGCAGCCCTTGCGGGGACCTCTTACCCGCTGGACCGCGAGTCGGTGGCCACGATGCTTGGGATGGTAGACGCACAAGGACTTCCCCAAGTTTGTCAAAATAGCCTTGATGCAGTGAGCGATCGGGACTTTGCCATTGAATTCACTAGCGCAGCCAGCTTGGTGATGGTGCACATCAGTCGCTTAAGCGAGGAGTTGATTTTGTGGATGAGTCAAAATTTTGGCTTTATTCAAATTGCCGATCGCTTCACCACTGGCAGCTCCATCATGCCGCAGAAAAAAAATCCTGATGTCCCCGAACTCGCCCGTGGAAAAACCGCCCGCGTGGTGGGCCATTTGATGGGCCTTTTGACACTCATGAAAGGCCAACCACTCGCTTACAACAAGGACAACCAAGAAGACAAAGAGCCCTTGTTTGACACCGTGGACACGCTCACAGGAACCTTGAGGATCTTTACTCAGATGATTGGCGGCCAAAAAGACCCCCAGAGTGGAATCTACTCAGGCGCACTCACGGTCAAGCCCGTGGCCATGGAGAGCGCTGCTTCCAGCGGATATGCCACAGCCACGGATTTAGCAGACTATTTAGTCAAAAAAGGACTCCCTTTTAGGGACGCACATGACACTGTGGCCAAGGCCGTGAGGGCCGCCATCGAGAGCGGTGTTGACCTTGGAGCCATGAGCTTGGCGCAGCTGCAAAGCTTTCACCCCGATATTAAAGACGATGTCTACCAAGTTTTGAGCTTGTTGGGCTCCATGAACGCCAGAGCAACACTGGGTGGCACAGCGCCGAAACAAGTCAGCATTCAAATTCAAAGACATTTGACAAGGCTTGAAGCGGCCATGGCCAGAGATTTTTAACCCCCCTCTTCTCCGCCACTTCTGAGCATCGCCAAAGTATGGGCACTTCGCTTTGACTCACTCCAATGAAAGACATCCAACATGACCGTGATCACCAACATTGAAGACTTGAGGATCTTGGCCAAACGGCGCGTGCCGAGAATGTTCTACGATTATGCTGACTCAGGCTCATGGACTGAGGGCACCTACCGGGCCAATGAGAGCGACTTGGCCAGCATAAAGTTCAGACAACGAGTGGCAGTGAACATAGCCACGCGTTCGACCGATAGTCACATGTTGGGGCAACCCGTCAAAATGCCCGTGGCCATTGCACCCACAGGTTTGACGGGCATGCAACACGCTGATGGTGAGATTTTGGCAGCCAAGAGCGCCAAAAAATTTGGAATCCCCTTCACACTCTCCACCATGAGTATTTGCTCCATTGAAGATGTGGCGCAAGAAACCCAAGGACATCCGTTTTGGTTCCAGCTCTATATGATGAAAGATCGCAATTTCATTGCCGATTTGATCGAGCGCGCCAAAGCCGCCCGATGCTCGGCCTTGGTCTTGACACTGGATCTTCAAATCCTGGGCCAACGCCACAAAGACATCAAAAATGGTTTGAGCGCTCCACCCAAACCCACGTTGGCCAACCTATTGAATCTCATGACCAAGCCCAGGTGGTGCCTTGGAATGCTGGGGACCCATCGACGCCAATTTGGCAATATTGTTGGACACGTTAAAGGCGTCTCCGACATGGGATCTTTATCCTCGTGGACGGCCCAACAGTTTGACCCTTCACTCAATTGGGATGATGTGCAGTGGGTCAAAGAACGCTGGGGGGGCCCCTTGATCTTGAAGGGCATCCAAGATGCGGAGGACGCACGACACGCTGTGGACTCGGGAGCCAACGCGCTCATCGTCTCCAATCACGGAGGGCGCCAACTCGATGGGGCCGAGTCCAGTATCCGAGCGCTACCTAAAATTGTGCAAGCTGTGGGGTCTGAGATTGAGATCCACATGGATGGCGGTATACGAAGCGGTCAAGATGTTCTTAAAGCGTTGGCTTTGGGTGCCAAGGGCACCTACATTGGTCGCTCCATGCTGTATGGCCTAGGCGCAATGGGTGAGCAAGGTGTCACCAAGGCACTGGAGATCATTCGCAATGAGCTGGATTTGAGCATGGCGTTTTGTGGCCGCACAAGCGTGAAGGACATTGATCACTCGGTGATCTTGCCCGGTAGCTTTGCGCCTTGGATCTGAGGCCCCCACCGAGCTCAACATATCATGTGCACCAGAGGCGAGAAGTTTTTATGCGCACTGCGCGTTTCAACATTTTGCAAGACCGATGACTGTCGCGTCGGATGATCCCATCGGCTCAAGCGAACAACTTGACCTTCCAAACTCTGTGCCCAATGATGGCAACAATGGCAACGATGGCAACGAAGGGACTGTTGATACAGTAAGCTTGGATGCCGTGTTTGGGTTTCCAGACCTGGCCACTTCAGCAGTCAATGACTCCGCACATCATGGGGCCGACCATGAATCGAGCAGTGACGCTCAATTGGGCGAAAGAGTCCACGATGGAAATGAGGCCGGCCCTAGCACCGCCAAGCCGGGTGCATCAAATAGTTCAATTGGATCAATTGGACCGATTGGATCCCCTGAGCACAGCAAGCCTTCATCATCAACAGTCCAACGGACCCCAAAGATCCGACGCATTGCGCACTTGGACATGGATGCTTTTTTTGCCTCTGTCGAGTTACTGCGCTACCCCCAACTGAAAGGTTTACCCGTCGTGATTGGGGGCTCACGTGTCAAAGCGAGCCAACCGCCCGAGGCGTCCTCTCCCGACTCTCAGGAGACGAGCACCAAGTCAATGATTTTTGCGCGTGGTGACTCAGATAGTGCCACTTCGCTTGAAACACGCCATGATCTGGACGACGAGTTCGCAAGCGACCTGAGCACCGAATTTGCTGATGAATTTGAAGACTCGCTTCAAGAGAGTGACACGGAGTCGGAAGAACTAGGGTTGAGTTTGCCAGACTCCACCAATTCGAGCCCTTGGAATGCCAACACACCTGTGGAGGACTTTCCCATACTCTCAAGTTACAAAGGTCGAGGCGTGATCACCACTGCAACTTATGCAGCCAGGGTCTTTGGAGTGGGATCGGCCATGGGGATGATGAAAGCGGCTCAGTTGTGCCCACACGCCATTGTGCTACCCATGGATTTTGAACAATATCGCTATTATTCATCTCGCTTTAAAGCCATAGCCCAAGACATCTGTCCCGTCATTGAAAACCGAGGCGTGGATGAAATCTACCTCGACTTGACTGATGTCCCAGGGGGTCAACGCGAAGGTGGACGGGTGATTGCTCGCTTGATTCAGAAAACCATTTTTCAAGCCACCGGGCTCACATGCTCCATTGGTGTAGCGCCCAACAAAATGTTGGCCAAATTGGCCAGTGAATTCAATAAACCCAATGGGATATCCATCATCCTTGAGAGTGACGTCGCTCAGGTGCTCAAGACACTGCCGTGCAAAAAACTCAATGGAATCGGCCCCAAGGCCAACGAACGGTTAAAGCTGCTGGGTATCGAAACTTTGGGCGACTTGGCCCAAGTTCCCTTGGACCGATTGATGGCTGAGTTTGGAAAGAAATATGGCGAATGGCTCTACCAAAGTGCCAGAGGCATAGACGAGCGAGCAGTGGAGACTCACAGCGAACCCGTCTCCATCAGCAAAGAAACCACCTTCTCTAGAGACCTCCACGTGAAGCTGGACAGGGTAGAACTCGGCGAGATCTTTACGCGGCTTTGTGAACAGCTAAGCCATAGCCTCATCACCAAGTCTTACGCCAGCAAAACCATTGGCATCAAAATCAAATTCGATAACTTCAAAACTCTGACCCGGGACTTCACACTCTCGGAACCTATCCAAGACGCAAAGTCGATACGCCAAGCGGCTTCTCAGGCCTTAAAACGGGTGAATTTTGAGCACAAGATGAGGCTCTTGGGAGTTCGCGCAAGCTCCCTCATGAAGGTCCACGCAAGTGTGAATTCTGAGCTCGCCCCAAACACACTCAATGGAGGTTTGCCCAGTGGCGCCATGCCGGTCACTGTGTCCCAAGAGGGAGATCAGTTCACTTTGTTTGACTAAGCCTTGATGAAAAGGGCTCTCCAATAGGCTGGGTCAGAACTCTGCATGCCAGCGAAAGGCCAACACATCAATAGGGCCACGGGAGGCGTTGTACGCGGGATTTTGAATGCGTTGGTAATCCAAGGTGAACCACAAGTTCTTAGAAATACCCCAATTGTAAAAAGCCTCAACTGTATTTTCTGTCTGATAGTTCAAAGCACCGTCTCCAATAAAAAAGGAGATCCCCCCCGCCTTCAAATAAGCTTTGCGTTGAGCAGACAGCCCGTTCATCATCAGCGACAGACCCACGTTGTCTTGGGCCCGACCCCACAACGCACCCGTACTCAAAAAACCAGTGGACAAGGAATTGTCCACCTCGGTGAAGGCGTAGGTCTCGGTTCGACCGTCGGTGGTCATGGCACGTAAAAAATAGCCCAAATTCCAAGGAAGTGCTTGCTCAACATTCAAGCCCACACCCGTTTTATTTTTCTCACTACCGCGAACATTAAAGATCGTCTCAGGGTCTGTGCCGGGGTGCGACTGCAAGTAAGCAGTGGCATCGCTAAAGCTTGCCAGCACCGCCCGATCATGCCAAGCCAAGAGTCTGACACGACCCTCTTTGCCCCACCACTGGTGAGCGTGCTCGATTTCAATTTGATCACCGTAGTGTTTGAGGAGATTGAAGTCAACAGGCAAGCCATTGGGCTCCTTCGGTCCAGTCATTCGTCCCAAGCGCACCGCCCAGTCACCCTGGTACCACTCCAAGGCAGCCCCCCAACCGTATCCCCTGGCGTCCGCTGCGTAGTCATATGCCGCATAGGTCCAGTTTCCCCAGTTCATGAACTGGGTTCGAGGGTCTTTGGCATAGGCGTTATCGTCAAAGACATCCAGGGTTGAAAAATTCCCCACTGTCAAAACCCAACGATTCTTGTCTTGAATACCCGCGAGTTGATTGAAATCGGACGCGATCTGTTCACTCTCACCACCGCGGCCCCAAGTTTGGCGCAAAAATAATCGTTGTACATAGGGCAACAGGCGGGGACCTGCGGCTCGGGTGATCTCTCCGTTGGTAAAGCCACCCAGACCCACCAAATTGCCAGAAAAGGGAACACCAGAGACGACCTCTGGATCAAAATACAACTCTCCACCCTCCCACACTCGGGCACCCAAGTGAGCGGTGGCTGAAAAGGTGAACATGTTCTCCGCACCGGTTTGCACGCTATTGGGCCCAGAGTAGAGCGCGTTGAAATTGCGGTGCATCTGCCAGTTGTATGTACTTTGGTATTTGGCAGAGAAATTCTCGCGGGCCCAATCTGCAGAGTCCTTGCTTGCGACCGATTCACAGCAAAGTGCACCCTGAGCTTGAACCGAATCAGGGAGTTGAGCTCCAAGACTTTGAGCGCCAGCGTATTGAACACCACTCAAGACAAAAAGCAATGCATTGAAAATACAAAGCCCTATTGAAGGGCCTTGGGAATTAGAATTCTTGTGGATGGGGTTCATGCAACTCTTATTTTAATCTTTTATCTTCTGAAGCAACCATGAGCCAATGCCACCCTCTAGAGCATGAGTTTTATGAGTGGGATGAAAACACACTCATACTCAATATATTGGGCACTCCTGCTGCTAAAAAAACGGCCATTGGTAAGCCACTCGCTCATCAACTCAAAGTAAGCGTCACTGCAAGTCCCACCAATGGAGGTGCGACCGACTTTATGGTGACATTTTTGGCCAAAGTATTTGACGTGAGAATCAAGGACATTGAGGTGGTCTTTGGGCGGACAAGCATTCACAAACAACTCAAAATCCATCACCCTAAAAAGCTACCCCCCGTCATCGATTGGCCCAAGCCCATAGCATCCCAAGTGCAGCCAGGTAGCAGGCGTTCAGCTTGACAAGGCTCTTATGCTTAAAAACGAAACTCTAAAGCCTATTCGGTCCAAACCGGGTGCTTTTGCATGATGGCTAAAAAATCTTCAGAAGCCTCAAAATTTTTCAGCCACGTGTAAAGCTTAGACCAGGCCTGAGCGGCAAACCAATCTGGATCAGTATGGGCAAATTGACGCACAAAGGGAGCAACTGCTGCATCAACTAACCCCCAGTGTGCTCCGGATAAAAATTGTTGGCCCTGCAGTCGCTCTTGAAGAACCCATAACTGTTGTGCAGCCTGATCACGGTGCTCGACTCCACTGATGAGGCCAAAGCGCGATGGGTATTTGTAGCGATCAAGATGGTGTTTGAACACTCCATCGTTTTGCTCAATGAGAGACCACCCAGTGTGTCCCGCGTTCTCAAGGCCAGCGAGCCAATGGCTTGGATCATTGAGTGACAAACACCACCGCATGATGGTTAGGCTTTGATCCAAAACAGACACCGGCGCTCCTGATTTGATCCAAAGCACAGGCACTGTTCCTTTAGGAGAGAGTGTGAGCATGTGCTGGGGTTTGTTTTTCAAATCAATCTCACGCGCTTCATACGACATGCCACTCGAACGCAAAGCCAAACGCGCACGCATGGCATATGGACAACGCCTAAAGGTGTAGAGGACTAAATTGTCGACGCTCTCTGGGACAGAAATCATTGCAGGCTCAGGTGCTCAGTTGCTGAGGTGCTCAGGTCCAACAAGATGGTCATTGTCTGGCCAGTCTCGCTTGCAGGGGGAGTCGCTCAGGATGGCTCGTTCTAAAGGGATTGATATCCAAGCCACCACGACGGGTATAACGCGCATAAACACTCAAGCGACTAGGCCGACAACGAGTCCAAATGTCCATGAAGATGCGCTCCACGCATTGCTCATGAAATTCATTGTGATCTCTAAAACTCACCAAGTAGGCGAGTAAACCCTCTTGGTCAATTTCATCTCCGGTGTATTGAATTTGAACACTGCCCCAATCAGGTTGCCCCGTGACCAAACAATTACTTTTAAGTAAATTGGAGCGCAAAGTTTGGCTCACTGGAGCTTGACCAGGTAGCACTCGAAGGAGGTCTGGGCGTGGTTGGTAGTGAACACATTCAATGTCTAAGCGGTCCAAATCCAAACCTTCAAAATCAACAATATTTTCCTTTGCAAAACGCTCAGGCTCGATCAGCTCCACCCCGAGAGTCAAGGACGGCATTGCACTTATTGAAGATTGAATGGCCCCACTCTCGCCCTCATTTGCCAAAGCCGTGAGTGGGCTCAACAAGGCTGCGGTCATGTCCTTTTTAATACTGTCGAGCACTTCGTTAGCATGATTGAAAGAAGTTTGTGTAAAGCTATTAAAGTAAAGCTTCATTGATTTACTCTCAATGATATTGGGAGTGTCCACCGGAACCACCAACCGCAGCATTGCGATTTGTGGCTTGCCTTTAGCGTTGAGCCAACTCAATTCATATGCGTTCCAAATATCAGCCCCCATGAAAGGTAGCGTACTCCCAAGCAACCCCAATTCGGCTCGCTTCGTTGAGCGCGAGATCGGGAAAAGCAAATCAGGCTGGTAGTGGTCAATATAGGCGGTGGGCTTACCCAATAGCGAGTGTTCAGGCGTATTCATTTAAAAAATTCAATCAATCTTGTCAGTATCAAAGGCACCAAGCATCGGGGTAAATCGTGGGACATATTTTTGATCTCCATCCACTGTGCACCGGGTATTCTTTTAACCGTATCCATGCCGCAAGCGATAGGCACCAAAGGATCGGCCAATCCGTGGATGACCAATGTCGGAGCTTTGATTTTATAGAGAAGATCAGCCCTAGCCGAATCCGACATGACCGCAGACATTTGTCTGAGCACCCCCGCTGGATGGTAACTGCGCTTGATGGACTCGATCACTCTATCGCGCATACTTTGAACATCGTCCCTAAAACCTGGGCTGGCCAAAGCGTCCAACACATCCATGGCCTGATTCACATAGGCATCAATTGTTTGGTCCTTAGGTGGGGCGAAGAGGCGTTGTAAAAGATCCGCTTGTGGACCAGGAAGATACTTGGCGCCACTTGAGCTCATCAGACTCACCAAACTCAACACCCGATCTGGAGCCTGAATGGCCACTCGCTGGGCAATCATCCCGCCCATGCTCATTCCAAGCACATGGGCTTTTTGAACACCACAGGCATCCAGGACCGCCAATGCATCCGTTGACATGTCCTCCAGGGTATAGGGCGTTTGCACGTTGAAGCCCATTTTTTGCTTCAAGCCCTGCCACAACAAGTTGGGAACACCTTCATGGTCAAAAATAGAAGACAGGCCCACATCACGATTGTCCATGGTAATGACGTTAAAGCCTTCTTGGGTCAGTCCCTCAATCAATATGCGAGGCCAGGAGATGAGTTGCAAGCCCAAACCCATGATGAGCAAAATATACGGACGACTTTCAGCACTCTCCAAGCCCGGACTCATCGCTGGATGCACTTCATATTCAAGCCAAACACCGTTATTATTTGCGCGCATACCCACTCAACTTATATCAAAACAATATTTATAGGAATATTTAAGTCTGCTATAAAACCATAAAGACTCAACCCTTCTAACCCAATCTGCGAAGCCTTTCATTGGAAAGAAGGTACTATTAAAGCGAGTGTAAAACCAAGAAGCTGCCCGCCGCTTGGGCCCGCTTTAGGCCACACCAGCAACAGCCTTCAAAGACTTTTCTGAACGACGAAAAACATACTTTAGAGAATTGGAGGTTTTGGGCTCAAAGACGTAACCTTCCAAATCAAAGTCCTTCAACGCCTCAGGCGCTTTGAGCCGGTTGGTCGCAGCAAACCTCACCATCAGACCACGTGCTTTTTTAGCAAAAAAACTGATGACTTTGTACTGCCCATTCTTTTCATCTTCAAACACACACTCAATGACTTGTGCATCCAGAGTTTGTCGGTCCACGGACTTGAAATACTCTTGGGAGGCCAAATTGATGACCACGCGCGATGGCTCAGCGTCGAGTCGAGTGTTCAAATATTGGGCGATTTGTCCACCCCAAAATTCGTATAAATTTTTACTCTTTGCCACCTTCAATGCCGTGCCCATCTCCAACCGATAGGGCTGCAAGGAGTCCATCGGTTTTAAAACACCATACAACCCGCTCAAAATCACCAAGTGTGACTCCAAGTAAGAGAGCTCTGGCTTTTTGAGGGACTTCACGTCCAAACCGTCATAGACATCCCCATTGAACGCAAAAATACTGGGCCTTGAATTGTTCTCTGTATGAGTTGCACTCCAGTCTTTAAATCGTTTGACGTTGAGTTCAGCTAATTTCTCACTCAAACTCATCAAATCAGACAAATTCGAAGAGGATAGCTTTTTCAAGTGCTTGACTAAAGTCGCCGTTTCTCTAGGAAACACCGGCTCTCGTGGCCCCAAATCCTTCAATGAAGCTGGCAGCGGAGTTTCGTAATCCAGGGTTTTGGCAGGTGACAACAGGATGAGCATGGTCAATGAGTGTGGGCAAAATTTAAAAGAGCACTTTGCAACTCACAGTAGGCCAACCTCGCCGATTGAGCCTTTATCAAACTGGATTCAACCCATTCCCACCAAGCCCTTAAGGACCTGGGTGGAAGAACGTTGTGGATTATCTCCAAGAACTCAAAGGGCGGTTGGTCCATGAAAAGGCGAATACTATTTCAAGTCGCCGGCCAAGCTTGCCAGAGTCTCAGGTGCAATGCTCACGTGAGCTGGATAGTTGGTGTGATCACAGCCCAATTTAACACTTGCACCGGCTTTGACTTCGGCCACCATGGCAGGGGTCAACTCAAAACGCACGAAATGCACGGAAGAGGTCTTTTCTGCATTTTCCCGATCGAGGTCCTCATCGGCAATGGCATAAACATGCTCATGCCCTTGCACTTCGATGAAAAGTCGATCCTCGACACCAATGAGTCGGGCAAGCTCACGTTTTCTCTCGTTAACTTCGGGATACTCCAAGAGTACCGTGGCCTTCCAATTTGTGCCTGTGGGCACCAAGGGTGCATAGGTATCGATCTCAGACTGAATATCATCTTCTTCAAAGATTTTTTCAATTCTGAGCATTTCTTGAATTTGATAGCGAATTGTTGTTTCACTCTCAAACTGCAAATTCATATTTTCACCCAGCGTCACAGAACGCAATTTTCTGTGCGCAATGATATCGGCCTTGTGCAACTTTCTGTACTTGGAATAAGCCTCAAGGCTCATCAAGTTATCAACTGTGATGCGACCTGTTTTTTGTAAAAAAGTATCCATGGTTGGCTTGCCTTTCAGAGTTTTAAATGTGTGTATGAGATGCACCCAATTTAGGGGTGCATCAAAGTCCGTAGGCCCGTTTAATAAGAGATATGGGATGCTGGAGTTCTGGAACAGCCATACCCTGAGCCTCAAAGCCTTGGGCAATGTGGTGACCGCCTAGGGGGCAATCAGAACTGATGAAATCAGGAGAAGATCCATCTTTCATGGTGGCCATGGCTTTGACGACTGGCTTGCCGATCTTCATGGCCACATCATGAAAGCCTTTTTTGACCCCAAAAGTACCCGCATGACCTGAACAACGTTCAATCGTATTGATGGTAGTCTGGGGTACCATTTTTAGCATCTCTTCTGCTTTTTTGCCGACATTTTGAACGCGCGAGTGACAAGGCACTTGGTAGCTCACGTTTCCAAGTGGGGTCGTGAAGTCAGTCTTTAAGAGCCCGTCCCTTTTTCTTGCCATCAAGTATTCAAAGGGATCCCACATAGCCTCTTTAACCGCTTGGCAGTCTGCGTCCTGGGGGTACATCAAGGGCAACTCTTGCTTGAACATCAGTGTGCAACTGGGAACGGCACTCAATATGGCGTAACCGGCTTTGGCGTACTTGGCCAAGACTGGAATATTTTTCTCTTTGTTTTCGTGTACAGAGTCCAAATCACCCAATTCCAATTTGGGCATACCACAACAACTCTCTTTTTCCACCAAAACATATTCAATGTCGTTGTGCTCCAAAATACTCAACAAATCAAGCCCAATTCCGGGCTCGTTGTAGTTGATGTAGCAAGTTGAATAGATAGCAACTTTGCCAGGCGTCAATGCGCCATCAATGACAGGGTGGTCCTTGGACTTGGGAGCGAGTGAGCGGAATTTTTTGCTGGCCAATTCAGGCAACCACGCTTTTTCATCCACACCCAAGACGGAGGACATGACAGAGCGTGCGACTGATGTTTTGTTAATCGCATTGACTGCTTGAACGACAATCGGAATTCCAGCAAATTGACCATGCACATCAGTGGAGGCCAAAAATTGCTCACCAGACGTCACCTCGCCCTTCTTGAATTTAATGGCCTTGGCTCTGAGCATGGTGTGGGGGAAATCCAAGTTCCACTCATGGGGCGGCACATAGGGACACTTGGTCATGTAGCAAAGGTCGCACATGAAACACTGGTCCACTACTTTCCAGTAATCTTTCTTATCGACCCCGTCAACCTCGCCAGTTGAGCTCTCGTCAACCAAATCAAACAAAGTCGGAAAGGAGCCACACAAACTCACGCATCGACGGCAACCGTGACAAATGTCAAAGATGCGTTCCATCTCTTTGACACAGGAGTCTTCGTTGTAAAAATCCTCACCCTTCCAATCGATAGGGTGACGTGTGGGAGCGACTAAATTGCCTTCTGTAGCCATGTGAGGTGACCTCATAAAAGCCAGCCCTGAGTGGGACTGAAAAAAATATTAGTTACCGCATCCAGTCTGGCGCAGTAACAGCGAATCTACAAAAAGTAAAGAACTCAGCCATGGGCAAATGATCTTTTGAACCCATTGCCCAAGACTGAATGCTTGACTGCCCCTATGAAGGAAGACGACTTTTTGAGTGCGTATCCTAAGAGAAGGGGCTCATTCTCCGCAGTGATTAATCGACGAGTTCTGCCAATGCTTTGGCATAACGGTTGGCGTGTGATCTTTCAGCTTTGGCCAAAGTCTCAAACCAATCGGCGATTTCATCAAATCCTTCGTCACGGGCTGTTTTAGCCATGCCGGGATACATGTCGGTGTACTCGTGAGTCTCGCCAGCAACTGCGGCTGCCAAGTTGTCACGTGTTGCGCCAATGGGCAAACCAGTGGCGGGGTCACCACATTGCTCAAGCCACTCTAGGTGACCGTGGGCGTGACCTGTCTCACCTTCAGCTGTGGAGCGAAAGAGTGCTGCCACGTCATTTTGTCCTTCGACGTCGGCTTTGTTTGCGAAATACAAATAACGACGGTTGGCTTGAGATTCGCCAGCAAAAGCGTCCTTCAAATTGCCTTCCGTTTTTGAGCCTTTTAGTGCTGCCATGGAATATTCTCCTAAGAGTGTTACTGAATTTGCCAAGATGATTCACCATCTCAGACAGGCCGTAGTGTGCCCTTTGTGAGCCCGTGTGTCTAATTGTCTGCTTTAATATCCCCAATAGCTATAGACTATCAAGCATTCAATTACGTTGGATAAATACTAAAGTGTTGGTTTTTTAAGTGAGTCAGACGCGCCGAGGTGTCAAGTTCAGATTTTTCATGGATTTGACATGTGCGCGGATCCACCTCAATGATTATCCAATGGCCAATGAAAGGCAAGCGTCGCGTCCTCAATAACCGGCGCAAGAAGCATAAAATGAACCCGTTATGCATTGACCGACCATCAGTATTTGGCCTTGTCATGGCCTTGCGCTGATTCAGTCCAACTCCCAGGAAAGCCCCCATGTCCAACACATCCTTTGACGCATCAAAACTACCTCCACCGGCCACTGTCCAGCAATTGCATCACTATGCTTACCGAGCCAAAGATGCAGAGGAGACTCGGCATTTTTACGAGGACATTTTGGGCTTACCGCTTTACCACATCATTCAAAGTGATCACGTCCCCTCTACGGGTGAGTACTGCCCCTACACTCACTTTTTCTTTCGTCTACAAGACGGCTCATTCATTGCTTTTTTTGACCTCGGAGACGACACAGCCGCACTCCCCTCGCCCAATACTCCGATCTGGGTCAATCACATCGCTTTTCGGGTGGATACTGAAATCGAGCTAGAAAATACCAAACAAAGACTTCAAGCTCACGGTATCGAAGTACTGGGTATCACCGACCACCATGTCTTTAAAAGTATTTATTTCTTCGACCCGAACGGCATTCGTTTAGAGCTCACAGTCCAGACGGGTACCCCAGAACAAATGGCAAAAGAGAGTCGCAATGTGCATGAACGCTTGAACGCCTGGAGCGCAAGAAAAGCCGCATGGAGACTAGAAAACACCGATCCCAACCGTCCGAGCAAGCTCAAACCCGAAGTCAACGATCGCCCCGAGTTCAGCCAATCCAAATGAACACGATTGCCCCAACTAGAAGGCTGAACTGAATTTGCACTGGTATCAGAACCTATCAGCTCGGGCACAAAAGCCAAAAGTTTTTTCACTAAAATAATGAATTGAGCATTCAAAAATTCTCAAGTCAAAAATAGCCCCAGTGGCTTGATCCGTAACAATGCCGCTTGGGCGATACACAACCAGCTCAAGACATTTATTCAATGCGATAAGCATATTTACTCACTTTGCCCCCTTAAAGTTGACCCCTTCATGAACACAGATACCACAGCCTCAACTGGCAAAGACACCCCTTTGAACCAACCCGGCCTAGAGGCCTTGTCGAAGTCTTTTGAACCCGCCTCCATAGAAGCCCATTGGGGTCCAGAGTGGGAGACTCGAGGATATGGTGTGGCTGGTTATCGGGGGACTCAAGCGGCCAAACCCGGACAGGGAAGTTTTGCAGTTCAGTTACCCCCCCCGAACGTGACGGGTACTTTGCACATGGGGCATGCGTTTAATCAAACCATCATGGACAGTTTGACGCGCTACCACCGGATGAAAGGCCTCAATACTGCATGGATTCCAGGAACTGACCATGCCGGCATCGCGACACAAATCGTCGTCGAACGCCAACTCCAAGAGCAAGGGCTTTCTAGACTCACTTTGGGCAAGACACTGGAAGAATCGAGACGTCTCTTTACTGACAAAGTGTGGGAGTGGAAGGACAAAAGCGGCAAGACCATTACTCAACAAATGCGCCGTATGGGTGACAGCGTTGACTGGTCTCGCGAGTACTTCACCATGGACGAGAACTTAAGCACGGTCGTTCGGCACGCATTTGTGAAGCTTTACCAGCAAGGCCTCATCTACCGCGGCAAGAGGCTAGTGAACTGGGACCCCGTTCTTAAAACAGCGGTCTCAGATTTGGAAGTGGAGAGCCATGAGGAAAAGGGATCTTTATGGCTTATTGCCTATCCTTTGGTGGGTTCGAGCGAGCGCTTGGTGGTGGCCACCACCCGGCCAGAGACACTCTTGGGTGACGTAGCGGTCATGGTCAATCCTGAGGACGAGCGTTACAAAGCATTCATTGGGAAAAGTGTGCACTTGCCCCTTTGCGAACGAGTCATTCCAGTCATTGCGGATGAATACGTGGATCAGACCTTTGGAACTGGTGTGGTGAAGGTCACCCCCGCGCACGACGTCAATGACTTTGCAGTCGGCGCCCGCCATCAGTTGCCCAGCATCGGTATTTTGAATTTAGATGCCACTGTCAATCAAAATGCCCCAGTGGCCTATCAGGGCATGGACCGCTTTGAAGCCCGCAAACAAGTGGTAAAAGATTTAGAGGCTGGGGGATTTTTGGTTGAAGTTCGCCCTCACACCCTCATGGTCCCGCGTTGTGAGAGAACGGGGCAAATCATTGAGCCCATGCTCACCGACCAATGGTTTGTGGCCATGTCCAAGGTCGGCGAGGGCGATGCAACGGGTAAGTCCATTGCCCAAAAAGCGATCGACGCAGTCGCTTCTGGCGAAGTCAAATTCGTCCCAGAGAACTGGGTTAATACGTATAACCAATGGATGAATAATATCCAGGATTGGTGCATTAGTCGTCAGTTGTGGTGGGGTCATCAAATACCGGCTTGGTACGATGAGCAAGGCCAAGTCTTTGTGGCCAACTCCAAAGAGGAGGCCGAGCGTTTGGCAGGCCACTCCGCTCTACGCCAAGACCCCGATGTGTTGGACACTTGGTTTTCCTCCGCTCTGGTGCCGTTTTCCACTTTGGGCTGGCCACAACCCAATGAAGACCTTAATTTGTATTTGCCCAGCACCGTTTTAGTAACGGGCTATGACATCATCTTTTTTTGGGTTGCGCGCATGATCATGATGACGACGCACTTTACGGGACAAGTTCCCTTCAAAGATGTCTACATTCATGGCTTGGTGAGAGATGCTCAGGGCCAAAAAATGTCCAAATCTGAGGGCAATGTTTTGGATCCCGTTGATTTGATTGACGGGATTGAATTGGCACCACTTTTAGACAAGCGAACCACAGGTTTGCGTCGCCCAGAGACGGCACCCCAAGTCAGAAAGTCCACAGAGAAAGAGTTCCCACAGGGCATTCCGGCCTACGGTGCTGACGCCCTTCGGTTCACCTTTGCTGCGATGGCGTCCTTGGGCCGAAGCATCAACTTTGACCCCAAACGCTGCGAGGGGTACCGCAATTTCTGCAACAAACTCTGGAACGCGACACGTTTTGTCTTGATGAACTGTGAAGGCCAAGATTGTGGCTTGAAATCTCACACCAAAGAGCAATGCGCTCCAGGTGAAGCTTTTCATGGCTATATGCACTTTAGTCAAGCAGACCGCTGGATGAGTTCGCTCTTGCAAAGAGTAGAGGCTGATGTTGAACAAAGCTTCAAAGACTACAGGCTCGATCAAGTGGCCAATTCTATTTACGAGCTCATCTGGAACGAGTTTTGTGACTGGTATCTTGAAATCGCCAAAGTTCAATTACAAACCGGCAATGAGTCACAAGCGCGCGCGACCCGACGGACTTTGATTCGAACACTAGAGGCCTTACTCAGACTCGCTCACCCATTGATTCCTTTTATTACTGAGGAGTTGTGGCAAAAAGTTGCACCTGTTGCAGGCCTTTGGCCTGAGGGCGAGAGCCAAGCATCGGTGAGTATTCGCGCTTATCCCCAGGCGCAGTTGGAGAAGATTGATGAAAAAGCCGAAGCCCACGTCAAATCACTCAAAGCTTGGGTCGAAGGGTGTAGAAA
>DAISKH010000033.1:0-4050 GCA_036821105.1 Limnohabitans sp.
CAATGCCACCACCCCCACCGGTCACCACCACCACTTTATTTTCAAATCTTTTCATGCCGCACCTTAATGATTAAAGAACTGTTCGGGCCTTGCAAGGCTTTCGCACTGCACCTCGAAATAAACCACAAATATGTCAATACATTGATATATATTATCCATCCGTTGATCTATAATTCAATACCGCCGAAGAAATAAATACCCATGGTAAACCCTAACAATACTGAACAAAATGCCCGTATTGATCTGGCCAATCGATTGTTTTTTCGACTCTATCAATGTACCAATATGTTGCATAAAACAGGTACTCGGGCTGTTGAAGAAGAGGGCTTGACGACGCAGCAATGGGCGGTCTTGGGAGCGCTCTCGCGGCCAAGCGCTTCTGAGGGGATGAATGTGGGGGACTTGGCCAAATACCTCAAAGTCAGTCGCCAAAACTTGTCTGGGGTTTTAAGTCGAATGGAGCGAGACGGCAACATTAGCCTCGTCACCTCCACACAAGACAGGCGATCAAAGATCATCACCATGACCACTGAGGGTCGTCGAGTGTGGGAGAGAGAGGCGTTGCCGAAAATTAAAAATTACTATGAGGCGGCATTGGTCAACTTCTCAACCAATGACCTCACGCACATGGTGCACTATTTATTAAAGTTGCTGGGCAATATGGAGAGTATCGACTCGAGTGAGGAGATCTTAGAAGAATAAAAAGTCCCCAACAACTCAAAGGGTCGCAACGATCATTTGCATCAGCTCGGGCGTGATCTCAGGCATCACACCAAACCAGGCCTTGAAGGCTGGACGGGCTTGATTCAAGAGCATACCCAAACCACTCACCGTCACGTGCCCCCTGGCTTTGGCGGCTGCAATCAGTGGCGTCTCCAAAGGAATATAGATGGCATCTGAGACCATCGCCGAATGCGGTAAGCGCTCCAATCGAATATCAAGCTCGGGTTGGCCGTGCATGCCTTGATTGGTGGTGTTGACCAGCAAACTCACCGAGTCTAGCGCCTCATGGCGTTCACTCCACGAGTACACCGAAATGGAACCTTTGTAGGGACCATCCAAAGAGAACTCATCCCTCAAGGCCTCGGCCTTGGCCTGGGTTCGGTTCATGAGCCTGATCTCTTTCGCACCTTGATCGAGAAGACTCAAGACAATGGCACGCGCCGCCCCTCCTGAGCCCAACACACAAATGGGGCCACTGTCCGCTCTCCACTCTGGATTGGCATCCTTTAAGGACTGGATGTAGCCATAGCCGTCGTTATTAAAGCCATGCAACTCGCCTTTTTCAGTGACCACGATGGTGTTGATTGCACCCATGCGTTGCGCCAGTGGGTCCACATGGTCCATGAGCTTCATCGCCTCCACCTTATGAGGGATGGTGACGTTGGAGCCCACAATGCCTAGGGCCAACATGCCCTTAATGGCCACCTCCAATTGACCTGGCTGAACAGGGAAAAGGCCATAAGCGCCTTTAATTCCATACTTGGAGAGCCAATAATTGTGAATCAAAGGTGAGCGTGAATGGGCGACAGGCCAACCCGTCACACCAGCTATTTTGAAAGGCAAGGACATGATGAGAATAAGGTCATAAGAGGGGTTAAAAAAAATCCCCGATCAACCTTCTAAGGCCAAACGGGGATGCGTGATGCTCTAAAGGAGTTGATTACTTTTTATTCAAAGGCGCCAAAATATCGGTCACGACTTGTTTACCGTTGACGATTTTGGTCATGTAGCTCTCGCGGTCCAAGTCACCATTGTTGTCAAAACTCACGTCCATCAAAATACCAGGGTAGGTTTTTGCGGACAAGGTCAAACCCTTCATGGCTTGGGCAAACGCTTTGGAATCGACTTTGCCAAGTTTTTCAGTGACAGCCTTCACAACGTACATCGAGGTATAGCCCTTGATGCCGTTGTGGTCAGAGCGGAAGTTGAACTCCTTTTGAAAGGCCTGGTCAAATTTCTTCACACTCGCTTGGGGCGCGTCAGCGGTAAGGCCCACGTGAGCAATGGCACCGTTGGCAGCGTCGCCGGCCAACTCAACCACCTTTTGGCTGGTGAGCACAGTCTCACCGACCACTGGCTTTTTGTAGCCTTGTTTGCGGAGTTCTTTCAACAAGCGTGCTGACTCTTCCTCGTTGGTGTAGGCAAAAAGAACGTCCCCTGTGCCCTGCTTGGCTTTCACCACGGCCGAGCTGAAATCGATTTGACCCGATTCTGTTGAAATGTCAGCACCGATTTTGATACCCTTGGCTTCGAGAGACTTGATGATCAAGTCGCGACCGCCTTTACCGAAATCGTTGTTGACATAAATAATGTCCACACTCTTGGCTTTGAGCTTATCGTTGATGTAGTTGGCCACTTTGGGCATGGCGCTCGCTTGGGTGAAGGAGCTCCTGAACACGTAGGGGTTACCTTGCTGAGTGATAGCAGCGGCCTCACCACCCGTGAAGTTGGGGATCTCGGCGTTCTTAGTCACCGCCATGCTCACCAAAATGGAGCCCGAGAACACAGGTCCCATCACCACATAAGCGCCCTCGTCCACGGCTTGCTCTGTGAGTCCTTTGGCAACGCCAGGATTGGATTGGGTGTCTTGTGACTTGTATTCCACTTTTCTACCCAAAATACCACCCGCCGCATTGATCTCTTTGACTGCAAGCTTGATGCCGTCGTCAAAATTGGTACCCGATGTGGTTCCTGGGCCTGTTAACTCCACCAAGCCCACGATTTTGATGGGGCCTGTGTCGGCGGCCCAGGCACTGGTGGCCACAAAACTGGCGGCAGCGAGGGTCATGCCCAAGGCAAGTTTTTTTAACTTCATGTCTGTCTTTCACATTTTTTTGTTGAATAAAAATTGATTCTATCGTTGATCACTTCGATTAGAACCGCCGGGAGATCTTTTAAAGAGAATGTTATTGAAAAGGCTGTCCATCAGGGCTTGGGGTTGATACCTAGTCTGATTCATGGATGGCCCGCTCTTGACTGCGCCAAGCGACTCAATGCATGTTGGGCCGCAAGATAGCCAAACGTGATGCCAGGTCCAATGGTGATGCCAGGCGCGGGGTAGACATTGCCCATGATGGACTGCATGTCGTTGCCACATGCGTAAAGACCCTCAATGGCTTGGCCTGAGGTGCTCATCACTTGGGCTTGGGTGTTTGTGACCAAGCCCGTGGAGGCCCCGATATCGCCCGGGTAGAGAGCAATCGCATAAAAGGGTCCCTCTAGCAACTCACCCAGACAAGGATTGCGCCCCGTCCATTGAGCGTCTCCGTTGGCACGCTGGTAATCGGTGCTTCCTCGCTCAAAATCCAAATCCTGGCCTTCACGGGCAAAGCGATTGAAGAGCTCAACGCTCGCTGTTAGACGCTCAGGAGGAAGATTCAAGACTTGGGCCAAGTGGGTCCAGGTTTTTCCAGTCTTTAAATAACCGTCTGCCAAAAAGGGGCCAAGACCTCTGCCCCCAGGTCTTACCATCCCCAGGCCATAGCGGCGAAGTGCGGGCGCATCACATATGAGCCACGCAGGAATACAGGGCGTTTGGGCGTTGTGGGCTTGCATCGCCAAGCCAAACAGGTGGTAGGAGGTGGACTCGTTGACGAAGCGCTCGCCCAAACTGTCCACGACCATCATGCCGGGTTTGCCTCGGTCCATCACAAAATGCGGGAAGGCAGCTGTCGAGCCATCGGTTCGCCGGCGAGTCGAGACCGGCGCCCAAAACGCATGACTCACCCCCGATGACCCCACCCAGGCTCCCATTTCAAGGGCCAAGTCCTGCGCTGTGCCGGTGTGACCTGGGGCGGCGGGTGACCACTCGGGCTTAATGCCAGGGAGGAGTTGTGCACGTTTGGTGGCATGGCGATTAAAGCCGCCACTGGCCAACACAACACCCCCACGGGCGTAATAGGTCCGCTTTAAGACGTCCCCATTGCTAAGGAGCTGTTTGACGACCACGCCAGTGACTCGGCGCTTGCTGTGCAAAGACTCATTGTCTGACCCATTCACTGATTCATTCACATCTTGCTTCACCATCTCCACCACCTCACACTGGGT
>DAISKH010000033.1:4150-24412 GCA_036821105.1 Limnohabitans sp.
CATTCACTGATTCATTCACATCTTGCTTCACCATCTCCACCACCTCACACTGGGTGAGCAATGAGCCACCCTTTTGGATGAAGCTGTAGAGCATGCGAGCAATCAAAGCGTTGCCCATGACCCAACGGGTGCTTCGAGTGTGAAACACGAGGTCCCAAAAATGCCGGGTGATGATGCGAAGACTGTAACAAAAGGAGGTCCAAGTCTTGGTCAATCGCAGCAAGTGAAAGATATCGTCCCGGTCGACCATCATGCCACCCAGCACGGTGAACTCGGCAATGGGGGGACGAACCAAACTCATGTTGGGTCCAAGCAATTTGCCGTCAAAGGGCTTGGGTTCAATGGCGCGGCCATTCAAGACCGAGCCTTCCAGCTCCGACAAGTAATCAGGATGCAAGGCACGCACTTGGAACTCCAGTGCACTCTCGTCCTCGAGTTGTTGAATGGCCTTGGGGGCTGCGTTGATGAACGCCTGTCTGAGCTCAGGGTCCGAGCCCGCTCCCACCGCGTTGTCTAAAAAAGTCTTGACGCGCTGGGCTGTATCGCTTGGGTTGACCGCCAAACCACTTCGAGTGCCTGGCACCCAGCAGGTGGCCGCTGATGTGGCGCTCGTTCCCCCCACATACTCCGTGCGTTCGATCAAAAGCACCTTGGCCCCGCCGATCACGGCGTTAAGAGCTGCAGAGAAACCCGCTACCCCACTGCCCACCACGATGAGGTCAAACTCGCTTCCCTCCTCCCACTCCTGGAGATCAGTTTTGATAATCTCGGAAAGAGGCTTGAGCGTTGGTTCCATGGCTCAAACGCCCAACAAAAAATCAAGCATGAGCACCTTCACCTGCGAGAACATGTCGGCCCCAGTCGAAGTTTTACAGCCCAAGTCTCTGGCCGCTTGAATGAGTGGAGTGATGGCGGGTTGGGTGATCACGCAGCCCACAAACATATGAGAGTTAAGTAAAGAAGTCTCAACGGGCAAGGGGTCGCTCGCCCTCATACCCGCTGGCGTGGCATTGAGCACCACATCAAATCCAGTGGGATTGGGAGTCCCGGTTAAGACCCGCCCCATCTTCAAGCCATTGAGTCGTTCAATGAGAGACTCACGTCGCTGGGTGTTTTCATCATGGATCGCCAACTCACTCACTCCAGACAAGACAAGCGCATGGGCAATGGCCGAGCCCGCCCCACCTGCACCGATCAACAAAGCCCTTTGTCCTTTGAGCACACAGCCCTGCTGTTCAAGGCCTTTCACAAACCCAAGCCCATCGAACATGTCACCATGCCAAGTGCCATCGGCATTTCTGCGAATGGTGTTGACCGCACCCAAGAATTGAGCGCGCTCGGAGGACGTTGCACATAGCGCCAAACAATCAAATTTATGGGGCACCGTGACGATGACACCGTCCACGTTTTGAGTAAGCGTTAAGGCCTCAAACCAAGATCTCAAGTCGCGCGTGCTCACGTGAGCGGGGATACAAATGGCGTTGTGCCCCTTCGCTTCAAACGCCTCGGTCATGCCAAAGGGGGATTTGACCTGGGCAATGGGGTCCCCAACAATCACGTGTAAGCGCGTGGCGCCACTTAAATTTTCAAGCATGCTGGCTTCTTTGAATGAATGGAGTCAACTGAAGATGAATGGAAATGAACTGGAAACTGGAACGAACTGGAATGAATTGGAGCCATTGAGAATGATTCCAAAACTTCCAAGTTTTCAAAGTTTATCAAAAAAATGGAACAATGTTCAGATTTGGAATAAATTTTAATTTTTTATGATAAACTGGAACTGATGGTTAGGCAAAATGCCACGGGTCATGTCCATGGGGTTTCCCCATTGAGTCACGTTTAGTGGTGTCTCTTGATCTGCCCCTAATATATTTGCCACTCATGAATGGGGGTAATTTATGGCTCGTTCAGTTCAGTTGTGTCATTGGAGGCCGTTATTTGGGCCTCTTAAAGGAATCGTGTGAGTGGAGTACTAGAAAGAACGCTGGGCGTGTTGGAGTATCTATCACAGCAAGTGAGTGGAGCAGAGCTCTCCACCTTGGCCAAAACGCTCAACATGCCCAAGAGCGCCGCCCACCGCTTGCTCAGCGACCTCATCAAACACGGCTACGTTAAACAAATCAAAGAAGGCGGCGAGTACATCTTGACCACCAAACTCGTCTCTTTGGGACTGAGTCACCTCTCCAACACAGGTGTGGTCGATGTCGCCCAGCCGCTCCTGGACCACTTGGCAGAACAAACCGGAGAACTGGTCCGTCTGTCTGTCGTCGATGGCGAGCGGCTCACTTGGATTGCCCGAGCCCAGGGAGCTCGGCAAGGACTGCGTTATGACCCAGATATGGGCACCATCGCCAGACTGAGTTGCTCATCTTCGGGCTGGGCATGGCTCTCCAGCATGAGCGATGAGGAGGCCGTTCTATTGGTCTCCAAGCAAGGTTTGGGCTCCAGAGAAGAATTCGGCCCCAAAGCTCCCGCTAGCCTTCAAGAATTTTTAAAAGCGTTACAAGAAACTCGCAAGCGCGGATTTAGCTTGACCGAAGAGACCTACGCCGCCGGGCTCAACGCCATGGCGGTCACCGTGTCCTTGTCGGGTCACATGCCACTGGGCACCATCAGCGTGGCGGGTCCCTCGGCGCGCTTGACCAAGAAGAAGATGCTGGAGTTATCCAAAGAGCTCTTGTCGTGTGCCGCTCAACTCGCCGCCGCCAGTGGTGGGCCATACCTCTTGGCCTGCGGACGCCGTCCCAGTCATTTGGCACCCATTTACGCACCCTGACCATGACAGCCTCGACGCCTTCAAGGGATGAACCCATGGCCGACACGGATTGGCATTGCGACCTCTTGGTCATCGGCTCTGGCGCTGGAGCCCTGGCCAGTGCAGTGACTGCAGCCCACGCGGGTCTGAAGGTCTTGGTGGTTGAGAAAGAGGAACGCTTCGGGGGCACCTCGGCGTGGTCGGGCGGTTGGATGTGGATACCTAGAAACCATTTGGCCTTGAGAGCGGGCATTGCTGAGCCCATTGAAAAGCCTTTGTCATATTTACAGCACGAACTGCTTGAGCGCTATGACGAGAAAAGGATCCAAGCCTTCATGAAAAACGCGCCCACGATGCTGCGGTTTTTTGAAGAAAAAATAGGTCTTGAATTCATCGACGGCAACACCATTCCTGACTTTCATGGCAATACGCCCGATGCCGCCCTTGGAGCACGCTCGGTGTGTGCCGCCCCTTTTGATGGCCAACGCTTGGGGCCTCACTTGGCCTTACTCCAGCCTCCCTTAAAGGAAACCACCTTCCTTGGAATGGGTATCGCATCGGGTGCGGATTTGCGTCACTTCTACAATGCCTTCAGAGATCCGGCCTCTTTTACCCATGTCACCCAGCGTTTACTCAAACACGCACTCGACTTGCTCCTTATGGTCGAGGAACTCACTTGGTCAATGGCAACGCCTTGGTGGCGAGTCTTGCCCGAGCGGCGTTTGAGTTGGGCGTCAAAGTGCACGTCAAAACCCCCGCCATTGAGCTCATTCAGGCCCCCATCTCCTCCATCACCCCCTCTTCGCCCTCTTCGACCTCTTCGCCCTCTTCGCTATCTACTCCCCAACAAACCTCACCTCGGGTCATCGGTGCATGGGTCCTCCACGAGGGCAGAAGAATCAAAGTCCACGCCGCCCAAGGCGTGGTGCTGGCCTGCGGAGGTTTCCCGCATGACCCCAAGAGAAAAAGTAAACTCCTCGAGCGTGACCCCCACGGAACAGCCCACTTCTCTGCTGCCGCTTGGGGCAACACGGGAGATGGCCTGAACATGGGCGAAGGGGCCGGCGGGCGAGTCGAGACTCAACTCAAAAACGCCGCAGCCATGGCTCCCGTCTCCCTTGTCCCCAACAAGGAGGGTGGCTTCACCCATTTTCCCCATCTCTTAGAGCGTGGCAAACCCGGTTTAATTGCCGTCACTCGCTTTGGTAAGCGCTTCACCAACGAGGCCAACTCCTACTATGACTTCATGGAGGGCTTAATGAACGCCCTCCCAGCGGATGAAGAAGTTCAAGCTTGGTTGGTCGTTGATCAAGACTTCATCTCCCGTTGGGGCTTGGGGGCAGTTAAGCCCTTTCCCGTTCCCAAAAGAGCTATGCTGGCCAACGGCTACTTAAAGCGTGCTAAGACCTTGAGCGAGCTCGCCCTTGCCTGCGGCATCGAGGTGACAACGCTGATTGAAACCGTTGAACGCTACAACGCCATGGCTCATGTGGGTTATGACGGTGACTTTCAAAAAGGTCAAACACCCTACAACCGCATGCAAGGCGACGCTCAGCATCCGGGCAAGAACCCCTGCATGGGTCCCTTAAAGAACGGGCCCTTTTACGCCGTTCGCGTGGTGGCCGGCAGTTTGGGCACCTTCGCTGGACTTCGGTGCAATGAAAACGCGCAAGTGCTTGATCAAGAAGACTCTCCCATTCCAGGTCTTTATGCGGGGGGCAACGATCTCTCCAGCATCATGGCTGGCCACTACCCCAGTGGCGGCATCACACTGGGGCCCGCCATGACCTTTGGCTTCATTGCCGGGGCGCATGCAGCAGGACTGAACCCAGACTCCATTTTTAGCAAAGGACACACCATGTACTACGAACTCGCCACCATGACACTGCCTTTTGGCACAGCCGCCCAAGCTGCACAAAACATCCAGACTTTTTGCGCGCAAGGCGGCGGAGAGCTGCTCGCTTGTTGGTTCACCGACATCGGAACACTCAACCAAATGATCGTCTTTCGCAGCTTTCCCAATTTGGAGAGCTTACAAAAAGAGAAAGCACGCACCCAACACAACGCCAGTCCTTTTGGGTGTGGCGAGATTTTCCTCAAACTCGAGCAACACAGCTACCAAGGCTTTCCTTGGATGAAGCCTGCTCGCTCAAGCGCTCAAAGCGGCATCCAAGGCCCCGTCTATGAAATCAGAACCTATGGCATCAAGCCCGGTGGGGTCCAACCCACATTGGACTTGTGGGAGCAAGCCATGCCTGAGCGTGAGAAGATCTCCCCTTGCGTGGTGGCCATGGTGGCACTCGATGGCCCCTTGCGCTTTACCAATATTTGGGCCTACCCAAGTCTAGACGCCAGAAGCAAAGCTCGCGCCGATGCGGTCGCCAAAGGCATCTGGCCCCCTAAAGGTGGACCCGCGCACTTGACCACGGACATGAGCTCCACCATTGCGATGCCCACAGCGGTCTCGCCACTTCGATAAAAAAGTCTGAGACAAGGGCATGCGAAGTTATTCACTCGCCTATTTGACGGTCAACCAATCAAGTGTTTTGGAGTCCTTAGGGATAGCCCAGGAATGGGGCTACGACAGCGTGGGGCTCAGGCTTCGGCCCAACACGCCAGGTGCGCCCTATCAAGCTTTTATTGACCAAGTACAAATTCAAAGGGAGGTGCTCTCCTACCTCAAAGACTCACCGGTGAAGGTCTTTGATATCGAGATCATTCGAATCGCTGAGGACTTCGTCGCCCAAGATTACTCGGCGCTTCTTGAAGCGGGGGCATCGCTGGGGGCCAAAGCCGTGTTGGTGGCCGCAGACGACACCCACGAAGAACGACTGGCTGAACACTACGCACAACTGTGTGAATTCATCCACCCCTACGGCATGACGGCAGACTTGGAGTTCATGGCTTGGACTGGGGTCAAGGATGCGTTGGCCGCTTGGCGCGTGATCAAAAAAGCAGGCAACCCCAAGAACGCTGGACTCCTATTTGATGCGTTGCACTTTGGACGCTCAAGCACCCAACTCTCGGACGTGGCACAAATACCGCAAACATTGCTTCACTATGCCCAAATTTGCGATGCGCAGGCCGGTGTTCACTTCAGCACCGAGGAGCTCATTCAGACAGCGCGTGAAGAAAGACTTTTACCCGCAGAGGGCACGATTGACATCCGAGGCTTATTTGAGCAACTCCCAAGCGACATTCCCATCAGCATTGAGATCCCCAACTTTAAGCGCGCAAGGGCTTTGGGCGATCGCCTCTGGGCCCGAGAGGCCATCAAGGCGAGCCAAGCACTATGGACAACCTAGACTCTTTAGTCGCCCTTTAACTCCATGGAGCCGGCCAAGGAGCGCCATTTCAGAGCATCTGCATTCAAGAAAGCCGTGAATTCTTCAGCAGAATTGCCCACGATTTCTGAGCCGTCTTGCGTTAAGCGTTGCCTGATATCGGGCATGGCCAATACTTGTAAAAGCGCGGCGTTGAGTTTCTTCACGATCAAAGCGGGTGTTTTAGCGGAGACGATCACCCCGAACCAGTTTTGAAACTCAAAATCCTTCACCCCCAACTCTTGCATGGTGGGGGACTGGGGCATGGAGGCACTCCTGGTTTTACTGGTGATCCCCAAAATCCTGAGTTTGCCCGCTTGGGCCAACTCCTTGGCCGTGATTTGCGC
This sequence comes from Limnohabitans sp., assembly GCA_036821105.1. GTDB lineage: Bacteria > Pseudomonadota > Gammaproteobacteria > Burkholderiales > Burkholderiaceae_C > Limnohabitans. The sequence goes on from DAISKH010000033.1 coordinate 10,576, forward strand.
AATGAAAGCAAAATCCACATCCCCACTCAGTAAAGCCGCTGCCGCAGGGGCTGCGCCCCGGTAGGGAATATGGGCCAATCGCATCCCCGTGCTGATCCTGAGTAATTCAGCACTCAAGTGCCCTCCACTGCCAATGCCAGCCGAACCATAGTTCATCAAGCGCTGCTCAGACAACTTGATGAGCTCCGCATAACTCTTCACGCCCTCTTGCGCATTGACGGCCAAGACCAAAGGGGATTTGATGAGCATCGTAACCCCGGTGACATCTTTGATGGGGTTGTAGTTGAGAGACTTAAAGAGTGTGGGACTGAGTGTGTGAGGCGTGTAGATCAATTGCAAGGTGTACCCATCGGCCGGTGCGGCCACGAGCGCTGTGGTGGCAATGATGCCACTCGCGCCCGATCGATTGTCGATCACGATATTTTGCCCCAGCACCTTTCCTAAGCGCTCACCCACAATCCGAGCGTAAGCATCTGTTGAGGCTCCTGGGACTGAGCCCACCAAGAGCCTTAGTGCTTCTTTGGGATAGTCAGAGTCCGCCGTCAAGGCCAGTGCACTGGGCAGCGACAGGAGAGACAGGAGACCCAGGAGACACGGTGCAATCGCCAAAAAGGCCCTTAATAAAATTTTGTGTAAACCGAAAGGCCTCTGGCGCACCACTTGCCCAGAAACACTTTCTAAACGCAAAGCACCGGCAGTCATCAGTGTTTGGTCGCCATCGCTAAGAAAATAGGATAGGCGCCATTCTCGCGAATCGCAGTGTAGGCTGTCACAAAACGCACATCCTTGAAACCATGGCGCTCTAAAACCGCACCGAACTCACCGCGATCAAACCCTTTGTGAAAGACTCCCTCAGACGGTGGATTGTGAAAACCTCCGTCCTCGGCATCCAAATCGGCCAAGGCGACTTGACCGCCTTTTTTCAAATGGGCAGCAAACTGCTTGACCATATTCTCGGTGTCCTCAACATGGTGCATGGCCATGGCGCTCACAATGAGGTCATGCTCCACACCACTGGGATGAGCGGTGATGTCTTGGCACAAGGCTTGGACCTTGTCCTTTAACTCCATCTTGGAGATCAACTTCTCCAGCATTGACTCAGAGACGTCCACCGCCGTGATTTTTTTCACATGGGGTGCAATTTGAGCGGTGATCAAACCCGTGCCCGCACCGAAATCCATCACATGCATTTCTTCATTGAGCGAGACGTTTTGCAAGATGCACCCACCAATGGCTTGGGAGAGTTGTTTGCGTCTCTCGTTGGCGTCCCAATCCTTGGCTTTTTCTTTGAACAAATCGGTCATGTGAATATCTCCATTTGGTATTGTTTGATCCAGTATATCCTCAGCTCAGATCGCCTGATGCTTTCTAAGCCTCCTGGGCTTCATGAGTCCAAGCCGCTTTAGTCTTCCATCAAAAAAGACACGTCAACCTTAATTCAATGTTCAACCCAACAGTTTGAGTAGCGACCAGCCCACATTCAAGAGTGCGAGGGAGATGAGGGTCACCAGCGTGAACTGCATTCCCAATACACGCTTACTAAAATCAGGGGGAGGTACGTTGATGCCCTTGGCATGAATGACTCGCCCAATGATCAGTGTGAGTCCAGGAGCAGCCACCAACCACCACGGTGCACCATTGAGCTCCAAGGCCGCAATGAGTATGAGTGAGTATGAGTGAGATCGGGACGTATTCAGCAAAGTTTCCTTGGGCGCGAATGGCCCGCTCCAGTTCCTCTTGACCGCCAGTACCCAAGGCGACACGGTTTTTACGCCTCAAAGCGATCACGGCGAATGACAATTTGACAAAGAGAATGGTCAACACACTGGCAATCAAGGAGGTCACGATCAACATTTCAATTCCGATTTCTAAGACAGGGCAAAGACTTTTTTTCATTATAGAAGAGAGCCCTTTGAAATTTCATTGCCTTTCATCCTTCTACTGAAGCCCAAGCTTACTGGGATCATGAATTAAAATTAGGTTATGACTTTTAACTTCAAAACGATCAAAAGCCCCATCCGCAGGACCGAGATCGTGGTCAATGCCAAAAAGCATCTTGACCTTTACCACACAACACTCAGTTTGAGTTGGCTTCAATTCAACGCGCTCTTTGTCGTGATCTTTGTGCTGATCAACATGCTCTTTGGACTTTTGTATTGGCTCAGCCCCGACTCGATCGGCGGGGTCTCCAATCCGTCTTACGCTCATTATTTTTTCTTCAGTGTCCAAACCCTGGCCACCATTGGGTATGGGAACATGTATCCGCAAACCTTTTACGGCAATATTCTCGTCACCACCGAGGCCATGGTGGGACTCTTAAGCCTGGGGATGTTCGCCGCCGTTGCCTTCTCACGCCTCTCTCTTCCACGCTCCTTGATCGCCTTTAGTGATAAGGCAGTGGTGACCCCTCACAACGGGGTCCCCACCCTGATGATCCGACTGGCCAACAACAGAAGCAACTCCGTGATCGATGCCAAAATATCCTTAAGCGTCTTCAAACCAGAGACCACCTCAGAGGGTGCGAGTATGATGCGCATTTATGATTTGAACTTGGTGCGGGGTACGACCCCCATGCTCTTACTGACGTGGCTCGTGATGCACCCCATCGACAAGGATAGCCCACTCTTTGGTCTCACAGAAGAAGACTTAAAAGAGTCCGACCTCACTCTCATTGCGACCGTCACGGGACTGGATGAAACTCTCTCTCAGACCATTCACGCAAAAACCACTTACCAAGCCAGTGATATCCATTGGAATAAGCGCTTTAAAGATTTATTCAAATTCAATGAAGACACCCAAACGCAGTTTATTGACTTGAGTGAACTCAATGCCACTGAAGATCTTCAATAAAGACCTTTAATAAAGACTTTCAATTTAGCCTTTCTTTACCGCCCCAGTTATATACCTTTGATTTGAAATAGGCCATCCCATGAAAAAAACCCTTCTCGTGTACGGGCACCGTCAACCCAGCGAATCACACTACGGCAAAGCTTTGTTTACCGCCGTCTCCACTTTGCCCGAAGTCACCACCCACACCTTGATCGAGCTCTATCCAGACTACAAGATCGACGGCGACAGAGAGCGCAACTTGTTGGCACTCCATCAAAACGTGGTGCTTCAGTTCCCACTTTATTGGTACTCAACCCCAGCCATTTTGAAGGAATGGATAGATGAGGTGCTGGCCAGAGGCTGGGCTTATGGAGGCGGGAGTGCGTTGGCGGGTAAAAACCTGATGGTGGCCACCACCACGGGGGGACCCGAGAAAGTCTATCAAGACGGCGGCGCTAACCGCTTCACCATCGACGAATTCCTAAGGCCCTTGGAGCAAACGGCTCACCTTTGTGGCATGAATTGGGTCAAGCCCTTTGTGATGTACGGTGTGAGATACCTCGGTGAGGATGAAATCAAAGCCTATTGCGATCAGTACATCCAAGCCATCACCGACCTGGGATAACCCAGCCTTTCCTGAACCGAGTGTGTCTATCTCAGCTTACCCATTGACTAGAAAAATAGAAAACTAGCCTCTTGACTTTCAATCTTTCAAGCTTTTAGATCTGAGACTGAACCATGCTCCAAGTCCCACAACTTGGACAACAAGGCCTGTGATTGTGCCAGTCCAATAACAGGAGCACTGAGCTCCATGTACTTGCCCACAAGCTCTTCATCACTCAAGGGATCCTCGGGATCGCCCTTGCGGTGCTCTTGGAGATGAGCCAAGGTCTCACCATTGTTCAAGTGGATGATGATTTTGGAGGACCTTTTTTGCGGGAAGTCAGCATCAATTTGCGGGTCTGAATGAACCGAGAGATTCTTCAGGAGATGCCGGGTCAGGGTGTCTTCAAGTCTGAATTGATCGTAAGCGTTCAACCGAACCGAACCAAACACCAACGCGGTGGCCACACCATAGCCAAGACTGAAGCGGGCTTCATTGGAGGTCTTGGGATGGGTATAGCAAGCAATGTCCAATGCCGTTTGATAGGTATAGACCTCGATGGAAGCGATATCAGTGAGGATCAGGTTGTGGTTATTTTTTAAATAAAGCGCACAGTCTATGGAGGGGAAAACATGGCCACAGCCCACATGGTTCTTGATGGTCAATTGGTGAATATTGAAAACCTTCCCCAATGTATCCCCCACAGCACTCCAATCTGGGCCAGAGCTCATGGCCTGACCCAAACCCACCTCCCCTTCAAAGATGTCTAGCGCACCGGTGTTGCCCTGCTTGGCCAGTTGAGCGGCCAACACCCCCGCCTCAGCCGCACGCCCCGCATGCAAGGGCTTGGACATCGAGTCCATTCGAAAAGCTTGCTGCAGTCCTGCTGTGAAGGTGGCCGCCGTTGCCAACGCGTGGGCGAACTGAATTTCATCGAGGTTCAACAAATAAGCGCTCGCCACACAAGCCCCAAAGGCACCCACTGTCCCCGTGTTGTGCCAATAACGGTAATGCTCTCTCCCCAAGACCACACCAATTCGGGTGGACACCTCATAGCCCAACACCACTGCCCGTAAAAAATCCAGTCCCGAGGCGTTGACGCTTTGAGCACTTGCGAGAGCAGCAGCAATGGTTGCCGCACCGGGGTGATACATCGCCGCTTTGAAACTGTCGTCGAGCTCAGCCGCATGCGCAGCAGCTCCATTAAAGAGGGCCGCTGTTTTGGTGACAGCCGCCTCGCCACCCAACGTTTGAGCACGCCCATGCCCCAATTCCTCCGCCAAGCTGGAGCGCAAAATTTGCGTGGACTCCATTGCCAAGCCTGGGTAAGCAGAGGCATACCAATCGATCACTGCACGTTTGGCACAATGAAGTGTGAGGGGCATGAGCGTCTCTTGTCGAAACGCTTGGCAATACTGGGCCAAAATTTCAGCTACAAACATAAAGTTTTGAGTTCGAACATGAATTAATTGAATGATCCCAATGGGTCAGAGGGTGAAGAAATCTTGGCGCTCGAGTTTTACAGGCGAGTATCCGCTTATTTTGATGCTCACTCCAAAACCACCACCCCGTCTGCGGCCAGCACCCCTTGTCCGAGAGGCATCACAAAAAGTGGATTGATCTCAGCTTCGTTGAGTTGCCCCTCGAGGCTGATAGCCATCTGCGAGAAAGAAACGATCGCTTTCACCAACGCCGGCACATCGCACAAGGGGCGGCCTCGGTAGCCATTGAGTAAGGGCCAGGTCTTGAGATCCTTCACCATGGCCAAAGCCTCCTCTGGGGACAACGCATGCTCGGGCGACAAAAACCGCATACTCGTATCCTTGAGTAGCTCAGCCGTGACACCCCCCATGCCCAGTAAGAGCGCACTGCCCAAATTATCTTTGTGCAGTCCTAGAATCAATTCAACACCACCGTGCACCATCTCTTGCACCAAGAACTCCTTGGGGGTGTCTTGAGCGCCTCGAGTTTTAGCGCTCACTTCAGTCACCATGTTTGCCATTCGATCCGCAATACTCTGAGCATCAAGTCCCACAGCAACCCCACCCACGTCGCTTTTATGAACAATGGTGCTCGATAAGATTTTAAGAACCACTGGGCCCTTCAACTTCGAGGCAGCCTCCCGCGCCTCTTCGGCGGTCTTTACTTTGAATTCCTTTGTACAAGGAATGCCAAATTGTGCAAAGAGTGCTTTGGAGTCGAACTCATTCAAGTTCCCATGTAGCCCCATCGGCAAAGTCTTGTGGACTACTTGGGAATCACTTGTTTGAGGGCTCCACTGCTGCACGCGGTGCATGGCGACCAAGGAGGCGGCCAGACTCTCAGAAGATGCAAAGGACGGCACGCCTGAGCCCACCAGTAAACTTGCCACGTGAGGTGCATGCGGGCTGATGTAGGCCAAAATCGGTTTGTCTGAGAGAGGTAGACAATCGCGAATGGCACCCGCCATCAACTCGGGCATGGCCAAACTCGAAGAACCCACCACGATCACCAAAGCATCGTAGCTTGGGCTCAAGAGCAAAATCTTGATCGCAGCGCGCAGCAAATCGGGCTGCAAACCAGCCAAAGTGACATCGATGGGATTACGATCAAGTACCGCTTCGTCTCCCGTTTGTAAAGCACGCAAGGCCTTGGCCGTGTTCTGATCGGGTGCGGGTGTCTCAAACCCCACCACGCCCAAGGAGTCCGACACCAAAGTGCCGGCCCCCCCCGTGGAGGTGAGAATGGCGACGCGCTGGCCCATGAGTTTTTTGTGCGACGACAAAGACATGGCAATATCGAGTAAATCGCTGAAGGTCTCGGCACGAATCACACCAGTGTGTTTAAAAAGGGCCTCATACATTCGATCCGAACCTGCTAGCGCTCCGGTGTGCGAGACTGCCGCCAGGGCACCCGCCTCGGACTTGCCAATCTTAAAGGCCACGATGGGTTTGCCTTTGGCGGCGGCTTTGAGCGCAGCTCGTCGAAATTGATGGGGATTTCGAATCGTCTCAATGTAGAGCGCAATGACTTGGGTGGCCTCATCGTCGATCAACTCTTCGATAAAGTCAGCCACCTCCAAATCGACCTCATTGCTGGTGGAGATCAATTTGGACAATCCAATCCCTTTGGACCCGGCTCTGGAGAGCAAGGAGCCCAAGATGCCACCACTTTGCGAGACAACACCGATATTGCCTTGGGGTAAGTGCTCCATCTCCAACGCCCCGGTAGCCGAGAGCACAATGCCGTCCGTGAGGTTCACAAGACCAATCGTGTTGGGACCCAAAAGCCGCATGGAGCCAGCTGCCTTGATGAGCGCTTCCTGGCGGCTTTGGCCCTCCTCTCCAGTTTCAGCAAAGCCACTGGCCAACACAATGGCCACAGCCACTCCGAGTTCAGAGAGCTCACGCACGGCTTGAATACTTCGCTCAGCGCCCAGGAGCAAAATCGCAACATCGGGCACTTCCGGTAAATCTGAGATGCGGGCATAGCATTTCAAGCCAGCCACGCTTTCAATTTTTGGATTGACAGGATAGAGGCGACCGCCAAAGCCGTGTTTTTGTAAATAGGCGATGGGGCGTCCTGCTGTTTTCGCAGGATCGCTCGAGGCACCAATCACCGCAACACTTTGAGGCCTGAGAAGCTTTTGAATGGCAGTGGTCATGTTTTATTTTTGTGAAGTTTTGGCCAAAAAGGCCATGACCGACTCGCGGTGCTCGGTGCTGGAGTAACAAATGCCCTGAGCTTGGCTGCCCCCTTCAAAAACATGGTTGGCCGAGGACTCAAAGGTTTGGTTCAAGATGGTTTTGGTGAGTGCCAGTGCCGTAGAGGAGCCCGCACTCAACTCCTGCGCCCAAGCTTGGGCATGGGAGACAAGATCTTTGGAGGGCAGCACACGATCAACCAGTCCTAAGCTTAAAGCCTCTTGCACCTCGACCTTTCGACCCGTGAAGATCAACTCCTTGGCCTTGGCCAGTCCCACACGTCTGGGCAGGAAATACATTCCCCCGCCGTCAGGCACGATGGCTCGGTGAATATAGGACCAAGTGAAACTGGCGTACTCACTGGCTGCGACAAAATCACACGCCAGTGCGGTGTCTGCTCCAAGACCCGAGGCGGCACCATTGACCGCAGCAATAACGGGCTTGGGTAAGGTGTGCAGGAGCGACTGCGCGTAGTGAACGCGTTGCTGGCGATGCCAGCCATTGAAGGCGATCTCACCGTGGGGTGAGTTCATCCGTTGATTCATGCCCTCGATATCGCCCCCAGCGCAAAAGCCTTTGCCGTTCCCGGTGAGAACCAAGGCTTTGATGTGCTTGTCGGCTGCAATGTGCTCAAAGACCTCGATCAACTCCAGTCTCATGCTGTCGCTGATGGCGTTTCTTTTTTCGGGGCGATTAAAGGTCACGGTGGCAATACCGCTTTCCAGTGAAAACTCGATCAATTCAAAATTGTGCATGGCTTACCTTAGGCTTTGTGCTGATTTTTTAGTTCACTCTAGACGAGGTGTTGAGAGTAGCCTTTACTCGGCTTTGATATTGGCGGACTTAACGACAGCCTTCCAGCGAATTTCTTCGCTCTTGACATAACGCTCAAACTCCTCGGGCGTGCTTGGACTCACGATCAGTCCTTCTTTTTCGATCTTTTGCTTGAAGGTCTCAGATAGAGAAGCCTTTTTAGCCGCAGCATTCAACCTGAGCACAATCGCCTCAGGTGTTCCACCTGGCGCAAAGAGGCCATACCAACTCTCAGCCACGTAACCGGGAAGGGTCTCGGCAACGGTGGGGACCTTACCCAGGAGTGCGGTTGGCGAACGCTCTGAGGTGGTGACGGCCAGGGCTCTCAGTTTGCCGTTGGTGACAAAGCCCCCAACAGCGGAGGCTGTCGCAAACATCATGTCGACTTGACTACCCAAGAGGTCCGTGAGCGCTGGGGCCGCCCCCTTGTAGGGGATATGGGTGATTTGAATCTTGGCCATGTAGTTGAACAACTCACCGGCCAAGTGAGCGGAGGTGCCTGAACCTTGTGAGGCAAAGGAATACTTCCCAGGATTGGCGCGCGCAGCAGTGATGATTTCTTGGATATTTTTAAATGGACTATTCTCATTGACCACCAACACATTGGGCTGTCGTCCAATCAAGATGATGGGTGCAAATGCAGTGTCTTGCGAATAGGGCAATTTCGCTTGAATACTTGGGTTCACAGCATGGGCGATGGTGGCGATCACCATGGAGTAGCCGTCCGGGGCGCTTTTGGCCAACGCATCGGTACCAATGATGGTGCTGGCACCGGGCTTATTCTCAATCAAGACGGGCTGCCCCAAATCTTGACCCATCAAGTTGCCCAAGGTTCGGGCCACCAGATCTGTTCCCCCACCCGGGGAGAAGGGTACGATGATGCGAAGGGGCTTTTCTGGAAACGCCGCCCAAGTTGATGCAACGGGCAAGAAGGGCATGAAGGCCATGAAGGACATGAAGGACATGATGCTCGCACAGGCAAAGCTTCGCAAAGCCCCTCTGCGCCTGAACGGGGTGGACATGCGGGAGTGAGAGTGCTCAGAGTCGCTCTTGGTTTTATTGATCATTTGTTTGTCTCCTGACAGTGCCTTAAAAGCCCTACAAGTCTAGGCAATATCAGATAAAAATGCTACATTCCAATTCCACCTGGTGGAATTAAAATTCAACCCTCATTTGAACGTAATGCTCACCAGAGAATTGGCACTCTTAGCTTGGCGAACGCCCAAAAATGCTCGAACACAACCGATCCTTAACGCGAGGCATAGACATCTTGATGGCGTTTCGCCCAGGCGTGGACCTCCTAGGAAACGGGGAGATTGCTTAGCGCACCCAACTCTCCAAAGCCACCGTGAGCCGCCTCACCCAAACGCTTGTGGCCTGCGGCATGCTTGAGCACGATGTGAGGCAAAAAGCATATCGACTGGCAGCGCCTGTACTCAGTTTGGGATTTGCCATGAAGAGCAGCTCCCCGGTCTTGAACATCGCCGCCCCCAAAATGCGGTCCACCTCCGAGCGGCTCAAAGTCAATGTGGGGTTGGCAGTGCCCGATCAGATTGACATGATCTATCTCGAGTCCATTCGCTACCAACCCAGAGCCGCATTTCGCAATATCGTGGCGGGCCTGAGGGTGCCCATGGAATTGACCTCCCTGGGGCGAGCTTGGCTCGCCCATTGCAGTGCAGCGCGTAAACGAGAGCTCTTTAGAGCCTTCAAAGCCCGAAGAAGCAAGGACTGGACTCGCATTCGCGAGGAGATTGATGCCGCCCAAAACTCCATCAAGACCCAGGACTTTTGTTGGGCAAGCTGGCAGCCTGGTGTCTTGGCGGTCGCAACGGCCTTGCCGTCCGTGAACGGCCAACACCATGTCTTGAACATCAGCAAAAATGACTTTGGCTCGGCTCCCATAGAACCCATGGTCAACGCACTGGCCTCAGAGCTCTTGGCGTTGAAGCGAGATATTGTGCTTACATTGATTTGAGCGCTGGTTAGATGACATCGCTCTAGAAATGCTGAGGAAGATTGGGGCGGTTTTAGATCAGTCAACCATGAGTCATAGGAGGACGATTGGCGAGTTCAACCATTCAATCGATCCTGAGGGAGTAGTTCCCAGGGTCCAATTTTTGAGCGACTGTGATATAAAAGTACAGCTTTTGATCAATCTATAGAAATCAAGGCGCGCCCGCCCCCACCGGCTCAGTGGCGCGACTCAAAGGGAGACCCCATGATGAGAAGACTCGCCCACTGCGCCTGGGCCACATTGATGTTCACTCTCAGTTGGAGTGCTTTTACGCAAACCGTCTCCAACACCGCCAGCAACTACCCTAATAAGCCCATCCACATCATCGTGCCCGTGGCTGCTGGGGGTAATGTGGACATTGTTGCCAGAACACTTGGGGTAGAGATCTCAAAACTTTTGGGTCAAAGCGTGATTGTGGACAATAAGCCAAGTGCTGCCTCCATCGTTGGCACTCAATATGTCGCCAAAGCAGCGCCCGATGGCTACACCCTCCTCGCCCATTCGAGCACCTTCTTTGCCGCTCCTTTGATTTCAAACAACGTGGGCTATAACCCCGTGGAGGACTTTGCACCGATTTCTCTCACATGCAAGGTTGCGATGTTCGTGATGGTCAACCCGAACGTTCCAGCCAAAACCATTCAAGAGTTTGTCAATTGGGCCAAGGCCAACCCCGGAGTCGCGGTTGCCAGCAGCGGTAACGGCTCGACTGGCCACATGGCCGCAGAAATCTTTGCCAACCGAGCCGGAATCAAATTCACCAATATTTTCTACAAAGGCAATGCCCAATCCATGATCGACGTCTTCAGTGGTCAAGTGCCCATGATGTTTGACCAAATCAGCACCGGTGCTCAAAATGCTGCGACGGGTAAACTCAGACCTTTGGCGATCACTAGCCTTGAGCGCAGCCCCCTCATGCCTGACGTGCCCACACTGTCTGAATCGGGTTACCCAGGCTACGAGGATGTGACCTTGAATTTGCTACTCGCACCAGCGGGCACTCCCAAAGACATTGTCCAAAAGATTCACACTGCCGTTGTGAAGGCGTTGAACCAAACTGATTTGAAGAAACAATTTGCCGACAAGGGCATTGATCTTCAAACCAGCCCAACGCCTGAGGATTTGGGCCTGAAGATCAGGTCTGAGGTGGCGAGGCTTCAAAAGGTTGCACTCGCAGCGGGAATTAAACCCGAATAAATGAGTTCCAGGGACTAGACAATTCGGTCCATTGGATCGAGCGCCACGCCCTCTTCAAAGAGACGAATGTTCCTAAAGCCGTGTTCAATGACACGGTCCACCACTTCCCTCACACTTGCTGCGGTGTGCGGTGTCATCACCACATTGTCAAGCTCAAAAAAAGGATGATTCACCGGCGGTGGCTCCTCAATGAAGACATCAATGCCCGCGCCAAAGAGCCGCTCGCTCTTGAGTGCCTCGACCAAATCAGCGTCGTTGATGAGCTCGCCCCGGGCCGTGTTGATCAACACGGCGGTGGGCTTCATTTGAGAGAGCGTCTCTCGGTTAATGACCTCAAAGGTCTCAGGCTTATAGGGTGCGTGTAAGCTCAAGACATCACTTTGGGACAGGAGGGTGGGCATGTCAACATAACGAGCTTGGAACTCCTGCTCGAGTGCAGGCGTTGCACGCTGGCGGCTATGGTAAATCACCTCCACATCAAAACCTCTCAGTTGCTTGGCCACTTGTTGGGCAATGTTTCCAAAGCCAAATAAACCTACCGTTTTACCGGTGAGTTGCATGCAAGTGGTTCTGAGCTCTGCGTTGACCCATTGCTGAGCGCGCATGGCTTTTTGAGCATAGCTGAGCTTTCTAAGGGTGGAGAGCATCAATAAGACGGTGTGCTCGGCCACTTGCAGCGCGTTGGCTCCACTCGTGATGAAGACCGGGATACCCTTGGCCTTGGCCGCCGCTATATCGATTTTGTCGACGCCAATGCCCCACTTTTGAATCATTTTGAGTTGAGGGGCGTGTTCAATCAAATACCCACTCAAGCGCGATCCAGCAATAAAGACATAGTCCGCATCTTCAAGTAAAGCTTGGTGATAGGCTTGATCGGTTTGCAGTGCAAACTCCAACCTAAAACCAGCCGGTACCCATTTGAGCATTTGTTCACGCAAAACCGGCGCCGAAGGCGTCATGTAGACAATTTTTTTCAACCTGTGCGCTCCACTTCAAATTCAAAATTGGGTCCCTGGGCCCACCTTGACAACCTTTAAGCTTATTCTTTGTAGCTTGGATCCAGTCTCTCGACCATGCGAAGTAAAGCGGGCCACTCCATCAAGCCGTAGGGCCTTCTCACTTGCGGTTGATAGTTCATGTAGGTTTCATGAAGCACTTTCTCAGAGACCTCTTGCAATGGTGTGTTGCATGACATCGCTGCAATCTGTGCTCTGCACGACAACTCCAATCGGTGCATCCAATTGAACGCCTCGCCTACACTTTTACCCACCGTCAAGAGACCATGATTGCGCAAGATCACCGCCTCCGCATTGCCTAAGTCTTTGACGAGCACCTCTTGCTCGGCCATATCAAGAACCACGCCCATGTAGTCGTGGTAGGCCACTTTGAGAAACCGCATCGACGTTTGATTAAGCGGCAAGAGTCCGCATTTCAAGGAGGACACCGCCATACCTGCATAAGTATGGGTGTGGATCACACATGCGACCTCTGGTCTGGCTTTGTGAACGGCACTGTGAAGGATGTAGCCGGGTTTATTAAAGCCGTAATTGAGATCACCAAAATCAGGCTTGAAGAGGACCTCACCATCGTGGGTGATCTTGAGAAAGCAAGAGGCTGTCATCTCCTCATACATCATGCCGTAGGGATTGATCAAAAAAGCATCGTCCTCACCCGGCACACGAAGTGTGATGTGGTTGGCAATCATGTCTGACATTTCGTAATGTGCGACCAAGCGATAACAAGCGGCCAAGTCAACTCGGGCTTGCCACTCCTCTGGGCTCACTGAGTTTTTCAAGGATTTGAGGGGCAGTCTTCCTGAGGTCATGGCATGGGTCTCATCAAAGGTTAGAAGTGAAATTGGAGAAAGAGCAAAAAAAGGCTAAGTGAAAATGAGGCTAAGAGGAAAAAAAGTAAAAGCAGAGAGGAATCAAAAAGAGTGACCAGAAAATTTGACTCTACTGCATTGAGTCATTGGTGAAAACGCATTGTCCTCCAATAGATCCGTTCGCTCAAGACTGCGTGAACCCTTCTTGGTGTAAACACCCATGGTGAGGTTTACTCAGTTTGAAGAATCCAAACCATGCATACCATACAAACCATTCAAACGTATGGGTCCATTCACTCGGCTTTGATATTGTATTTTTGGATAATTTTTTTCCACATCTTGGTCTCCTCCTCGGCCTGGATGGCCATCTCCTGAGGAGTCGAGTACTGAGGATCGGTGCCCGAGGCTAGCAACTTGTCTTGAACCGTCTTATTGGTAAGCGTTCTCACAATGGCTTTGTTCAGATGTTCAATCACGGCAGGAGGCACTTGTTTGGAGACATAAATGGCGCTCCAGTTGTTCAAATACATACCTTTGACACCGATCTCATCAAAGGTCTTGACATTGGGCAACATGGAAAAACGCTTAGAAGCCGCAATGGCAATGGGCTTCAAACTTCCGGCTTGGATAAAGGGGAGAACACCGGGTATGTCTCCAAAAAATCCATCGACTTGTCCGCCCATCACATCGGTGATGGCCGGTGCCGCCCCTTTATTTGGAATGTGGGTGTAGTAGTCACCCGTGGCATCTCGCAGCAACTCAATGGCCATGTGGGGCATGCTTCCAATGCCAGAGGAGGTGATGTTGACTCCGTTTTTGGTGGCCGCAGCTTGCTTGATGAACTGAGCGGGATCGTTGGCTGGGTTCTTGGG
>DAISKH010000034.1:0-17834 GCA_036821105.1 Limnohabitans sp.
CCGTCAAGCTCGAAGCGCTCAGCCAAATAAAACCAAGCGTCAGTGGCGTCGAGTACGTTTTCGCTGAATTTTTGCGTTAATTGAGCGAGTTGCTCTTGGACTTGAGCGTATTGGATTTTTTTGTCGTCCTCTAGCTGAGCGCCGCCCAAGATGAAGTTGCGCAAAGCCAATTTCAGGGCTTGATGAGCGTGTGCGTGCAAGGCCTCAGTTGAGACACTGGCGTACTGCTTGAACAATTCTTCATTCGATCCAAGTTGTGTCCAAAATTCAGTGACCTTGGGCAGCACTTGGTTGTAGGCCTGACGAAAGGGGGCCGAGTCCATGACAGCGTTCAAGTGATTGATCATCCCCCAAGCGCGGCTCAAGCGTTCAACGGGCACATCCAAGTGCAATTCAATGGAGTCCCAATCGGCTTTGAAGTCTGGCTTTAAAACCTGATCCAATCCTGCCTGGGCTTGTTCAATCAAGTGGTCCATGGCGGGTTCAATGTGCTCGGCCTTGACCTCGTCAAAACGGGCTGGGCCAGAAAAATCGAGCAAGGGATTGGAGGATGTTGGCATTGAGGCGTTGCTGACAGGAGAGGTCTTGGTGGATGGCATAGGATTTGTGGCCTTCAAAGTGTCATCAAGCGGACAGGCTTGGGGTGGCGATGGAGGTTTGAGCCGCATCCAAGGTGTTGGCCAAAAGCATGGTGATGGTCATTGGGCCCACGCCACCAGGGACCGGTGTAATGAAGGACGCCACGCTTCGAACCGCTTCAAAATCGACGTCCCCACACAATTTGCCTTGATCATCACGGTTCATCCCCACATCAATGACCACAGCCCCAGGTTTGACCATGTCTGCTGTAATCAAGCGCTGGATCCCCACCGCTGCCACCAACACGTCAGCTTGCAAGGTGATCTCTTTGAGGTTGCTGGTTTGGCTGTGACAAATGGAGACCGTTGCATTCCTTTGCAGTAGCATCAAAGCCATGGGCTTGCCAACAATATTGGAGCGGCCCACCACAACGGCATGTTTGCCGCTCAAATCATAGCCAATCGAGTCGAGCATTTTCAAGCAACCATGGGGAGTGCAGGGCCAAAAGCCTTGGGCGCCGCACATCAAAGCGCCCGCACTCTCGAGGTGAAAGCCGTCGACATCCTTTTGAGCGGAGATGGCTTGAATCACCGCTTGGGGGTCAATGTGTTTAGGCAGTGGCAGTTGAACCAAAATGCCATGAACGCTTGAATCATGATTGAGTCGATTAATTTCTTGCAGCAACTGCGCTTGGGTCATGTCAGCCTCAAACTGCAGCAATAGAGATGTCATTCCAATTTCTTTGCAAGCCAGTACTTTATTTTTTACATACACTTGGCTAGCGGGATTGTCGCCCACCAAAATCACCGCCAAACCTGGCTGCACGCCCTGAGAGAGCAAGTCTTTAACGCGTTGCCCATAGTCCAGTCTGAGGTTTTGTGATAACTGTCGTCCGTCAATGATTTGTGCGCTCATGGCTAGTGTTGTTCTCAGGTGGGTGGATGAGGCTCACAGCGATGACTACAAATTGGACTGGAGCCCCAAAAGGAAAGCCTCCAGGCCAGAGTGAAGTTCTGGAGCTCGAGGCTTGAGGGGGGGAGGGTGTGAGAAAAATTTAGCCAGCTGTTTTGGCGGTGGTCGAGCCCAAGGCAATTTTGAGCAAATCGGCCACAGTGTTGGCGTTGAGTTTTTCCATGATGTTGGCTCGGTGTGCTTCCACCGTTTTGATGCTGATGCCAAGATCGTCTGCGATTTGTTTATTCAATCGACCGGCAACAATGCGCTCCAGAACTTGGGCCTCACGACTGGTGAGTTTGGACATCAAGGCGTCGCGAGAGGCCGCTTGTTGGTGCCCTGCAAAAGACTCTTTGGCTTTTTCAAGCATTTGTTCCACCAAGGGGACAAGGTCTTCTTCTTTGAACGGCTTTTGGATAAAGTCCATGGCGCCTTTTTTCATGGTGTCAACCGCCATGGGCACATCACCGTGTCCAGTGATAAAGACAACTGGGAGTGGGGAATTCTTTTCGGTAAGTTTTTCTTGAAGTTCCAAGCCACTCATGCCACCCATGCGAATGTCAACGATCAAGCAGGCGACCTCTCTGGGGTCATAACGATTCAGGAATGTTTCTGCTGAATCGAAACAACGCACGCGGTAATCCTTGCCCTCCAAGAGCCACTGCAAGGAGTCACGCACAGCCTCGTCATCATCGACGACATAAACGGTGCCTTTTTTTGGAATCAAGCTCATCATTTGTTCCCCAATAACCAATAATTATGAAAAATGAGACCTCTAAGTGTATCGCTTATTGGACGACCAATTCTTCGTGAGCTGGTAGCCAAAAGGAAAAGCAACATCCAATGACCTCATCACCATTGTAGATGTTTTGTGCTTGCATTCGGCCTTGGTGAGACTCGACAATGCTTCGACACAAATTCAGACCAATGCCCATGCCTTCTGTTTTGGTGGAAAAGAAAGCCTCGAAAAGTCGCTCGAGCGCTTCAGGGGCCAGTCCGAGGCCAGAGTCCGTGACAGTGAATTCGATCACTTGTTGTGAGTCAATGATTTGTGGAGTGACTTTCATCTCCACATGCCGGTGGTTACTCTCACGTTTGGCGTTGTCAATTGATTCAGCCGAATTTCGAAGCAAGTTGACGAGCACTTGTTCAATCAAAATGGGCTCGACCATGACTGGGGGAAGGCTTGCTGAGATGTAGTGCGTGAGTTTGACTTGGCGGCGTTTGAATTCAATCTCGGTGAGCTCAACAGCCTCCATCACAATCATGCCAATATTGGCCAAGCTGCGGTTGGGTTCACTGCGTTTGACAAAGCTGCGGATGCGCTGAATGATCTGTCCTGCGCGCTGGGCTTGGTGGGAGGTCTTCTCCAGCGCCAACAATAAGTCCTCCTCTTGCAGTTGACCCCGTTTGATGCGCGAGACAATTCCAGTGCAGTAGTTGCTGATGGCCGTCAGTGGTTGATTGAGCTCATGCGCAACGCTTGAAGCCATCTCACCCATGGTCACCAAACGACTCAAGGACTGAGCGCGTTCGGTTTGAATGGCTTGTTGCTCCTCGGCTTGACGACGAGGGGTGATATCCGTGGCAATGATCATTTGTGCCAATCTGCCATCCACCCAGTTCAAGTATCGTGACCTGACCTCTAGCCATTTGGCCAAGCTTGGGATAAAGATCTCGGCGTTTTCAGAAAAAGTGCGTTCTAAGTTCTGAGAGGGTAAGCCCGCCAAATCGTCTGCATCCTGGGCCAAATTGTTCATCATTTGAATGGACTCAAAGGCTTCGTCAATCATTTGGAGATGGCCTTCACTTCTTGCACCAAACCATTGTCGGTACAACTTGTTGGTGAACAGCATCTCATTGGACCCGATGGGCGTGACAGAGACCGAGGCATCCAAGGCTTCAAGCACAGTGGTGAAGCGTTCATAGGACGCAGAAAGTTGTTGCCGAATTCGGTTGGGCTCGGTGATATCGGTCATGGAAGTCATCCAACCCGATTGCGAACCCTTGGCATCGACCAAGGGTGAGACATAGAGTCGCGCATCAAAGAGCGTGCCGTCACGTCGCTTGACCCTCACTTGCAGTCCTGTTTGGGTATGGTTCCCACTCAACTCCTCTGCCAATTTGGCTGCCAAGACCTCGCGGTCCGCATCGGGCCAGTAAGGGAATGGGGGATACTGACCCACCAAGTCCTCCTCAGCCCAGCCCGTCATCTGACAAAAAGCGGCGTTCACATAAGTGATGCAGCCATTCATGTCCATGGCTCGCATACCCGTCAGTACCGAGTTCTCCATGGCTCGCCTAAAGTTAGTCTCTGCGATCAACGCCTCTTGGGCTTGAAGACGACGGCGTGTGTGGCGCCATGTGCCAATGAGCATCCAAGCGGTCAGTAAACTAAGCAAGGTGATCATCCAAAAAAGTCCATTTCCAATCACCCCCTGTGAGGTGCGAAAGGCTTGGGCTTTGAGGATTAAGCCATTTCCCACAGGTGCAATGGGGACCTCATAAAGGTAGGGCGGCTTGATCCATGGGGCCAAGTAGGCGGCCCGAACGCTGGGTTTGATCACTTGGCCGCTGAGCAGGTGTTGATTTTCGTCCCAAATGGAGATAGCAACTCGGTCAATGACCTCAGGCGGAATGACAAACCGCATGAGACCGTCGATCTTGTACTCCAACAAAAATACGCCATTGAAATTACCTTTGTCCACAAAGGGGACCAAGAGTTGGAGTTGAGGCTCAGGAGCGTCGTTGCTAGCGGCGTCGATTGTGCTTGGGGGAGCATAGGCGAGTTGCTGCCGATGTTTGACCCACTCAAACGTTCTAATTAAGCTTGGGCTCTTGAGCGTGTCTCCTAAAAGATGGATTTGCGGGGTTTGAACGCCAGAGCCTGCGTAAGAGTATTTCACCCGCATTTTGGCGTCCAGCCAACTCACAGCAGAGACCTCGGGGTAGTGAGAGACGATGGAGATTGCTTGCTTGGGGAACTCCGCTTCAGACATCTCCCCAGTGGCAATGTCACGCGACAAGCGAAGCACCTGTTCTTGGCGCTCTAAGAGTCGGATCCTTAAGCGTTGTTGAGCGTATTCGGTGTCACGTCGAACCGTTTCTTCTTCACGCAAAATTTCTTCGTATCTCAAATAGCCAAAGGCCGTGGCGATGGCGGCAAAGAAAAAGATGACCGCTGTGAGCGGCGCCATCAAGGCAAACCGGTCTTGTCGGCTCGGGCTTTGGCTGCGCCACCACCTAGTCCAAGTCTTTAAGACAACTTTCAAGGGTGAGCGTATCGTGTGCATGAGTCTGAGCATGAATTCATTTTAGTGGCACTTGAGTGGCCACTCGATGTGTTGAAGTGTCAAAGTTTCAGGGACCCTTTGAATCGACTTTTTGTTTTCTGAATTTCATAATACAAAAACAGTTAGCATAATTTGAAATTAATTTATTTTGTGTGATAATCTTTAAAAATAATCCATCCTATAGATATCAGGAGACAAGCCATGTCCGCTTTGCCCAATGAACAGCGCACCTTTGCGCTCAATGATGCCGATAGCCAAGAAACTCGCGAGTGGCTTGATGCATTGAGTGCAGTTATTCAAAACGAGGGCACAGAGCGAGCCCACTTCTTGATTGAGCAACTTCTCGAGCACGCCAGAGAGAGTCGAATTGACTTGCCGTTCTCTGCCAACACTGGATACGTCAACACCATCGACACAGAGGAGGAGGAGGTGTGTCCGGGCAACATCGAAATCGAGGAGCGTTTGCGTGCTTATATGCGCTGGAATGCCATGGCCATGGTCGTCAAAGCCAATCGCCATCATCCTGAGGACGGCGGAGATTTGGGCGGCCACATTGGCTCATTCGCGTCCTTGGCCCATTTGTTTGGTGCGGGCTTTAATCATTTTTGGCACGCTGAAAATGAAAACCACGGTGGTGACTTGCTCTATATCCAAGGTCACGTCTCGCCCGGTGTATACGCCAGAGCCTACCTTGAAGGGCGCTTAAGTGAGGAGCAACTGCTGAACTTCCGACAAGAAGTCCACGGTAAGGGCTTATCAAGCTACCCCCACCCCAAGCTCATGCCCGAGTTTTGGCAATTCCCCACCGTCTCAATGGGCCTAGGCCCATTGATGGCCATCTATCAAGCTCGGTTTTTAAAGTACTTGCACGCCAGAGGCATTGCCAACACCGAGAACCGGAAAATCTGGGTGTTTTGCGGCGATGGTGAGATGGATGAAGTGGAGTCCTTGGGCGCGATTGGATTGGCAGCTCGTGAAAAACTGGACAATTTGATTTTCGTCATCAACTGCAACTTACAGCGCCTTGATGGCCCCGTGCGTGGCAACGGCAAAATTATTCAAGAGCTCGAGAGCGAGTTCAGGGGTTCAGGCTGGAACGTGATCAAGCTCATTTGGGGCAGCAATTGGGATAACCTCCTGGCCAAAGACCACGACGGCGCCTTGAGACGCATCATGATGGAGACCTTGGACGGTGACTACCAGGCCTTCAAGGCCAACGATGGTGCCTATGTGCGTCAACATTTCTTTGGTCGCGACCCCAAGACCCTAGAGATGGTGGCCAAGATGAGCGACGATGAAATTTGGAATTTACGTCGCGGAGGACATGATCCTCAAAAGGTCTACGCCGCTTACGCCAAGGCCGTGAAACACAAGGGTCAGCCCACTGTACTGCTGATTAAAACCGTCAAAGGTTTTGGTATGGGCAAAATTGGTGAAGGGAAAAATACTGTTCACCAAACCAAAAAGCTCACCGACGAAGATATCAAAATCTTTCGGGACCGATTCAATATTCCGGTACCTGACAGTGAGCTCTCAAAGTTACCGTTCTACAAGCCCGCAGACGACACGCCCGAGATGCAGTATTTGCACCAGCGCCGCAAAGCGCTTGGGGGCTACTTGCCCGCTCGACGTGTCAAAAGCGAGGAGACCTTCACGGTACCGGCTTTGGAGACTTTCAAGTCCATCCTTGAGCCTACGGTTGAAGGTCGTGAGATCTCGACCACCCAGGCCTATGTGCGCTTTTTAACGCAGCTCCTAAGAGACCCAGCACTTGGCTCAAGAGTGGTCCCAATTTTGGTGGACGAGGCCAGGACCTTTGGTATGGAAGGCCTCTTTAGGCAAGTGGGCATTTATAACCCCGCTGGCCAGCAGTACACCCCGGTCGACAAAGACCAAGTCATGTACTACAAAGAGGACAAAGCTGGGCAGATCTTGCAAGAAGGTATCAATGAAGCGGGCGGCATGAGTTCTTGGATCGCAGCGGCAACGTCATACTCGACCAACAACCGCATCATGATTCCGTTTTATGTCTACTACTCCATGTTTGGCTTTCAGCGCATTGGGGACTTGGCCTGGGCCGCAGGGGACATGCAAGCGCGTGGCTTCTTGCTCGGAGGAACCTCTGGGCGAACTACATTGAACGGAGAGGGCTTGCAACACGAAGATGGTCATAGCCACATTTTGGCGGGCACCATTCCTAACTGTTTGAGTTACGACCCAACCTTTGCCCACGAAGTGGCTGTGATCATGCAAGATGGTCTGAAGCGGATGGTCGAAAAGCAAGAAAATGTTTTTTACTACATCACGCTCTTGAATGAGAACTACCCTATGCCTGGCCTCAAAGCCGGTACCGAAGAGGAAATCATCAAGGGTATGTACCTCCTGAGCGAGGGCGAGGGTGCCAAGAAAGCTCCCCGAGTGAACCTGTTGGGCTCGGGCACCATTCTTCGTGAATCCATTGCCGCTCAAGCTCTTTTGAAAAAGGACTTTGGTGTGGTGGCCAACGTGTGGAGTTGCCCAAGCTTTAATCAACTCGCCCGCGAAGGCCAGGCGGTGGAGCGTTGGAACCTACTCCACCCAGAGCAAACGCCACAAACTTCATTTGTCTCCTCGCAATTGGGCCGTCACGAGGGTCCTGTGGTGGCCTCAACTGACTATATGAAATCCTATGCTGAGCAAATCCGAGCTTTCATCCCCAAAGGCCGCAGCTACAAGGTCTTGGGTACTGACGGCTTTGGACGAAGCGATTTCCGCTCCAGACTGCGCGAGCACTTTGAGGTCAACCGTCACTACATCGTGCTAGCGGCCTTGAAAGCGCTCAGCGAAGATGGTTTGGTACCCGCGTCCAAAGTCTTGGAGGCCATTGAGAAGTATCAGATCAATACCGAAAAAATCAATCCATTGAACGCCTAAATTCAGGAGACACTGCATGAGTACAGTCGAATTAAAAGTGCCTGATATTGGGGATTTCGATTCCGTGTCAGTCATTGAAATCTTGGTCAAAGTGGGCGACGCCATCGAGCTCGAGCAGTCGCTCATCACCGTGGAGTCTGACAAAGCCTCCATGGAAATTCCCTCCAACGTGAAAGGGGTGATCACTGAGCTCAAGGTCAAACTTGGCGACCATGTGAAGGAGGGCAGTGTGCTCGCCTTGGTGAGTGTGGCTGCATCAGATGCTGTACCCACACCCACACCCGCCATTGCGCCTTCAGCATCCGAGTCAAAACCAGCGGCAGCGGTGACCAGCGAAGCTCCTGCTCCGGCACTGGCTTCGGTGCAAGCTGCACCGTCACCTGCTCCGGTAAGCCAAGCTGCTGCCACTTCTGCAGTCACGCCAGCTCACGAGCCTACCCAAACGCTTGCCACACTCACGCAAGTGCCCCATGCTTCACCTTCGATTCGTAAACTCGCCCGAGAGTTGGGTGTGCCTCTGGGTGAGGTCAAGGGATCGGGGCCCAAGGGTCGAATCTCTTTGGAGGACATCCAGGCCTTTTCTCGTCGCGTCATGAGTGGTGAGACGCAAACGCTGGCCCAAGCAGCATCCTCCTCCAGCCGTCCTCAAGGCGCGGCAGGTTCAGGTGAGGCGCTAGGGTTGTTGCCATGGCCCAAAGTGGATTTTGCTAAATTCGGCCCCATCGAGCGCAAAGAAATGGGGCGTATCAAAAAAATCTCTGGCGCGAACTTGCATCGCAATTGGGTGATGATCCCCCACGTGACCAATCACGATGATGCGGACATCACTGACTTGGAGGCCTTTAGAGTGCTCTCCAATAAAGAGAATGAAAAAAGTGGCGTGAAAATTACCATGCTGGCCTTTTTGATTAAAGCCTGTGTGAGTGCGCTCAAGAAATTCCCTGACTTCAATGCCTCACTCGACGGTGAGGAGTTGGTTTATAAGCATTACTATCACATCGGTTTTGCTGCAGATACACCCAACGGCTTGATGGTGCCTGTGATCAAGGATGCTGATAAAAAAGGCATTCTTGAAATCTCCTCGGAGATGTCAGATTTGGCCAAAAAAGCGCGTGAAGGCAAGCTCGGACCGGCCCAAATGACGGGCGCATGTTTCACCATCTCCTCTTTGGGCGGTATTGGTGGGCGTTATTTCACTCCTATCATCAACGCGCCTGAAGTGGCAATCTTGGGTGTGTGTAAGAGTCAAACTCAGCCAGTATGGAATGGACAAGCGTTTGAGCCGCGTTTAATCTTGCCTCTCTCACTGAGTTGGGATCACCGCGTGATCGATGGGGCACAAGCTGCCCGTTTCAATGCCCATTTGGCACAAATTTTGGCCGATTTCCGTCGCGTTTTACTTTAAGAAAGTCCATCCATGGCAACCCTAGACATCAAGGTCCCTGATATTGGTGACTTCAGTGAAGTGGCGGTGATTGAAATCTTGGTCAAGGTGGGCGACCACGTCAAAGC
This sequence comes from Limnohabitans sp., assembly GCA_036821105.1. Classification (GTDB taxonomy): domain Bacteria; phylum Pseudomonadota; class Gammaproteobacteria; order Burkholderiales; family Burkholderiaceae_C; genus Limnohabitans. The sequence goes on from DAISKH010000034.1 coordinate 9,252, forward strand.
CGAGCAAAGCTTGATCACTGTCGAATCAGATAAAGCCTCGATGGAGATTCCTTGCTCCCATTCCGGGGTTGTCAAAGAGCTCAAAGTCAAACTCTCAGACAAAGTGAAAGAGGGCAGTGTGCTCTTGACCTTGGAGGTGCAAGAGAGTGCCCAGGATGCCACAACGGCCGGCCAGGCACCGAGTACGGCCCCTTCAACTCAAGCAGCACCGTCAACCCAAACCTCGGCTCCAATAGCAGCCCCAACAGCAACCCCAATCGCGCCCCCTAGCAGTGCGGCCATTTTGTCCCCATCTCCCGCTCCCACCCAAACCGACTGCGATGTGTTGGTCTTGGGGGGTGGTCCTGGGGGGTACTCTGCCGCTTTTAGAGCCGCCGACTTGGGACTCAAGGTGATTTTGGTCGAGCGCTACAGTGCGTTGGGCGGCGTTTGTTTGAACGTGGGTTGTATCCCCTCCAAAGCGTTATTGCATGTGGCCAGTGTCATGGATGAGGTCTCTCATTTGGCGGCCATGGGGGTAAGCTTTGCGCCCCCTAGCGTTAACTTGGATCAACTCAGAGCTCATAAGGATAAAGTGATCTCCAAACTCACGGGCGGCTTGGGAGCCATGGCCAAGATGAGAAAAGTGGAGGTCGTGCGAGGCTTTGGATTTTTTGAAGGACCCCATTCGTTGAAGGTCGAGGAGACCCAAGGCAGTGCACAAGAAAAGACCGGTAAAACACGCTCCCTCACCTTCAAGAGCGCCATCATCGCCGTAGGCTCCCAAGCAGTTCGTTTGCCGTTCATGCCAGACGATCCTCGGATTGTGGACAGCACCGGCGCACTCAAGCTTCAATCAGTGCCCAAGAAAATGTTGATTTTGGGCGGTGGCATTATTGGCCTAGAGATGGGAACCGTCTACAGCACCCTGGGGGCACGTTTGGATGTGGTGGAGATGATGGACGGTCTCATGCAAGGTGCAGACCGAGACCTGGTGAAGGTTTGGCAAAAAATGAATGCCCCACGTTTTGATCAGATCATGCTCGGGACCAAAACCATTGGTGCTGTTGCTACTAGCAAAGGCATTGAGGTGAGTTTTGAGAGTCCCAAAGGGGTCACCAAAGAAACCTACGACTTGGTGCTCCAAGCTGTGGGAAGAAGTCCCAACGGTAAGAAAATCAAAGCCGAGGCCGCTGGAGTGTCAGTCACAGATCGTGGTTTTATCGGTGTTGATATTCAGATGCGAACCAATGTTGCCCACATCTTTGCGATCGGAGATGTGGTGGGGCAACCCATGTTGGCTCACAAGGCGGTGCACGAGGCCCATGTGGCTGCTGAGGTTGCAGCCGGCGCCATCTTGGGCGATGCAAAGTTGGCTCAGAGTGCTTTCAACGCCCGAGTTATTCCAAGCGTGGCCTATACCGATCCAGAAGTGGCTTGGGTGGGTCTCACCGAGGACCAAGCCAAAGCCAACGGCATTGCCGTCAAAAAAGGCTTATTCCCTTGGGCTGCATCAGGGCGTGCCATCGCCAACGCTCGAGACGAAGGCTTTACGAAATTGCTGTTTGATGATTCTCCCGATTCCCATGGGCACGGAAAAATCCTTGGTGGAGGAATGGTGGGTACCCATGCTGGCGACATGATTGGTGAGGTGGCATTGGCCATCGAGATGGGAGCCGATGCGGTGGACATTGGCAAAACCATTCACCCCCATCCGACTTTGGGTGAGACCATCGGCTTGGCCGCAGAGGCCGCGCATGATTCATGCACCGATTTACCCCCAGTCAAGAAAAAATAAGGGCTCTCAGTTTTGCTCTGCAGTCAAAGGCGTTAGCGCATTGACTGATGGGGAACCAGATGGCAATGCCGATGCGGGCTGTGATGGCGCAGTGGCGGCATTGCTGGTTGGGCTGGTCAGTCCAAATGGTAAGTTGGGTAAATTGGGCAAACTGGGAAAACTCGGTAAGCCGGGTAACCGCTTGGGCAACTCGCTCAACGTGCTCACCGTGCTTGGGAATAATTCATTGACTCGCCTGGCCCCATCAAACCGCTTGGCCCAATAGGCATCCCTCATATCTTCGATACGCACTTGATGTCCAGGTCGAGGGGAATGGATGAATTTGCCGTCTCCGATGTAGATACCAACATGACTAAAAGCTTGGCGCAAGGTGTGATAAAAAACTAAATCACCAGGCTTTAGATCCTTCACATCCACGTTTTGAGTGACCTCAGCTTGATCCCTGGCTCGGCGTGGCAAAACCAATCCGATGGATCGCTCAAAAATGGTTCTGACAAACCCACTGCAATCAAAACCAGTGGCCTCATTTGTACCCCCAGCGCGGTAAGGCACGCCCAGAAGTCCCATGGCGTTCACCACCAGACCAGAGGCGGTATCGCTCACATTTTGTCGAAGTTGCTCAATTTGGTTGATCACACCCGCTTCCACCAGGAATTGTTCAATGTCCTGGGCAGGTTGGCGCTTGGGTGCCGCCCACGTAAGGCTGCAAGTAAGCATTAAAGAGTAGACGAGCCAAATGCGCATGACCTTGATTTTAATAGGGTTTAATGACAGTTTCGTGGGATCGGTTGCGTGTTTTTACCTAACCGGTGAGTGCACATTGAAAAATCACCTAAACTCCATGCCAGTCTTCTCTTGGAGCAACTGCTGGACTGAATTTTTCTACAGCCCTAAGTTTCCCCTCTTCGTGCGTTTGCCCTTTGTCCCTTGGCCCCGAGTGAAGTCAAAAGCAATCCTATGCCATAGAAAGTGATGAGTTATGTTCAAAGCCTTGGTGCTCAGAAAAGAAGATGCCTTCACCGCTCAAATCGAGAGTTTGAGCGAAGATGCCTTGCCCCAGGGTGATGTCTTCGTTCAAGTGCATTACTCCACGCTCAACTACAAGGACGCCTTGGCCATCACCAATACCGCCCCTGTGGTGCGTCAATGGCCCATGGTGGCTGGAATTGATGGCGCTGGTGTGGTGCTTCGATCCGACTCGGCCCAATGGCATGAGGGGCAGGCTTTTGTTCACAACGGCTGGGGGTTGGGGGAGACGCGTTTTGGGCTCCTGAGTGAACGAGCTAGTCTGGAGTCCAAAGGTTTGGTGCATTTGCCCAGTGTTTTTACGCCTTTGCAAGCTATGGCCATTGGAACCGCCGGCTACACCGCCATGCTTAGCGTCATGGCACTTGAGCGACATGGACTCAAACCAGGAGACGGCGAGGTCTTGGTAACCGGGGCCACTGGAGGTGTGGGTAGCGTGGCAGTGGCCTTACTCTCAAGTCTTAGCTACACCGTGGTGGCCAGCACGGGTAAGGCATCGGAGGCCAACTATTTAAAAAGCTTAGGCGCATCAGATGTGATCGACCGTGCAGAGCTCAGTGTCCAAAATTCACGTCCACTACAAAAAGAGCGTTGGGCTGGGGTGGTGGACTCAGTGGGCTCACACACCTTGGTCAACGCTTTGGCCCAAACGCGTTATTCTGGGGTTGTTAGCGCTTGTGGTTTAGCCCAAGGTTTTGATTTACCCTCGACGGTGATGCCTTTTATCTTGAGGGGTGTGAGTTTGCTTGGTATCGATTCAGTGATGGCGCCATTGCCCCTCAGAATTGAGGCATGGGAGCGTTTGGCCAAAGACATGGATCCCATTAAGCTTGGGCTTATGACGCGAGTCATTGCCATGCAAGAGGTGATTGAAGTGGCTCACGCGCTCAGGCAGGGTCAAATCAAAGGCCGCGTTGTTGTAAAGGTGTCATGATGCTAATGTCCGCTGAAGAGTCTCAACTTGTCATCGTTGATGTGCAAGACGCACCCCTTGCCGGAATTCCTAGCGCTGGCCCCGTCTTGGCGCGCGCCCAGTTGCTCGCACGAGTCGCCAGTGTTTTACGAATTCCTCTGACCTGTACAGAGCAACATCCTCAGGTTTTGGGGCACATGCCACAAGCGCTACAAGCGCTTTGCCCAAGGCCGCTCACCAAGATGGTGTTTTCTGCCTGTGACGAGGGATTGATCGAGTTGCTTCGCCCCGTTGCGAAAGCCGCAGCCGTGCAGGGCAATGCGCGCAGTTTGCCCAAGCATTTGCAGAAAAAAGAGATTCCGGCACCAGAGAAAAATCAAATCGTTTTGTTGGGTTTGGAGGCGCATGTGAGTGTGCTTCAAACGGCGCTTGATCTTTTGGAGGATGAATTTGACGTGTGTGTGGTGGTGGATGCCACTCGCTCCAAGCGCCAAAGCGATCAAGATGCCGCCCTTGATAGGCTCGCCTCTGCAGGTGCTGAGCTTGTCACCACGGAGATGGTTGTCTACGAATGGCTTAGAAGCGCCGAGCACGAACGCTTTGAGGAGATTGAGCATTGGCTCAAGGCGTTGAATTTGCCTTGAAGTGGGATTCCAAGCAAGGCCCCCGCCGTTGGCTGCATCCTAAGGGTTGAGCGCAAGACTTCTTGCAATGCATCACATTTTCTATGTCGAAGTATGAGCCTCTAGGCCTGAGGGCGTGGGCTTGGCTTATTTAAAGTGCCTTTTAGCGTGCCTTTTAAAAGGTTATCTTTTTTGTAACGGTAAGAGTAAGCCTCTCAAATCATTGTGGTCAATCTCGTGCATGAGCCTGAGTAACTCACCCAAGTTGCTCTTTGGGAAACCCTCCCTGGCAAACCAACTCAAATAGTGCGAAGGAAGCTCACACAATAATCGGCCCTTGTACTTGCCGTATGGCATCTCTAGACTTACCAATTGCTCTAAAGACTGTGGGCTCACGCAAATTCTCTTGGGCTTGAGTTGGAGACTGTTGATTTAAGACAGGTCCATACCCCTTGGGGGCTAAGGTGCAACTCGCTTGGTAAAGTTCACCGCTGTGATCACCACTTCGCCCTTTTTATTGGAACCAAATTCAACATGTGCATTTCGGCTCTCAATGGATTCAAAAGGTTTTTTCCATGCACGCTCGATCATTGCCGTGGAAGTGTTTGAGATACGCGTGAAAAATCTCTCCAATTTGTCGTAAAGACGGTCCATGGCCGATTTGAAACTCAAAGACCTTGATGGGGCGTTGGTGCTCTCTGGTGAGGAGGGCACTTCCATGTCAACCACGCCACCCGTTCTCTTGATGCTGGTGAGAATGTACTGAAGTTTATCGGGCATGTCGTCGGGTTTGACGTCATAGACAAACCTGACTTGAACGGTGGGTAAATCAGAGGCCAAAGACGCACTCAAGTGCTGGTCAAAGCGAACGGTTTCAATGTAGTCCAAGCTAGCCCGGGGAGGGATGTTTCGAGCCTCAGTGCTGCTGGCACTTGCGACCTCTTTGTTGGGGGAGGCGGTTTTAAAGCTAGCGCATGCGCTCAAGGCCATCAAAACCACAATGGGGAGGAATCGCCAAAACTTGGGGGTGTCATTCATGTCGCTGAGAGGTAAGGGGTATGGAAAAAAGGATGGGGGGGAGGGAATACGAAACAACTCCTATTTTCATCGATTTTTGCCCCCTAAGGTGATCAGACATTTCTTGGCAGGAGACTTTGCTTTTTTGTGGCAAAAAACGAGAAATCTTCGCGCCCGCTCAACTTCTAAGGTCTTTGAGCCCGGATGAACGCCTAGTATTCGCTTTTGGTGGCACAATACGTTACGACTATGCCCATTGAGGCATGTGCTCGCATCTGCCAACCGGTTCAGCCGTGTCGCAGAGGGTTTTTCTATAACCAACTAATGTTTCCTCAAGGGAATCGGAGGTCAGCGTCTATGAGCGGTTCATCGTCTCTTTATCAGGCCTATGGGGCCAACACTTATCTCTTCGGGGGCAACGCCCCTTATGTCGAAGAGCTTTACGAAAATTACCTCTCCAACCCTGGAAGCGTGCCTGAGACTTGGCGCGAATACTTTGATGCGTTGCAGCACGTCCCAGCCATGGACGGCTCACAATCCAAAGATGTGCCTCATTTGCCCGTGATCAATGCCTTTGCGCAGCGTGCCAAGCAAGGTGGCACTCGCGTAGTGATGGCCTCAGCCGATGAACAGATGGGGAGGAAACGCACCGCAGTCCAACAATTGATCTCCGCTTATCGAAACGTGGGGGTGGGTTGGGCTGATTTGGATCCCTTAAAACGCGCTGAACGACGTGATATTCCTGAGCTCAGCCCCTCTTTTTATGGCTTCAGTGATGCAGACCAAGAAGCCGTATTCGATACCAGCAATACCTACTTTGGTCGTGACCGCATGCCTCTCCGAGAATTGCTCAATGCGCTCAGAGAAACCTACTGCGGCTCCATTGGTGCTGAGTTCAACTACATGTCCAATCAAGACCACAAAAGATGGTGGCAACAAAAACTAGAGGGTATTCGTTCTAAACCCAATTTCAATGCGGAGAAAAAGAAACGGATTTTGGAGAAATTGACGGCGGCCGAAGGCTTGGAGCGTTTCTTACACACCAAGTATGTTGGCCAAAAACGGTTCTCTCTGGAGGGTGGCGAGAGCTTCATTGTGTGTATTGATGAGCTCATTGACCGCGCCGGTGTGATGGGTGTTCAAGAGGTGGTGATTGGGATGGCCCACCGTGGGCGCTTGAACGTCATTGTCAACTCCATGGGTAAATTGCCCGCAGACCTCTTTGCGGAATTCGATCACACTGCACCAGAAGAGTTGCCCAGCGGGGATGTGAAGTATCACCAAGGTTTCAGCTCCGATGTGAGCACCTCAGGCGGTCCTGTTCATCTGAGCTTGGCGTTTAACCCTTCGCACTTGGAGATTGTGAACCCTGTGGTGGAGGGGTCCGTGCGCGCTCGCATGGACCGTCGACACGACCCTAAGGGTCAACAGGTGTTGCCCGTTCTTGTTCACGGTGACGCAGCCTTTGCTGGCCAGGGCGTTGTGATGGAGACACTCGCTCTTGCCGAGACCCGAGGCTACTACACCGGTGGGACCCTTCACATTGTGATCAATAACCAAATTGGCTTTACCACCTCGGATCCTCGTGATTCACGGTCAACACTTTATTGCACCGATGTGGTGAAAATGATCGAGTCTCCCGTCTTGCACGTGAACGGGGATGATCCGGAGGCGGTGGCGTTGGCGACCCAGTTGGCGTTGGAGTTCCGTCAGACTTTTTCCAAGGATGTGGTGGTGGACATCATTTGCTTTAGAAAACTAGGCCACAACGAGCAAGACACTCCCAGTCTCACCCAGCCTTTGATGTATAAAAAAATTGCCGCCCATCCCGGAACGCGAAAACTCTATGCAGACCGCTTGGCCTCGCAAGGATTGGGAGACACGTTGGGTGACGAAATGGTGAAGACCTACCGAGCAGCGCTGGATGCAGGCGTGCACACGGTGGACCCTATCGTGACCAACTTCAAGAGTCAGTTCACCGTAGACTGGAGCCCTTATTTGGGCAAGAAGTGGACGGATGCTGGTGACACTTCCATTCCTCTTAGTGAGTGGAAGCGATTGGCTCAAAGAATCACTACGATTCCTTCTAGTGTGACACCGCACCAGTTGGTCAAAAAAGTGTACGACGACCGAGCCGCCATGGGACGAGGCGAGATTCCCGTGGACTGGGGTATGGGCGAGCACATGGCCTTGGCCTCTTTGGTAGCAGGAGGCTTTCCGGTGAGACTCTCTGGGGAAGACTGTGGGCGCGGTACATTCACCCATCGTCATGCAGTGATCCATGATCAAAACCGAGAGAAGTGGGACACAGGGACCTATGTCCCGTTGCAAAATGTCTCGGACACTCAAGCCCCTTTTGTGGTGATCGATTCCATCTTGTCAGAAGAGGCCGTGTTGGGCTTTGAGTATGGCTACGCCTCAAACGACCCAAGCACCTTGGTCATTTGGGAAGCTCAGTTTGGAGACTTCGCCAACGGTGCGCAAGTGGTCATTGACCAGTTCATCGCCTCAGGCGAAGTGAAGTGGGGGCGTGTCAATGGCATCACTTTGATGCTCCCCCATGGCTACGAGGGCCAAGGACCCGAGCACAGTTCAGCACGCATTGAGCGCTTCATGCAACTCGCTGCTGATACCAACATGCAAATTGTGCAGCCCACCACGGCGAGTCAAATCTTTCATGTCCTCAGAAGACAGATGGTGAGGAACCTTCGCAAGCCCCTGATCATCTTTACCCCCAAGTCTTTGCTAAGAAACAAAGATGCCACCTCCCCCTTGTCTGAATTCACCAAGGGCAGTTTCCAGACGGTGATCCCAGAGACGCATGAGCTGAAAGCGGACCGCGTCAAACGGTTGGTGGTCTGTTCAGGCAAGGTCTACTACGACTTGATGAAAAAACGAGAAGAAAAGGGATTGGACGATGTCGCCATCGTGCGAATCGAACAACTCTATCCCTTCCCACATAAAGCTTTTGCCCAGGAGCTTAAAAAATATCCCCACTTGAGTGAGATCGTCTGGACCCAAGATGAGCCACAAAATCAAGGACCATGGTTTTTCTTACAACACTACATTCATGAAAACATGAGCGAGGGCCAGAAATTGGGTTACTCCGGTCGAACGGCCTCGGCCTCACCCGCAGCGGGTTATTCGCATCTTCACCAAGAGCAGCAAAAAGCCTTGGTCGAAGGCGCGTTTGGAAAACTCAAGGGCTTTGTGCTCACCAAATAAAC
>DAISKH010000034.1:17844-24126 GCA_036821105.1 Limnohabitans sp.
ACCTGAGTCCAGTCACCCCACCTAAATCATTGAAGGTCCATCATGTCTATTGTTGAAGTCAAAGTCCCCCAGTTGTCTGAGTCCGTGGCCGAGGCCACTCTTCTCACCTGGAAAAAATCCGTGGGTCAAGCTGTTGCGGTCGATGAAATCTTGGTCGAGGTTGAAACCGATAAGGTCGTCTTGGAAGTACCGGCACCGTCAGCCGGCGTGATCACTGAACTCTTGGTGCCCGATGGGGCTACGGTGATGGCTGAGCAACTGATTGCTCGCATCGACCCCCAGGCAGTGGCCGCTCCCGCTGCCACTGGTGCAGCAGCCTCTAGCGCCGCATCGGCTCCTCTCGCTCAAGCGGTTCAGGCCAGTTCTGCGGCAAGCGCACAGGCCTCATCTCAGACGATGGCAGGAGTTGCGATGCCTGCGGCGCAAAAAATATTGTCTGAAGCTTCCCTAAGCCCAGCAGGAATGGTGGGGTCCGGCAAAGATGCTCGCGTTACCAAGGCCGATGCCCTTCAAGCTGTAGCTCAGTCCAAGCCAGCGGCTCAGACATCCCTTTCTGTGCCGTTGCCTCAAGTGAACTTGCCCTTGATGGACCAAGGTGAGCGCCCAGAGCAGCGTGTGCCCATGAGCCGATTGAGAGCTCGGGTGGCAGAGCGACTCTTGCAATCCCAAGCCACCAATGCCATTTTGACGACGTTCAACGAAGTGAACATGGCTCCGGTGATGGAGATGAGAAAGCGCTTTCAAGAAAAGTTTGAAAAGGAGCACGGCGTCAAGTTGGGCTTCATGAGTTTTTTCGTCAAAGCCGCAGTTCATGCTCTGAAGAAGTATCCCGTCTTGAACGCCTCTGTGGACGGCACCGATGTGGTCTACCATGGGTATTTTGACATTGGCATCGCAGTAGGTTCTCCACGTGGATTGGTGGTGCCCATATTGCGCAATGCTGACCAGATGAGTTTTGCTGACGTGGAGAAGAAAATTGCCGAATACGGCACCAAGGCTCGTGACGGTAAATTGGGGATTGAAGAGATGACGGGTGGCACCTTCTCCATCTCCAATGGCGGCGTATTTGGCTCCATGCTCTCAACACCGATCATCAACCCCCCTCAGTCGGCCATTTTGGGAGTCCATGCCACCAAGGACCGTGCGGTGGTGGAGAACGGTCAAATCGTGATTCGTCCCATGAACTACTTTGCCATGAGCTATGACCACCGAATCATCGATGGACGTGAGGCGGTGCTGGGGTTGGTGGCGATGAAAGAGGCCCTTGAGGATCCTGCACGCTTATTGTTTGATATTTAAGGACCTGATGCCATGAGCCAATCATTTGATGTGATCGTCATTGGTGCCGGTCCTGGAGGCTATGTTGCCGCCATCCGCTGTGCACAACTCGGACTCAAAACCGCTTGTATTGACGCCTGGAGTAACGAGCAGGGCGCTCCTGCGCCTGGGGGTACTTGCACCAACGTGGGTTGCATACCTTCCAAGGCACTGTTGCAGTCTTCTGAGCACTTTGAGCATGCCGCCCATCACTTGGGTGAACACGGTGTTGAGGTCAAGGGGGTGAGTTTGAATTTGCCCTCCATGCTTTCGCGAAAAAACCAAGTGGTTGCGCAAAACAATCAAGGCATTTTGTATTTGTTCAAAAAGAACAAGGTGACTTTCTTTCACGCTACAGGTACTTTGGTTTCAGGGGCTGACCAGGGCTTACAAAACGTGCAAGTCACACCCAAGGCGAGTGGAGCTCAAGCGGAGACTTTAACGGCCAAGCATGTGATCATCGCCACGGGCTCCAAAGCAAGAGAGTTGGACTTGGCCCCCTTTGATGAGGAGAGAATTCTCTCCAATGAAGGAGCCCTCCAAATGGCCCAGGTGCCCAAAAAGCTCACCCTGATTGGCTCAGGTGTGATCGGTCTTGAGATGGGCTCGGTCTGGAGGCGCTTGGGCGCAGAGGTGACCGTGTTGGAGGGGCTACCGGATTTCTTGGGTGCCGTTGACGAACAAGTGGCGAAAGAAGCGTTCAAGATTTTGACCCAACAAGGTCTAAAAATTGAGCTCGGTGTGAAGGTCCAAGCGGTCAACAAAACGAGCAAATCAGTCACGGTCTCCTACACCAACGCCAAAGGTGAGGCGCTGAGCTTGACCTCGGACAGACTCATCGTCTCCATCGGACGCATTGCCAACACACAAGGCCTAGGAGCTGAGAATGTGGGCTTGGCTTTGGACGAGAGAGGTTGTGTGGTCGTGGATGAGCACTGCCGCACTTCTTTGCCCAATGTGTGGGCGGTGGGTGATGTGGTGAGGGGCCCCATGCTTGCGCACAAGGCTGAGGAGGAGGGAGTTGCAGTGGCTGAACGAATTGCTGGTCAGCACGGGCATGTCAACTTCAACACCATCCCTTGGGTGATCTACACCAGCCCCGAGATAGCTTGGGTGGGGCAGACTGAGCAGCAACTCAAAAAAGCAGCCATTCCTTATAACGCCGGTGTATTTCCTTTTTTGGCCAACGGTCGAGCCAGGGCATTGGGCGACACCCGTGGGTTTGTGAAAATATTGGCTCACAAAGACAGTGATGAAGTGTTGGGCGTTCACATTATTGGACCATCGGCCAGTGAATTGGTGGCTCAAGCGGTGATGGCCATGGAATTCAAAGCTTCCAGCGAAGATATCGCCCGCATCTGTCATGCCCATCCCTCCTTGAGTGAAGCCACCAAGGAAGCCGCGTTGGCTGTGGACAAGAGAGCCCTTAACTTTTAAAAGTATTTCTTTCTATGACTGGTGTGATGCAAACTTACCAAGAGCAACTCTTGGTGAAGGGGTTCAAGAGTGATGAGGCGCAGTTGCGCGCGGTCCAGTCACTTGATCGATGTGCGACGCAATGGGCTCAGTTTGAAGCCAAGGGATCGTGGTTGAGCTCACTCTTTAATAAAAAAGAGGCCCCCAAGGGTGTTTACCTCTACGGTGGTGTGGGTCGTGGGAAAAGTTTTTTAATGGACTGCTTTTATCAAAGTGTTCAAACCAAGAGAAAAACAAGGCTGCATTTTCATGAATTCATGCGTGAAGTCCACCACGAATTGCAAGCCTTGCAAGGCACGGTAAACCCCCTCGATGCGATGGGGCGCAAGATATCTGAGCGCTACGATTTGATTTGCTTTGATGAGTTCCATGTCTCCGATATCACCGATGCGATGATTTTGCACCGCTTACTCCAATCGTTGTTTGATCACCAAGTCGGTTTTGTGACCACCTCAAATTTTCACCCCAATGATCTGTATCCTGATGGCTTGCACCGGGATCGTTTGTTGCCAGCGATGGCACTGTTGAATGAGAAATTGGAAGTCATCCGAGTGGATGCGGGTACAGACTATCGGCAATTGACTTTGGAGCAAGCCGATTTGTATTTGTGCCCCAACGACGAGAGGGCCGAGCGCTCCATGCTCATGACGTTTGAGAGGCTCATGGCCCACGACACGTTGATGAGTAATACGCTCACGATTGAGTCGCGGGAGATCCAGGCACGCAAAGTCTCCAAAAACGTCGTGTGGTTTGATTTTGAGACACTTTGTGGGGGGCCACGCTCGCATCATGATTACTTGGAGATTGCCAGTCGTTTTCAGACTGTCTTTTTGAGCGATGTCCCACAAATGAACGAGAGGATGGCCAGTCCAGCTCGCCGTTTCACATGGTTGGTGGATGTGCTCTATGACCGCCGAGTGAAGTTGGTGATGAGTGCCCAAGTTCCTCCTGAGCAACTTTATTTGCAAGGCCCCTTGTCTCACGAGTTCCCCAGAACCGTCTCCCGGCTCACCGAAATGCAGTCGCAGGAATTCTTGGCCCTTGAGAGACGAGATGTCGATACGGCCTTGGTCTGAGCGCTGAGAAGGTTCTGTCGGCACTGACCCTCAAACCCATGCAAGGTCTACAATGATCTCATTGGGACTCTGTGGGCTTTAGAGTCACCCTCTTCAACCCCTCCTCACAGTAGGACTGCATGATTCGTGTGAAGATTTTTGAGTACCGGCCCGGTTCAGGTGTCGCACCGGGTTGTTCCCCTACGGGCTTATTCGCCAACTGTTGCGCTCAGGCACTGGGAGCATTGGTCTGTGGCTTATTGGGCACGGCTTTGGCCTGGGCCCAAATTGTCCCCCCTTCACCAGCCTCCCCGCTCTCAGCGGGCTTGGGGCAAGAGGGGGCCCAGGATCCTGCGCAAAGAGCGTTGCTGCTGGAAAAAGTGGGGCATCAAAAATCCTTGCTCAAGGCCCAAATGGATGCGGTGGAGGCTGAGTTTTCAAGGCAAATGCAGATGTGTTCATCTCGCTTTGCAGTGACGGGTTGTCAACTCGATGCCCAGGCCCAACGCATTGATCACTTGAGGCCCTTCAAGGAAGAGATGGTTTCATTGGATGACCTCGAGCGTGCAATCAAGGCTCAAGATAGTTTGGAGGCTTTGAGTGAAAAGCAAAGCGCACAAGCCCAAGCGCGTGAAAACGCTCGGATGATGAAGGCCCAAAATGCCTACGATGAACGCATGGCACAACATCAAAAAGTCTTGCTCGATCATGATCGTCAGGCGACTCAAACTCCAAAATCTCCAACCCATCCCTCTGAGCCCTCACCCTCCCTTGGCGAGCAGTCCCAGGCGCAAGAGGCGTACGAGAGAAAGCTCGCCAATGCACGCGAGCACCAAGCGCAGGTGCAAAAGCGACTGAGTGAGAAAACACTGCACCCCAAGCCACTGCCCACCTTTGAGGAGTTGCAACGCCATCAACCCAAGAGCGCGGAGGCACCCCCCACGGCAAACTCCCCCACAACGTCATCCAACGCGGGGCGAACTCCGTGAGCGAGCTTGTCCAAGCGGTGCAGACAATATTTACTGACGAGGGACCTCTCGCACAGGTGGATCCGCATTTTCGTGTGCGCGAGGGTCAAACCCAAATGGCATTGGCCGTTGCACAAACGGTGGCTGAGGGTGGTGCTTTGGTCGTCGAAGCAGGTACGGGTGTTGGCAAAACCTTCGCTTACTTGGTGCCGGCTTTACTCAGTGGCGAGCGGGTGGTGATCTCGACCGCCACCAAAACCTTGCAAGATCAACTCTTTGGCCGAGACTTGCCGGCAGTGATTCGTGCTTTGAAGCTTCCCGCGCGAATGGCCCTATTGAAGGGGCGCGCCAATTACTTGTGTTTGTACCGCATGGCACTCGCCCGTCAAGAGGGCTTGTTCCCCGATCGGTACGTTGTGACTCTCTTGGCCAAGGTGGAGAAATGGTCTCACCGAACCATGACAGGGGATTTGAGCGAACTCGAAGGTCTGGATGAAAGAAGTGCGTTATTGCCCATGATCACCTCGACACGGGACAATTGCTTGGGTTCAGAGTGTCCTGATTTTAAAAAATGCTATGTCTCCCAGGCCCGCAAAGAGGCCCTGGCCAGTGATGTGGTCGTGATCAATCACCATCTGTTTTTTGCCGATATGTCCATGAAAGAAAGTGGCATGGCTGAGTTGTTGCCCAATGCACGGGTGGTGATTTTTGACGAAGCACACCAGTTGAATGAAATTGGGGTGAATTTTCTGGGGCAACAAATGGGCACCTCTCAGTTGTTGGACTTGGCCAGAGATGTGTTGGCCACAGGAGAGAGTACGGCCAAAGGTCTGGGAGAGTGGCGAGAGATGGCCTCCAAATTGGAGTTGTGTGCCAAGGATTGGAGAGGGCTCTTTGCCAAATCAGAGCGCTTATCCAAGCTGTCATGGACGCAGATGGCGCCTGAGGGTGTTAATGAAGAGTTGTGGGCAAATGTTTTGGCTCTCACCCAAGAGATGCTTGAAGAGATGGGGCAAGCCATTGAGCCCATGACCCCCACCGCACCTGAGTGGCTCAGGTTACAAGAGCGTGTTGTTGATTTGCTTGAAATGTTGGTGCTGTTTCAAAAGCCCTTGGACAGTGGTTTTGTTCGCTGGCTCGATGTAGGGGCTGGGGTGCGTTTGGTGCAGGCGCCTTTGGACATTGCACAGCAATTGGGGCCATGCATCATGGGCGCACTGAACTTGAACCCAAGTGACTTGGTCGCGGGTGTTGGTCCACAAAGCGTTCAAGATGAGAGCGAAGTTGGGCCCCAGGCTTTGACGGATTCAACCCAAGGGGAGGCCCTCAACACGACAACGCCCACTTCCTCAGGGGGCTTTCCCAAGAGTTGGATTTTTACCTCGGCCACACTGGGCCATGAGCCCACTCTTTCATGGTTCACACAGCCGTGCGGTCTGAGTTTGGCGCGTGTGCTGCAGGTGCAA
>DAISKH010000035.1:0-23926 GCA_036821105.1 Limnohabitans sp.
ACTGGCTTCTTTGACCTCTGGAGCAAAAATTTCTAATGGCGCCCCGTTGAATCAAGAGTTCATTGATTTTTAAGGCCCAATCGCCCTATGGTCTCGCCCCAAGTGACGAAATCGTCAGCCAGGATCTTTTGAAATTTCTGATGTCCCGTAGGCCGCATCTCGATGCCTTCCATGGTGAGTTTTTTGGCAACTTCAGGATTGCTAGAAGAAGCCACAATGAGAGCGCTGAGTCTTTCAACTTCCTCACTACTCATCCCTGAGGGCCCCAAAAAACCATACCAAGGCTCATACACAAACCCTTTGTAACCCAACTCCGCCATCGTCGGTACATTGGGCAAGACGGACGAGCGCTTCACCCCAGAAGTTGCCAATGCAATGACTTTGCCACTTTGAATAAAAGGAATGGCAGCGGGCAAAGTGGTGAGAACGGCCTGAATCTGATTACCCGCGACATCAGCCACAGCTTGAGGCATCCCCTTATAAGGTACGTGGGTGAGTTTGATTCCAGCCACCGACTCAAACATCTCCATGGCCAAATGGCCGTTGCTACCAATGCCAGCGGAGCCATAGTTGAGTACCAAGGGAGTGGCTTTGGCATGAGCCACAAAATCAGAAAGCGTCTTAAAAGGGGCTCCTGAGGGAACGACCAATACATTGGGCGTGACTCCCACAATGGCAATGGGTACCAAATCTTTCATCAAATCATAGGGAAGAGTACTTGAGAGTGCACTGTTGTAGACAATGCCTTGGTGAAAGGCTAGCAGCGTCAGTCCATCGGGCTTGGACTTGGCCACAGCGTTGGTCGCAATAATCCCACCGCCCCCCAATTTATTTTCAACCACAAATGGAGCACCAGACTTTTGCGACAACTCCTGCGCGATCACCCGGGCAAAAATGTCCACGGTCCCACCAGCAGTGAATGGCACATAAAGGGTCGTGCGATTGACTTGGGCGCTGGCCAAAGTGATCAACCCCCAAAACCCCAAGAGCGTCATTACTGAGATGCTAATTTTTTTTAAGTTCATTCGAGTTCTCTCAACAATTGATCGGTCCATTTATGCTTTTGCAAGTAACTCTTGCGACAACATGGGCAAAATGCCACCCGCACAAAATGCTGCCAACTCCTCTTGGCGTAAAGCGCTTTTGAGTGGCAACTCGAAAATCTCGCCGCTCATTCTCTCAACTCGGGCGTTGATCACCTCGCCCGCCAGGGGAAAGCCACCCGAGAGGTCAAATGAAAATTTCTCTGACCCAATGAGTGCATAACTCTCTTTGCTCTCACCAGTTAAGAACAGCAAGGGTAAGACCGAAAACGCGGCCAAGTTGGAGCGATGAATGCGCTCAAAACTCTGAGCAATCACGACCTTGACTCCCAGTAGCCGAGTGCTTCTGGCCGCATCGTCCCGAGAAGATCCAATGCCATAATTTTTCCCCCCGATGATCACACTCTCAATGCCATTCGATTGGTAATCCTGCGCTGTCTCAAGCACATGGGCGATGCTTTGACTCATGTGATTGAAGGTATAGCCTCCTCTCTTTCCTGGGGCCAATTCGTTGTGCAAGTTCTGATTGGTGAAAGCGCCTTTGAGCATGGCTTGCCAGTTGCCTCGCCTTGCACCAAAAGTGTGCAGTTGCGCCTCCCCTAGCCCCAAACCTTTCAAATAATTCCCCGCCAAGGTGCCAGGCTGGATGTTGCCCGCGGGTGAGATGTCATCAGTCGTCACACCATCACCCAAGAGCAACAAGACGCGAGCGTTTTGAATGAATGTGCTGGGCGTTGCTGAGTGCGCCCCGGGGTAAAAGAAAGGTGGTCTCGCCACAAAGCCATTGGGGTCTGACCAGTTGTAAACTTTGTCGCTTTCTGTAGTCAATTGAGTCCACGCTTTCGAGCCTTGGCCGATTTTCTGCCGGTGAGAGACGTACAACTCAGCTTTGACATAGGTTTGAACTAAGTGCTCAACCTCTTCGTCAGTAGGCCAAAGTTCTTTCAAAAATACGCCTCGTCCTTGCACCTCTGCAATGGGGGCGTGGCTTAAATCAATGTCGATACGTCCTGCGATCGCATAGGCCAACACGAGGGGTGGAGAGGCCAAATAATTCAGACTCAACATTTGCTGTACGCGGCCACTGAAATTGCGGTTACCAGACAGCACCGACACCGCCACCAGTCCTTGTGTTTTAATGGCCGCTTCAACGTCAGGCACCAAACTGCCTGAATTACCAATACAAGCCGTGCAACCAAATCCATCAATATGAAAGCCCAATTGATCCAAATAGGTTTGTAGCCCACTCTGAGTCAAATAATCACTCACGGTGAGACTTCCTGGCGCAAAAAGCGTCTTCACCCAAGGTGGCACCTTTAATCCAAGCTTGCATGCATTCCTGGCCAACAAGGCCGCAGTCATGATCAAATCCGGGTTGGCCGTGTTGGTGCAACTGGTGATGGCAGCCAACGCTATTGCGCCAGTAGGATAGACAGACGAATTGACGGGAGGGCCTACTTTGAGAGCTTCCTCAAATGAAGCCGGCACTTGGGATAAGACTTGGAGTTGGTCGGGACGCTTGGGTCCTGCCATCACCGGCTCAATGCTGCTTAAATCAATTTCAATGCACTCGGAGTATTGAATCGATTGAGTCGATTGAGTCGATTGGCCTGATTCAGTCAAATCGCTCAATTCACCAGTGTCACCAGCCCAAAATCCCGCCAACTGCGCATACCTCTTCAACAGCTCGGCATTCTCACGCCCCGTGGTTTTGAAAAAATCAATGGTTTGATCATCCCAGGGAAAGAAGGCACACGTTGCTCCATATTCGGGCGACATGTTGGCAATCGTGGCCCGATCAGTCACCGTAAGACTTGCAACACCAGGACCGTAAAACTCAACAAATTTTTCCACAACACCAAATTGTCTGAGCTTTGAGGTGAGCGTAAGGACACAATCGGTGGCTTTGACGGTCGGGGACAATTCTCCCATCAACCTCACACCAACCACCTTGGGCATGGGGCTGACGATGGGATGCCCCAAAGCAGTGGTCAACCCCTCAATTCCCCCCACACCCCAACCCAACACACCAATTGAATTGATAGTGGGCGTGTGACTGTCGGTGCCAATGACGACCTCTGGAGAGATCACCGTTCTTTTATCCACGTTTGAGAGAGAAAATCCAGTGGCCAAGGATTCCAAATTGACTTGATGGCAAATACCCGAATCAGGAGGAATGATGCGGGTGTTTTCAAAAGACTGTGAAAACCACTTCAAAAACGTAAATCGCTCTGTGTTTCTAGCAAACTGATTGCTTGAATTGATAGCCTTAGACTCTGAACGCCCAAAATCATCGACCACGATGGAATGGTCTACAACCAAGTCAACTGGAATTGCTGGATTCACGCGGTTGAAATCAATCCCTGCATCGACCGCAACTTGGCGAAGCGCACACAAGTCAACCAAGACTGGAATGCCCGTGTAATCTTGCAACAATAAACGAGAGGCATAAACGTTGACATTGGCATGGGACTCAGGATTTTCTAGCCAATCAGCGAAAATTTGTAGTACCTTTTGTTGGGACTCCAAGCTCTCAGAACGTCTTAAGTTGCTCTCAAGCAGCACCCTCATTGAATAGGGCAAACGGTTGTAATCAAATGAGGGAAGTATTTTTGCTATGCGCTTAAAGTCAACAAAATGATAAAGCACATGATCAAACTCAAAAGAGTTAAAAAGAGAAAATTGGTCCATGACTTCATTATAAAGACCATCAGTGAAAAGTATTCTTGGTATGGTCATAGCGTGCATTCAATTTCAGGATCAAAATGCGCTCACATTGTCGATTGACGCACAACAGCTCATGATTTGCATCCCACCAGAAAACCATTTCATCAGCTCTTAGTACAGTTAAAAAATTCACTTGTCGGTCAAGTTTTAATTCGATTCAAAAGTCAAGTTAAAAAACAAGTTCACACAGCTCAAATTAATTTTTTTATAACAGCAATACTCCTCTTTCGAGAATGCTTCTAAACTGTTGACACGCTAATGGGCTTAAGTATTGATTGATAAGAACTCTCGGCCCATCCAATCGTCAATCACGAGGCCCCTGATTTACAACGCAAAAAGCCTTTGGCTTAAAAATTGCTAAAACAATCTCACTATTTTTTTTATCCTTAACCACTCAATAGAAAGTAATGCACATGAACAGAAATGACGTGACCGAAAAAATCATCAGCACCAAAGTCTCCAAAGGCATTAAATGGGAGGATGTTGCGAGAAAAGTAAAACTCTCCAAGGAGTGGACAACGGCGGCCTGCCTAGGTCAGATGACCTTGGATGAAAAACAAGCCAAAATCATTGGCAAAATTTTTGGCTTAAACGCAGAAGAAATCAAATGGCTACAAGTAGTCCCTTACAAGGGGTCATTGGATACTGCGGTCCCGACCGACCCACTCATTTACCGTTGGTATGAGATTGTGAATGTCTACGGCACCACCATTAAAGAGCTAATCCATGAGGAATTTGGTGATGGCATTATGAGTGCAATCGATTTTTCCATGGACATTGATCGTGAAGCCGACCCCAAAGGCGACCGGGTGAAAGTGACCTTGTCTGGTAAATTTTTACCCTACAAAACTTATTAACTGTAGTCGCAGGGCAGTACGTTCAAAACATTGACTAGGAGAGCATCATGTCCCCTGATGGGGTCGTGATGATGCCAAGTTGTCTCCGACATAGTGCCTGAAGTACCCTTAGGTTAAGTCCATTAATCAAAAAGATCTTGGCTACTGGTCGTCTTTTGCAGCAACATGGCATTTTGTTGCTGAATGGTGATCTTTCTTGGGCCCGGCGCCACTCGAATGGTGTCCCCAGCTTTAACGCTACCGGGCACCCGAACTCGCAAATACCAGCCTGACTTGGCGGACTGGATCATGGCTTTGGCAGCCCCCTTGTAATTCATGCGAGCGGTAAATTTAAAACACGGCTCTCTAAGTTTCACGACCGTGAGCTCCACGCTGCCCACCATCCACAAGTCGCCCACCCAAACCTCAGACTCATTAAAACCCTCGACGGTCAAATTCTCCGCAAAAGCACCTGCCTCAAAATGGGGCATGGTATGTGTTTCCCGCTTGATCAGCTCCTCCCAAAAAGAATAATGCTCTTGGGGATAGGCATAAAGTGCCTTATCCTCCCCTCCGTGAACAGCTCGGTCAGCCTGCTCATCCCCCTCCAAACCCATCACGCTCACAGCCACCTCCCTCGGGTTGGACAAACTGCTCACCACACTCTTGTGATACGCTGACCTCACGCTTTGGGTTTGGCCCTGGGTAGGCGCAAAAAGAGGTGCAACCACCCCCGTATTGATCGATAAAATTCGCATCATTGGACTCCAAGATCGGCAAATAAAACACACCAAAGTCTTCGTTGGCAAGGATCGTTTGGCTGATTAAAGAATGCAAGAATTGTGCTCAAAGCCAACAAGGACCACATTAACTTTAGATCAATCAACTGGCTCAAAATCCTCACTGTATGCCTGCGCCCAACGCTACGCAGGGGAAAGTGAGGTTTTTTGGTGACAATCCCCAAGCTTACTGTAAACTCGATGCACTGTCACATAGCACTTACTTTGCCATGCTCGATCTACTATTCACCTACGGCACGCTGTGCAGTGAATTTGATAATGAAGCCGCCAAGAGACTGCACCAAGAGAGTGAACTTATTGGTCGCGGTAAATGGGCAGGACGCCTGTATTTGGTCATGGATCAGTACCCCGCAGCGGTTGAAACTAAACAGGAGCACCAATGGGTTTATGGAGAACTCAGGCGTTTACACCATCCTCATGCGACCTTGAGTTTCATGGACGCATATGAACAATGCCTTGAAAGTGATCCCAAGCCCCATGAATATCAGCGCAAAATCAGCTCTGTCCATTCAGGCACTTCGGTCCTGAGCGCTTGGATTTATGTCTATCAATGGCCACACGAATTTCTCCAACCCATTCCTTCTGGCATCTTCTTTAAGCCCCACAACCATCCCCTTGAGCTCCAAAGGGCCAAACAACAATAACCCCAAGCCTCATGGACGATGATCTGTTATTTCAAAGTGAGAGTCTTGACGGCTCCAAGGTTGCTGTCGTCACCGTGATGACGCATTTTGATCAGACCCTTGAGTACCAAGTGGACTTGTACTTGAGTGACAGTCTGGGGGCGGAGGAAACACATTACTGCAACTCACTTGATGAAGCACAGCAGTTGGCACTGACGCTCACGTCTCGTGCCCTCCCACATTGAGGAAGTGTTGCAAACCTACCCTGGCCCCTGCCCCAAGACCCATCAAGCCGAGGCCAGGATAAGTTCGGTGACTTTGCCGGGTTGATCGATCATGGCGTCATGGCCAGAATCTAAAATTTCAAATGTCCTCCAGTCCCCACTGGACTTGCACTGAGCAAGCGCAGCATCAAAGGCTGGCTGGGGATAATGAGGTACACGAATATAGGTTTTTTTGGCTACACGCTCACGTGCTCCGCTGAGCACAATGGGTTGAAGCGCCACACCATTGGGTTGCAAGGTCAATTTCGAATCAATCCAAGCATATTCAGACGGCTTGATCGAGAAAGCACTTGCGCCAGGTCCCTTGCGAGCGACCTCGCCCCGAGCCATGGCCTCGGCCAAGGACTTGCGACTAAACTCCGATGCATAGTCCATACCCTTTTGTCCATTCTCTGGCTTGAACGCATCCAAGAGCACCAAGCTCGACACCTGCGAATGAATTTGCTCTAAAGCACCCGCCACAGGCCACCCACCATAGGAGTGCGCTACCAAACACACATTCTCCAACTCTTCCCACTTGAAGAGGTTAACCAAGTCAGTGATGTGCGTGTCCAAATTGATAGAACCACTCAACAAATGAGAGCGCTCTGCGTTTCCTGTGAGTGAAGGCGTATAGACCCGATGCCCTTTGGCCTGCAAGGCTTGGGCTACATACTTCCAACACCAGCCACCATGCCAAGCACCATGAACCAAAACAAACGTGCGAGAAGCGGAAGTTGAAGAGGAGATGGTATGGGAGTTTTGTGCAACTGCACCTTCAGGTGTGAAGGTTGCAAGAGAAGAGGCTGCAGTAATCAACGCAACACCTGATTGCCCCAAGGCTTGACGTCTAGATAGTCCACTCAAAAATTTAGAGTTGTTCATGAATACCATTCATTTAAATTAATCTTTGTCGTTATCGTTATCGTTATCGTAGTTAGGAAGGTAAATTCGGCCGAAATGAATCTCCTTTTAATAAGGCTTCTCACCTAAAACAGTGATGCGCCTAAGTTTTCTTCGTTCACTCGCGTCAAAATCAGTCCTCGCATGTTGTGAGCAACGGTTATCCCACAAAATCAAATCGCCCACTCTCCACTGGTGCGCATAATGAAAGGCCGCCTGCTCGGCATGATCAAAGAGAAAGTTAAGCGTCTCGTCGCTCTCGGCTTTACTCAACCCCACAATGTGATCGGTCATCAGTCGGTTCACATAGAGCGCCTTCTTTCCAGTGACGGGGTGGGTTCTAAAGACAGGGTGTGCATAGTGCTTACTGCCTTCTTTGATTTGGGAGCCTCGAGTTGTGCCATTGGACTCATAGTCATATACATTCTCAGCAACTCGACCCTCAAGCCGAGCCTTGAGCTCAGGGGGCAACGTCTCGTAGGCCTTGTACATGTTGGCAAAGACCGTGTCTCCCCCCTTTGAGGGAATCTCCATGGCATACAGCATGGTGGCCATGGCGGGGACTTCCATGTAGCACTGATCCGAGTGAAAGTACATCTCGCCATCAGGTAATGCGCCAATCAGTTGTCCGTTTTCACGAATATTGGAGATGTACATGACCGAGGGGTGCCCACCGCGTCCATTGTGACGATTGATGACACCAGCAAGCGCACCAAAGCGCTCACAAAACCGCACCTGCTCCAACTCCTCCAAATGCTGATCTCTAAAGAGAAGGATCAAGCCCTCAAACCAAGCCTGCTGAATTTGTTCAAACAAGTCCGCACTCATGTCCTGGGACAAGTCCACACCGTGAACCTCACGACCAATGGCGGGCGTGATGGGGGTAGTGACAAGATGCCGTGTGTCTGCGTTGGCGATCAATGTGTCATTCAAAATTGAACTCCCAAAAAGTAGAAAAAAATTTAATGTTTGAAGTTCTCAAACACGCTAGCCAAGCTAGACACCCTATCCCTTATCTATCCCTTATCCATCCCTTACTCAGGCTTGATATTCACATCTCGAATCACTTTGCCAAATCTCACCAAATCTTTTTCTATCAAACTGGCAAATTCTTCGGGTGTTCCCATGAGCACGTCGTAATACTGAATTTGAAGTTTTTCCTTGACTTCTTTTTTTGCCAAAATTGCATTCAAATCTTTGTTGATTTTTTGCACAATCTCTTTGGGCGTTTTGGCTGGCGCTAAAAGCCCAAACCAAACATCAAAGTTGTATCCAGGCAAACCGGACTCGCTCACCGTGGGGATATCAGGCACCAATTCACTGCGCTTGAACCCCGCCACAGCAAAGCCCTTGAGTTTCCCGCTCTTAATGTGAGGGCTCATATTGGCCACGGTGCTAAAGAGCACTTGCACCACACCCGCGATTGCATCTGGTATGGCAGCACCACAACCTTTGTACGGTACGTGTTGAATCTTGATCTTGGCCATCGCATTGAACATCTCCCCTGCAATATGCTGGGGTGAGCCATCACCACAAGAGATGTAGTTCAACTCTCCCGGGTGGGTCTTGGCATAATCAATCAACTCCTTGACAGAATTCACAGGCACTTGGGCGTTAACCCCAACCATGATGGGAGAGGTGGCAACAGTACCGATCGGAGAGAAATCTCGCACCGCATCCCAAGGGGTGTTGTTGTATAAGCTTGGGTTGATGGATAAATTGCTAGGCATCATCACCAATGTGTAGCCGTCCGGTGTTGATTTGGCAACTCGGTCGGCGCCTATATTGCCACCAGCGCCACCCTTATTTTCCACAATAACAGGCACACTCCAGACTTCCCCCAACTTTTGCGCCAAAAATCGAGCCATGGAATCAGTGCCTCCACCGGCCGCATAGGGCACCACGATCGTGACAGTTTTGTTGGGCCAAGCAGGCGTTGACGGCGAGACTTGGGCCTGAACACTGAAACTGAGCAAAACGCTCACTAAAAAACCAGTCAATCCCTGAATAAGGGACCCCTTGTCATTGTGTTCATTTGGCATATTCATTCTCTTCATCGCCCCACCCAGATACCGACCTTGGGGTCAAGAACCCAATCATCAAAAAAGATCTCCAAGGCTTGGTCTCAAGCCTCCAAGTGCAATCCCCTAGCATCTTGCAATTGAGAGACTCGTGCAATCAGAGTTACCCTAAGTCTGCTGCACTTGAGGGTGAGCGATCAACAAATAGATCAGAAAGAATTTAAAAAATTAAGAGGGCGGAACCAACGCTATGCTCCCTAGCCACAAACTCCACACCAAAGCCAACTCTGGCCTTTAAAATAGTTCCCATTGTGGGGTCGCAACGGGTGACTCAAATCCTATTTGTTTAGACTAACCTGACAGATTCTCTTTCACCCCTTTCACCCCTTTCACCCTTTTCACCGCCATCTTCTCTTACATACCACTTCATTCACCATGACTCAGCAACAAAACGCCTTTAATTTCGTCGCCATCTTGGGCGCGGGTGCCATGGGCAAAGGCATCGCCCAACTGATCGTGCAAGCAGGCTCTCGGGTCGTGATCTACGACACCAACCCCCAAGCCCTTGAGAGCGCTAAGTCCAGCATCAGCCAACAGTGGCAAAGAATGCTTGATAAAAATCGCATCTCCCCAGAAGATCTCAAAGTCTACGAGTCTCGCCTCACCTTGGCCGGGAATTTGGAAGAATTGCACGAGTGTGATTTGGTGATCGAAGCCATTGTGGAGAACCTCTCAGTCAAAACTTCTGTCTTCAAATCCTTGGAGTCAGTGCTAAAACCCGATTGTCTCCTCACCTCCAACACATCTTCCCTGAGCATCACCGCGATCTCCAGCGCTTTGGCTAACCCCGCTCGACTCTTGGGTCTTCATTTCTTTAACCCCGTCATGCTCATGAAGGTGGTGGAGGTGATTCGCGGACTGCATAGTAATCCAGCAGATGCGACTCGTCTCACAGAGTTTGTCAAACAATTGGGTCACACCCCAGTCTCAGCACTGGACACCCCAGGCTTCATTGTCAACCACGCCTCACGCGGTTACTCCACCGAGTCACTTCGCGTTTCTCAAGAAAGCATCGCTGACTTCTCTCAGATTGACCTCATCTTAAGAGATCAAGCTGGTTTTAAATTGGGGCCCTTTGAGCTCTTGGATTTAACCGCCTTGGATGTCTCCCACCCCGTGATGGAGGCCATTTACCACCAGTATTATGAGGAACCCCGCTACCGCCCAAGCTACATCACTGCGCAGCGTTTGGCCGGCGGAGTCCTGGGTAAAAAGGTCGGCCAAGGGTTCTACACTTATAGCGAAGGCGTGAAGCAACAAGCCCCAGAAATCCATGGCCCGCTCACACCCAAGGAGCAATTACCTGGTGTCTGGGTGTCGAGCAAAGCAGCTCGCCGTGCAGAGCTCTACGCTTTGTTTAAATCCCTGGGGGTCAAGATTGAAACCACCGCCGCCCCTAGCCCAGAGGCCTTGTGTTGGGTGGCTCCCCTTGGCCT
The DNA here is from genome assembly GCA_036821105.1 of Limnohabitans sp. Classification (GTDB taxonomy): domain Bacteria; phylum Pseudomonadota; class Gammaproteobacteria; order Burkholderiales; family Burkholderiaceae_C; genus Limnohabitans. The sequence goes on from DAISKH010000035.1 coordinate 10,713, forward strand.
TGATGTGACCACAGCCTGTGTGCTCGAGGGGCTTGACCCCGCAAGAACAGTTGGTATTGATATGCTCTTTGCACCCAGTCAGAGTAAGCGCTGGGTCATGGCCACCAACCCTGCTCTCAGAGCTGACATGAAGCAAGCGGGTGAATCCATCTTGCGCCTAGACGATAAGGCGGTGAGCGTGATCAAAGACAGCGCTGGGTTTGTCACCCAACGCGTGCTCGCATGCCTCATCAACATCTGTTGCGATATGTGTCAACAAGGCATTTGCTCACCCACCGACTTGGACTTGGCCGCCACACTGGGGCTCGGGTATCCCAGTGGCCCATTGAGTATGGGAGATGCCCTTGGGGGACAAAATATTTTGGAAATCCTCTTTAATATGCAAACCGTCTATGCCGATCCACGCTACCGAGCCAGCCCTTGGCTCAGACGTCGTGCAGCTTTAGGTTTATCGCTCTTGCACATCGAGGCCTGAAGGTTTTAAACCCTTGCTCGTCCTACCAAGCCACTGACCAACACAGTCCAAAACTTAGTCCACTAATTTGCTCCTAAGCGCCCACGCCCATGTCTATTGACGACTCCTTCCAAGGCACACAGACCCCAACGGGAAACCTGCCCTTTGATCCCCGTAAGCTTCAAGACTGGCTCAATGCAACGCTAGACAAGACCTTGACCTTAGAAGGTCCCTTAAGCGTTGAGCAGTTCAAAGGGGGGCAATCCAACCCCACTTATTTGCTCAAAGCTTCCAATGCCCAGTACGTCATGCGCACCAAACCCGCGCCCAAGAGCCAACTGCTCCCCTCGGCTCACGCCATCGAGCGAGAGTTCAAGGTGATGAAGGCGCTTGGCAACACTGCCGTGCCCGTGGCTCAAATGCTCACCTTGTGCGAAGATGAAAGCATCATCGGCCGAGCCTTTTATTTGATGAGCTATGTTCAAGGGCGGGTGTTTTGGGCTCCTCACTTACCGGACTTGACACCTCAAGAACGCTCTCAGGTCTTTCAAAGCATGAACCAGGTGTTGGCCGATCTGCACTTGGTCGATTTGCAAAAAGTGGGCTTATCGGACTACGGTCGTCCTGGAAACTATTTTGAGAGACAAATATCTCGCTGGAGTAAACAGTACGTCACCTCCATCACCGAGCCCATTGCTGAGATGGACAACTTGATGCAGTGGTTGCCCCAACACCTGCCCCTGATTGCCCAAGAGCCAAGGGTGAGTTTGGTGCACGGGGACTTCAGGCTTGACAACTTGATCTTTGACCCAAAGACTTTGAATGTCAGTGCAATCCTTGACTGGGAGCTCTCCACATTGGGTCATCCCTTGGCCGATTTGAGTTATCAGTGCATGGCCTGGCACATCGAGCCCGAGGAGTTTCGTGGCTTGGCGGGCTTGGAGTTGGAGCGGCTTGGCATCCCAAGCGAGCGCCAATACATTGAGTGGTATTGTGAGAAAACCCAGTTTGCAACACCTGCACAACTCGAAGGTGACTGGCATTTTTTCTTGGCCTACAACCTGTTTCGGATTGCCGCCATTTTGCAAGGCATTGCCAAACGCATTGAGACGGGCACGGCAAGCTCCGAGCAAGCACAAAGTGCAGCCAAACGCGCGAGGCCTTTGGCGCAAAATGCATGGCGTCATGCCTTATTGCACATGCAACTGAATGGTTGAAAAGGCCCCCCTACTCCGCAGTCGGACTATCAAGACGAACCACAGAAGGCTTATCGATTGATCAGAACTTGCATTTTTTAACCTTGCATTAGAAATTGACTCCAACTGCGCCTTGAAAAACTGCAGTCACAAGCCTGACTTAGAATCAATGGCCGGAGTAGCTCATTAGCCTGGGTACACTTGCCCCAAGAGACCCCAACAGCTTTTTTTGACGACTGAAACAAAGGATTAGAAATGATTGAAGTTTATTCATGGCCCACCCCCAACGGCCACAAGGTCCACATCATGCTCGAAGAGTGTGGCTTAAAGCTCAACCGCGACTGGAAGGCCATTCCCATCAACATCGGCCAAGGCGACCAATTCAAGCCCGAGTTTTTAAAGATCAGTCCCAACAACAAAATCCCAGCCTTGATCGATCCTCATGGACCAGACGGCAAGCCCATACACTTGTTTGAGTCGGGCGCAATACTGCTGTATTTGGCTGCGAAAACCGGTAAATTCCTACCCAAAACCGACCGAGCCAAATTTGAAGTCTTGGAGTGGCTCATGTTCCAGATGGGAGGCGTGGGCCCCATGCTTGGTCAAACACACCATTTCAGGATCTATGCACCTGAGAAGATTGAATACGCCATCAACCGCTATAGCCAAGAGACCAAACGCCTTTATGGGGTCATGGACAAGCGTCTTCAAACAAGCAAATTCTTGGGTGGTAAGACGTACAGCATTGCCGACATCGCAGTCTATCCATGGCTCAGAAGTTGGCAAAACCAAGGGATCGATTGGGCCGACTTCCCCACACTCAAAGCTTGGTTTGATGCAATCGACGCTCGCCCAGCAGTTCAACGTGGCGTTCAGGTCTTGGCTGACCTCAGAAAGCCCGGTCATGACGCCAAGGCCAAGGAAATCCTCTTTGGAAAAACCCAATACGAGAAACGCTAAAGTGTCTTGGCCCAACCCAGCGTTGGGCCGGCTTGAAGGATGGGCCCGAGCAGGCCCTTTTTTTACGCCCCTTTTAGCTAAGTGCGGGGCCCGCTTACTTGGTGATCAAAGAGCAGCGCGAGGTGCTCGGGGCTAAATTTTGTGGCTTACAGTCGCCATCGTAGACCACGATATTACCGGCGCTGTTTCGAATCACTTGCAAGCTGATCCCATCGGCAAAGGTGGCCGCCAGCGTCATCGAGGGCAAGGTCTCAACCCAAGTGGATTCTGAAATTCGGGCCACCCGCATTTGAGTGTGCCCTGGGTCTTGAAGGTTCAGAAAGAAAAACCCGGGTTCATAGAAAATGTCGCTACTCTCCATGTTGGTGATGGGAAAGAGCAAGGCGTGGGTGCTGTTGCTGTAAAAGAAGGTGCCAGGCTGAGGATTGGCCGTAACTGTGGTGTCGCTAGAGCCTTTGACCCACAGAGTAGGTCTGCCATTACTGAGACTGCCCATCAAAATCAAATCGAGCCGCTTGCTAGCATTGGGGTAAGGAAATATTTGAACCCCATGCAACTGTGTGGGTAACATCGGAGAGGCCACACTGTCGATGATGCGGTCACTCACCTGAACAAAGGAGATATCGCTTGAGGCACTGCTCTTTTGCGCCATGAGCACAATGGCCGATTGGGTTGGGTCCACCAAAATGAGGTCCATCAAACCATCGGCGTTCAAGTCCGCCGCAGCCGCTTGCTCTGCCTTGAACTGGTAATTCACCATCGAGGGATTGTGTAAATAAATCTTTTGATAGACCCCTGTCGTGTCGTTGCTGAGGTAGAGAATTTGAGCTTCTTTGCCCGTACTGGGAGTTCCCTTACAAGTGACCAAGACGTCGTGGCGCTTGTCACCATTGAAGTCCGCCGTGATGGCAAAAGTGGCCTCTTGGCAACCCGTGTTGTCACTCAAAATGGTGCTGGTTTTATCAACCCAGAGTCCATTTTGGTTTTGAAAGAAATGTGCAGAACCAAGCCCAGTTGGACTATTGACCATCACAAAGGCGGAGTAGTGAGCCACACCTTCTCGGAAATAGTCACCAAAAGTCACCGCATTTCGACTATCGGGGTCAGCAATACCCAGTCCAAGCAAAGCAGAGGACAAAACCGTCGTGGAGGCCATGGCTTTGGCGTCTTGCTTGTACTCGTAGGAGGTCGAAAACACAGAAGACGGGGGAAAAGGTGGCAAAGGGGGCGTTGGTGTGGTGCTCGTACCCCCGGTTGTCCCGCCTGGGAGGGCTGCCGAGGTGTCCTTTGCCGTACCCGAACCACATGAGCTCAATATCGCCAGCGAAACCAGCACCCAGGCGATGCCAATCCAACGAGCACACCTATTGACGCCCAACCCCACACCTTGCCGGTCCTCGGCCAAGGGCTTAAAGTGAGGTAGATTAAACATCATGTGCGGTTGAGTTCCAACTTGGGTTAGGGTTCACTTCTTGAGAAAAGCAGGCAATAGCCGGCAATAGCAGGGAATAGTGAGGGAAAGCGGGGGCATCGCATGCCCCCCAAACGACTAGCTCGATACGCCCTAGCAGGCCCCTCACTTTAACAGCCTAAGATACTCGCTCTGAGGCTCCAAGCCCCAAGCCTTCACAAAACCCTCCTAGTGCGCACACTTTGAGTTACACTTTGTGAACAATACGCCTTCAATGGGTTGTCACTGGGTCACCATTGGCCTATGTGTTCAACATCATCGAGGCTAGCGAAAAGGTCAAGCTGTCCTTCTTGGGCATCATTGTATCGACTCAAAGCCTTAAAATCATGAGCCTATGCGTAACCTTTTATTAGTCTTTTTGTTGTGGTCCTTGACCTCTCTATTGCCCAGTTGGGCCGAAGAGCGACCTGTCCCTCAATTCAAGCCCTACCCCGTCAAAAAGTCGCAAGACTCTTCTGCCAGCGCGGACGCGATGCCCTCTGGCAACGCGAACTCTTCTTCGGCCAATACGGGCAATACGAGCTCATCATCCTCTTCAGCCTCCAAGTCCATGAGTACGAACTCCTGGGACACACGGGACCACAATAGCGAGAATGCCAGGCCCTTTGGAGTGGAGCCTGTCCAGTCCTTAAAAGCCCACCCGCCAACCTCAGGTAAGGAGCCCATGTTGACCCTTGATAAGAAAGGTCAACCCATGACTCAGGCTATTCACGAGTCCGATCGGCTCACCTACTACGACTGTAAAGGTGTTTTGGCCCCGTGGTTCCAAGAGTTGCTGACTGCTGAGTTGAACTATTTCAGCGAATTGGTGGAATTTCCCTTGATCAAGGGCACCCAGTGTGTCGTGACGGTGGGTACGCCCAAGAGCTTGTCACCGGGGCGAATCAGCGTTCAGATGTATCTCAACGGTAAAGACATGAACGACTGTGTGATGGACAGCATTTGCTTTGTGTTTCGAAGCGTGAACCTGATCGCGAAAAATGGTGGCGTTTACAGGTCCTACTTTTTATCGGACATGTTCAGAAAAATGGTCTCTCAGCAGTGCGTCACCCCCAAAGGCAAACTCTACTCCAACACCACGTGTTACTCTGTCGATTAGGGCTCTTTGATCAAGACCTTACGCACACAGCAAGTCCAGGCCTCCTTTCTGACAATCCCAGTGTAGGCCGAGTAAAGAGGCGTGAAGTGCTCACCTCTCTGGACAGAAAAGGACCGAACAGAGTAGCCCTGCACCTCATACCATTCAAGTCTTTTGTGCTCGGGTCGATTCCCCTATTCAACCCCTTTGACCTATGAACACCTCACCTTGCTTTTTAACCAAGCTTTTACTCCCAACCACCTTGTGGATGGCCATCAGTTGCACCCTCACCCTGGGCGTGAGTACGGGGCTGGTGTTTAGCACCAATGCCGTGGCGGGAGAAGAAAAGAAAGAAGAGAAAAAGGAAGGTGGCGAGAAAAAAGAGGAAAAGAAGGAAGAAAAGAAAGAAGAGAAGAAAGAGGAAAAAAAAGAGGGCGGTGAGAAAAAAGAAGGGGGCGAGAAAAAAGAAGAAAAAAAAGAAGGCGGCGAAAAGAAGGAAGGCGGTAAAAAAGAAGCCAAACCTGTTCGACCCAAACGCACCTTTGAAGGCATCGAGCCACTCTTTTACCTGGACGAGAAACGCCACCCCTTTGACGAGCCCTTCCACAAAAAGGAAGAAGAAGAGTTCTATCTCTGCCGCGCCAATGTTGGCGAGTGGTACCGCGAGATGAATGTGAACGACTTGAACCGTTTGGCAGCCAAGGACGATCTCACCCAACTCAGTGGTTCAACTTGTGCACTGCACCTGTACCCATCCAGCTTGGGCAAAAAACTACCCTATTTGATGCTCGAGTTCTACACTGGCTCAGACAGCATGCGTGAGTGCATTTTGACTGAAGAGTGTCCTCAGGTGAGGACCGTGATCATGTACATCAAGGACAAGACGCTTTATAGAAGTGTGATCATCACCGACTCTAAAAAACACGTCCACCGTCAGTACTGCTTGGACAACAAGAGCGAAATTTTGGCTGAAAAGGCCTGTTGGCGCCACTTCCAAGATCTTGCCCAGGCTAAACGAGAGGCCGAACTGAGGGGCGAAGAAGAGGATAACAGTCCCGAGGCGCAACGCAAGAAACGCCATGAAGAGTATGAGGCTAGAAAGAAAGCCCGTGAAAACCGCGAGGGCAAAGATAGCTCAGCCAAAGAGTCCAAAGAAGGTGCTGGCAAGGAAGAGATGCACAAAGAGCATAAAGAACATAATTGAATGTCATCAAGGGCTTAAAAAGAAAGGCGCTGGATATTGGAGCATTTAAAAGATTGCCCGTTCAGCGACCGATGCGATCCCTCCCCTAGCTTCAACCACTTTTCTAAGTGCAGTTCAGTAAGTCCTTGGGTCATCGTCTTCACTTGCGACATTGAGAAATTCAGCACCAATCTCTGCGTCTTAAAGTTCCTTAAGTAACCCACTGTCGTGCGTGATGTCTTCTTTCATGCAACGCCCTTTTTATTCCATTCTCTCCAGCGCTGAATCACCAAATCGAACAACGAACCTTAAACATTAAGGTCAATGAAATCCTCGATGGCACGCTTGTAATGAAGCCCTGAGTTGCTGAAAACCTCTGCGATGAAAGCCTTTATGTCTGCGCTCACGCCATTGGGATGGTGGTAGACCTCCATCCAAGTCTCAAACCCCTCGGCTGAAACTTCGGGACGACGCATCAAATTGATTTGAAGCTCAGCAAATTGTTGTTGAATTTGAGCCAAGGCTTGATCCACTTTGAGCTTGGCACTGGCGTGATCGACTTGGGGGACTTTGTAATAAACAAATAATGTATGTTTCATAGCTTTCGCATTCCTAGGTGATGGAGAAGGTAATCCAGTGAACACAACTTGAGTAATGATCTCCCCCCTCACGCAAACCGAGACTCACATGCCCAAGTAAGAAGTTAGAGATCAAGGTCGCTCACCCAAACCATTGAACAAATCAAGACTAAATTTATTGAACGTTGACAGTGAGAGATCTGGATCAAGAGAGCAATAGCGCTTCCATCCTATTGAAACTCAAATCACATGCGTTCAATTTTCATGGTGTTGACCAAATTGTTCCATTTATCAACCTCATTGCTCATGAGCTCCTTGAGCTCCTCGGGAGTACCACCGCGAGAGTCGATACCTACCTCCAAAAAGCGCTGTTTAACATCGGGCATGGCCAAAATCGCATTGATCTCTTTATTCAAACGCTCGATGATCGCGTGGGGTGTTTTGGCGGGGGCCGCCACTCCATTCCACGCTTTCACATCATAGCCTTTGACCCCACTCTCCATCATGGTAGGGACATCAGGAAGACCCTTGAAACGGGTGGAGCCTGATACAGCCAACACCCTCACCTCCCCCGCCTTCACCAAGGCCAACGAGGGGGAGATGATCTCAAATGCAACGCTCACATCCTTACCTTTGAGGCCCAACATCAAAGACGGTGTGGTTTTATAGGGCACCAAGGACGCGGACTGTAGCCCAGCCATGTTTTGGAAAAGCAACGCCGCGATGTGCTGACCCGAGCCCAGACTCACCGAACCGATGTTGAATTTATCAGGATTGGCTTTGGCTTTGGAGATGAAATCTTGAACATTTTGGATGTCAGAGTTTTTATCCACCAACATCAATACATCAAAAAACCCCATGGCAGAGATGGGGACAAAGTCTTTTTTAATATCGTAGGGCAATTTCTTAAAGAGCGCCTGACTCACCGCATTGCCATAATTCATGTGAAGCAAGGTGTAACCATCCGGATCTGCTTTGGCCACCATGTCCCCGGCCACCACTCCTGCGGCAGAGGGTCGGTTGTCCACCACAACTTGTTGACCCAACGCGTCAGAGAGTTTTTGAGCAACCAAGCGCGCTGTGATATCCGCCACTCCGCCAGCACCGTAGCCCAAAACCATGCGAATGGGTTTATTGGGGTACGTGCTGGGGCTTTGGGCCCAAGTCGTCAATCCATGCAGCATCAGGCCAGTGAGCACGATCGCAGCAAGAACACCCGATGGGCTTAGGCATGCAAGAGGTGCCCTTTGGAACGCTTGCAACGAGCCTCCAAGAGATGCGATATGTGAAGCACGGTTAGAGGTTAGAGGTGAGATTAAGTTACGCATTGATGTCTCCCAAGTTGGTGTTGGTGCCCGGCAAGGTTGGATGTCATGTTTGAGGTTCCCAGGATTAAGGTTTCAAATTGTGGCCTAACCTTTGTTGCCCATCCCAGCCCAACGGTTGACCATATCCGTCTCAATATCAAAGAGATCCAAACACCGACCCACGGTGTGGTTGACCATGTCGTCCAGTGTTTTGGGCCTGGCGTAAAAAGCGGGCATGGGTGGGAGCAAGATTGCACCGTTCTCGCACGCCTGCGTCATCGCCTTCAAATGTCCGGCATGCAGAGGTGTCTCGCGCACCATCAAGACCAAACGGCGACGCTCTTTGAGAACCACGTCCGCAGCTCTTGAGAGCAAAGTGCTTGTGAGGCCATAGGCAATCTCGGACAATGAGCGAATTGAACAAGGTGCGACCACCATGCCCATGGTTTTAAAGGAGCCAGAAGAAATCGTGGCGCCAATATTTTTTGCATTGTGCACTTGGGTGGCCAAGTCACACACCTCCTCAAAACTCAGACTCATCTCTGTGGACAAGGTCATGCGTGCGGAGTCACTCATCACCAAATGGGTCTCGATGCCTGAGCCCTGTAGGACTTGCAAAATCCGAACACCGTAGATGATGCCCGACGCGCCACTGATGCCGACGATTAATCGTTTGGGGACGTCTTGATTTGGAAGTGTTTTTACAGCAGTTTTTACAGCAGTGTTTGCACCACTTTTAGCAACAGCTTTTGAAGCTGGTCTTGAAGCTACTTTTGAAGCTGCTTTTTCAACAACTGCCTTTTTACTCAAATTTTTGGAAGTGGAGGCCATAATTTAAGAGTCCTCTCCAGGTCTGAATTTACTCTCAGCCTTCACGTCGTTTCTTTGCTGCTTCAAACTCACCAAGCCGTTTTCCAAATAACGACCCGTGGCCGCTTTTTTGGCCGCCTCATCCCATTGGGGCAACCAGTCTCCCAGGGTGTAACCAAACCATGGAGCCTGGGGACGCAATTTGGGTAGCCCCAATTCTTGCCATATTTCTTTTGAGCGCTCCATGTACTCACGGGTCGGCAACGCCAAGGGCGGCATGGCAGACTTCATGGTGGCGTCCATCAGCAAGGTGGAATCCTCCTCGCCATCATTTTCTCTCTTGGGGCCATGGCCTTGGCCGCGGTGATCCAGTGTTTGCACATCTTCCTTGGGGTTCATGCGGTAAGCCATTGCCCACAAAATCGCATCGGCATTGTCTGGATCGATGTCATCATTGACGGCAATGCAAATTTTGCCGCAGTCGCCTTTGAAAAACGCAGCCCCATAGAGTGCACGCCAAACCTCGGTTTTGGGCATATCTCGCTCCAAGGTGATGATGGTGACTCGAAGAAGTCCGGTGAGCGGCTCGTGCAAGGAAACTTTCTTCACGCCCTTGATGCCCAGGGAATTTTTAAGGTGAGCCGTAAAGAGTGGCTCATAAGCGACTCGTTTGATCACGCTTGACTCGGAGGGCGCAACTTGACTCAAATATGAGGGTATCACGGGCTTTAACCGATGGGTGATGGCCGTGATTTTCATGGGCAAGTTAAATTCCTCCAGCGCCACGTGTCCGTGTGACTCACCAAAGGGCGCCTCGGGCTCCAAAAACTCCAAATCAATCTCGCCTTCAATCACAATCTCAGACTCCGCTGGAACGGTGAGGGGCACACTGTGTGCGTTTGCAATCCTCATTGCCGCACCGGCCAAGCCCCCTGCTACGTCCAACTCATCAACGCCGATGGGCATTTTTTGTGGGCCCATGAAGGCCACACTGGGTGGACAACCCAACACCACGGCACAGGGCATGGTCTTGTGACCCAGGGCCTTCCAAGCTTGATAATGCAAATACCCACCTGCACCGCCGACTCGGGTGGCCATTCGAACAACCATTCGGTCTGATGCCTTCAGTGCTGCACGGTAGGTGCCCATATTTTGCACGCCTGTCTCGGGGTGCTTGGTGATGACGTTGGTCGCGGTGAGTGTTGGCGCACTATCGAACCCTGGGGTTGAGATCGGAATGGGAAGCATATCAAGTCCCTTGCCCTCCCCGATCAAGTCAGCACCTTCATGAATCACCTCTTGGCACTCGGGCTTACTCACCATCACGGGCTTGATGGGATGATTGATCGCATGATCCCAGCGCGCTTGAATTTCTTCCACAGTGCAGCCCATCCCCACGCTATAGATCTCGCGATTGGCCGCCAAAGCTCCCACCACCACAGGGATGTCATAGCGTCTTCCTTGTGCGTTGACGATGTTGGTAAAGATGAAAGCCTTGCGCTCAGACTCGTCCATGCCACCCACAAACTGCCAGCGCACCAGGGGATGGAGCTCAGAGTCCTTGTCGATGGCTTTGTCAATGACTTGTAAAAGTCCGCGAGCTCTGAGAGATTCCAAATGGTCGTGTAAATCAGGGTAACCGTCGTTCTTGTGGCTCATGGCTTTAAGTTTTTTCTATCATTACAAAAAAGAGTGCTCAATAAAAAATGAATGCAATTGGGCCAACCCGTGGCTTTTTTATTGAACAAAGGATTGCCCCTCTGGGCGTGATTTTTTCAGCTCACCTTGGGGCATGTAGAGAGCACGATCATACCGCACGCACTGGTTCAAATCACATGACGCTTTATTGCAGCCCGACCAAAATCTCAACCCATCAAGGTTCAATTTTTTTGCTCAGGCTTTTTTTAACAATCATCATTGCACCTGACAGCGTTTGCCTGCATGATGCAGATCAATCATTGGCCTCTTTAAAACGAAAATTTACTCAGTAGACTCTTTTCCTACCCCTGCACTCCTTATAATGCGCCAGTGATCAAAGCCCAATTCAGCTTGAAGTTCGGGACTCCCATGAAAGGTTATGCCGATCGGGGTAAACCCTAATCAACAGCTTCATCGTCAACACTCACACTCTGCAAAATTGCGCCTTCATGAGAGCCTCTCTTGATGTTCAATGAATCCCTGTCATGGGTTTTGTCTTGAATAGTTAAAAGTTGCTGGGTGAAGGTGTTTGGTTTTTTAAAATTCAACATTTCCATTGACTGTGAAGCCCAAGGCAATCCATTTTTGGATATTTCTTTGATTCGCTCTGCACCACCTCGATACCTAGGACACCCCCCCAATGAAAGCGGCTCCCTTTGACTACCTTTTGGCTCACGACTTGGATGAGGCCTTGACCCACTTAGAGCAATATGGGGGAGATGCCAAACTCATCGCTGGCGGCCAAAGCCTGGTGCCCATGATGGCCATGCGACTGGCTCGTCCCGAGTGGCTGGTGGATATCAATCGATTACAAAGTCTTAAACGCATTGATGTCTTGGAGAGCAAGGTCCACGTGGGTGCAGGGGTGAGGCAGCGAGACATTGAGTTCCATGCGCAAGTTCAACACTCCCTGCCCTTGGTCAAACAAGCTTTGCAATGGGTAGGACACCAACAAACCCGCAACCGTGGCACGGTGGGGGGCAGTTTGGTTTATGCTGATCCATCCTCTGAGCTTCCCTTGTCTGCACTCTTACTGAATGCGACCTTTTATTTAGAAAATAAATCCGAAGGTGTTCGTGAGGTACAAGCAGAAGATTTTTTCCTCGGCCCCATGTTTACCAGTGTTGGAGAGACTGATTGTTTGACGGGCATTGACTTTCCCATATGGCAGGGCAACAAAATTGGTTGTGCCTTTGAAGAAACTGCCATTCGCAGGGGGGACTTTGCCATGGCCTCAGCAGCCTGTCAGTTGCAACTCGATGGGTCTGAGCGCATCGTGCGCGCAACATTCGGTCTGGGTGGCATGGACGGCACGCCACGTGTTTTCCCAGACCTGGCTCAAGAACTCATCGGTCAAACTTTGGCCCAAGTTGACCTCCAAGCCTTAAGTGCCAGTGCTGTAGCCCAGTGCGAGCCCGGCGGAGACATGCACGCAAGCGCTCAGTACCGACGTCACTTGGCCCGAGTGCTTTTGCCGCGTGTGATCCAACAAGCCCATCAAAACGCCATCAGCTCCTCCCTCAGTGTGAACGCTTAAAGAAACATTCAATGATTCATTAATAGACTCATTAATAGACTCATTAAAGGACTCATCAAGCACGATCAAGCTTCATTGCCCCCTCTTTGCAAGACAAGTCCCATTCATCCACACTGTCCAACCTCTCCTCCCCCATTTACCCCAAGCGTTACTTGCCATGATCAATAAGCAATCCATTCAAATCACCGTCAACGGCACGCCCTACCAGCGCGAAGTCGAGCCCAGAACCACCTTGGTGGATTTTTTACGAGACGACTTGGCACTCACGGGCACTCATGTCGGGTGTGAGCACGGTGTGTGCGGGGCCTGCTCTGTGATCTTGGATGGACACCCGGTGAGGTCTTGTTGCATGTTTGCGGTTCAAGCCAACGGGATGGAAGTCACCACCGTTGAAGGCTTGGCCACCAGCAGAACTGAGATGTCACGACTACAAGATGCGTTTTGTGAGAAGCACGGCTTGCAATGCGGCTACTGCACGCCTGGCATGCTGGTCGCTTGCTCAGCCTTGCTCGCTGAACACCCGACGCCCACCAAGGAACAAGTCAGAGAGGCCATCAGCGGCAATTTGTGTCGCTGCACAGGCTATCAACAAATCGTCGATGCTGTGATGCATGCCACCCAACCATTGGGACTCGCCCACTCAGAAGTCACCGGGGGTCACCATGGCAAATGAATCCATTGATACGAATGACACCAAAGATATGAAGGTCACTCCAGCAGGCGCCCCGTTTCGCTACATCGGTAAGCACCGCCGAGCCGTCGAGCACAAGCGTTTTGTGCTCGGCCAAGGTCATTACGCCGCCGACATTCAGCGCCCTGGCATGCTTCACGTGGCCCTGATCTCGAGTCCTTACGCCAGCGCCAAAATCTTAAAAATTGATGCCAGCGAAGCCTTGGCCATGCCCGGTGTCCACGCCGTACTCACGGGCGACGAGTTGGTGC
>DAISKH010000036.1:0-23738 GCA_036821105.1 Limnohabitans sp.
AAGCTTGGGTCGATGGGTGTAGAAATTTGCGCGGTCAAATGAATTTGTCACCGGCCAAGCGCGTACCGATGCTCGTGTGCGTGAACTCCGAGGAAGACAAGGCCTTTGTGAGCAGCATTGCTCCCGTACTCAAGAGCTTGGCAAAGCTTAGCGACATTGAGATTTTTGACGATGAAGCCAAGTGGTCAACCTCTGCTCAAAACGCCAGCGTTTTGGTGATGGGCGAGTCCAGAATTTGTTTGTTCGTTGAAATTGATAAAGCCGCAGAAACCCTTCGCTTGGGCAAAGAATTTGATCGCTTGACCCAAGAGATCAACAAGGCCCAACAAAAACTCTCCAACGAAACTTTCGTCAGTAAGGCTCCCCCTCAAGTGATTGAGCAAGAGCGCAACCGCATCAAAGAGTTCACCTCCGCTCTCACCAAAGTCACTGAGCAACTCGAACGACTCAAAGCATAAATACTGCCTCAAGCCCCCAACTCTTTTTTTAGCTCAACCCACTCGGCCCATGTCAACCAATCCCATTGCACCCACAGACACGTCCTACAGCTCAACGCCATTGACCAAAGCGGTTTTCCCTGTGGCGGGTCTTGGAACACGCTTTCTACCTGCAACCAAAGCGCAACCCAAAGAGATGCTGCCGGTGGTTGACAAACCTCTCATTCAATACGCAGTTGAGGAGGCCTATGAGGCAGGGATTCGCCATATGATTTTTGTGACCGGTCGCTCTAAGCGTGCGATTGAGGATCATTTTGATACGGCCTATGAACTAGAAAATGAGTTGGAGCTTGCGGGAAAGTCTGCCATGTTGTCTTTGATTCGAGAGGTTCAACCCCCAGACATGCTGTGCTCTTATGTACGCCAACCCAGAGCGTTGGGATTGGGACATGCGGTACTTTGCGCTGAAAAGCTAGTCGGCAATGAGCCCTTTGCTGTCTTACTTGCCGATGACTTGATGCTCGGCCCAGACCATGGCAAAGGAATATTGAGTCAAATGGCCGAGCTCTACAACGAAACCCACCAGTCTATTTTGGCGGTGCAAGAAGTTCCCACCGAGCAAGTTCATCGTTACGGTATTGTGAGCGGAAGCGTCACACCTGCAGGGCACACCCAAGTGCAACGCATTGTAGAGAAACCCCGGGCAGAGCAAACCGACTCGAGACTTGCGGTGGCGGGACGTTATATTTTGAGTCCCAAAGTCTTTGGCTTGATCAAAGGCATGGGTCGAGGCGCTTTAGGTGAGATTCAATTGACCGATGGCATCTCTGAGCTCTTGAAGTTCGAGGGTGTGACGGCTTATCGATACGAAGGCAAACGTTTTGATTGCGGCTCCAAACTCGGGTTTCTACAAGCCACAGTTGAATTGGCCATGAAGCACAGGGAAGTCTCCGCCGAGTTTTCTCAGTACCTCAAAGCCCTACAGTTGTAATCTCCCACTAGCGCCTTTTCAAAACGAAGATAAATTCACCGTCTTGGGTGCTTTGCTCAACCAAAGCGTGACCTGTTTGCCGGGCAAAGGCCTCAAAGTCTCGGGCTGCGCCTGAGTCTGTCGAACGCACGCGAATCAACTGTCCTTCTTGCATAGAAGATAAAGCTTTTTTGGTTTTCAAAATGGGCAAGGGGCAATTGAGCCCACAGGTATCCAATTCAACATCAATATTCATGGTGTTTCTTCTCTATTCAAAAGAATGACTGAGCGAGTCAGAAACTCTGAGTAATCAGAGACTCAAACCCGGTCCTCCCAAGCGACAAATTGTGGCTCAATGCCCAAGCCTCTTTGCCAATCTGCAACGGCATGGCCCGTACCCGCTGGCCAACAAATGATCTCACTTGGGCGAAAGAGTTGGTATTCGGCCAACTCAGGGCTCAATCGAATGTCACCGCTTGCATGGGCGTGATAGACGATCAAGACTTGATTTTTCTTTACAAATTCGTACACCCCGACCAAAGAAAGCGACGTGACGTCCAAATTGGTCTCTTCTTTGATTTCTCGAGTGATGCCCTCTTGGGGCGTTTCATTGGCCTCCATGAAACCGGTGATCAAGGCAAAACGCTTGCCTTGCCAAGCAGCGTTTCTGGCGAGAACCACGTGCTCACCGCGTTGGACAATAGCCCCAAGCACAGGAGTGGGATTATTCCAATGGGTCCATTCACACGACAAACACCTCAAACGAGTCACTAGCCCCGAATCCTCCTCACGCTCAGTCAAACTCAAGGGGCAAGCACACATGGGGCAAAACCGATATTCACTCATGCGGGAAAGACTCCAGTGGATAAGTAGCGGTCGCCACGATCACAGACCACAAAAACAATGGTGGCGTTCTTGACCTTTTTGGCCAACTCCAAGGCAACCCAACACGCACCTGCTGCAGAGACGCCC
This sequence comes from Limnohabitans sp., assembly GCA_036821105.1. GTDB lineage: Bacteria > Pseudomonadota > Gammaproteobacteria > Burkholderiales > Burkholderiaceae_C > Limnohabitans. Next base: position 2,380 of record DAISKH010000036.1, read on the forward strand.
GCAAAGAGGCCCTCCTCTTTGGCCATGCGTCGACACATCACTTCTGCATCGTGTTGGCTCACCAAGGTCAACTCATCAATATTGGTATCGTCATAAATTGCGGGCAAATATTCTTTGGGCCACTTGCGAATACCAGGGATGCGTGAGCCTTCACTGGGTTGGGCTCCGATAATTTTGATGGAGGGATTTTTTTCTTTGAGGTATTTGGCCACACCGGTGATGGTCCCTGTTGTGCCCATGGCACTGACGAAATGGGTGATTTGACCTTGGGTTTCCTCCCATATTTCAGGGCCTGTGGTCTCATAATGAATTCTTGGATTATCAGGATTGGCAAACTGATCAAGAACTCTGCCCTTGCCCTCACTTTGCATGCGCATGGCCAAATCCCTAGCGTGCTCCATTCCCCCTGTTTTGGGGGTCAAAATGAGCTCTGCACCAAAGGCTTTCATGGTTTGTGCGCGCTCGATGGACAAGTCCTCGGGCATGATGAGCACCATACGGTAGCCCTTGATGGCCGCAGCCATGGCCAAAGCGATCCCGGTGTTGCCTGAGGTAGCCTCAATCAAGGTGTCCCCTGGTTTGATCTCTCCTCGGTCTTGTGCTTTGGCAATCATCGACAAGGCAGGTCGATCCTTGACTGAACCAGCCGGGTTATTGCCCTCAAGCTTACCTAAAACGACGCTGTCATTGGCTTTAAGGGAGTCGGACTCAAGTCGTTGCAGGGCCACCAGAGGTGTTTTTCCAACGACTTCTTCTAAAGTTTTGAAATGGGGTCTTGAATGTGTCATAATACTTAGCTCAACACTTTAGCCGAAGTGGCGAAATAGGTAGACGCAGCAGATTCAAAATCTGCCGGTGCAAAACACCGTGCCGGTTCGATTCCGGCCTTCGGCACCATTGAATTGTATCGCTCTTGAGTGCTTCCTAAGCCTCAAGAGTGCATCCAATCCAAGGAATCTAGGCTCTCAGGCTCTAAGCCATGATTCTCCGCCATTAACGGGGGATGAGCCTTTATCAAACACGGTTGAATACATCATTCCAACCACAGTGCGCCAATTCGCGTAGCCTGTAATTCTCAAAATTTTCTTATCTACACGCTCGCCTGGACATCATGATCATTGTAGTGTGCAAGCCTTCGGTGATTCCGTTTGACTTTGAGAAACACCACTTGCGCACAACAGGCTCAAGCCATGAAGTCAATGTTTGAGCCAGCGCCTAAATGGGGATAAAGGACGATATCTCGTCGGTTCATGCAGAAATCGCGATACACGGAAATGGCCAAACGCTATGCCGAGCAAGTCGTCTTAGATGAAATATTGGCGTGCCGATGGGTTCAGTCGGCTTGTCAAAGGCGGCTTCATGACTTGATCAAGTTCAAGGGAAACAGCAATGCATATCGCTTCAATGCGAAGTTCACAAGTACACCTGGCGTCAGGGATGATGTTGCTTTTCGTCAAATGTAGACCGAAGGCGTCATCATCTGCATGTCACGTCCCCCTTTCACTCTCATACGTGCATTGAGGCTATTGCAGCAATTCACAATTTCTGGCGTGAGCTTGTAATCTTGGATATCATTGCATCAGCAACAAACTCTGAGCGGTCATTGCGTTCATATCTTGAGTTTGAGCCTTGGCTCAACATCCATGAACCCACCCCACCCAAAGAGCTTGGATTCACTCCAATAAAGGACAACCATGCAACACCGAATTTCCACCAAGGGACCCTCTACTGGATCCGTCAAAATTTCATCCCCCCACTTGAAACTTCTATCGGCCCTGGGTTTGGTGATGACATTGACCTCAGGCTTACTAACGGGCTTAAAAGCTCATGCACAAGCGTTTCCAAACAAACCCATTCACGTCATTGTGCCGTTTGCAGCTGGGTCTGCAACTGATCAAATTGGACGCGCCTTTGCCGCCAAAATGGGCGAAGAGTTGGAGCAACCTCTGATTGTGGACAATAAAGTGGGGGTCAACGGTATGCTCGGCGCAGACTTTGTCGCCAAATCCTCGCCCGACGGTTACACCCTCCTATTTGGGACCAACAGTACCAATGCGGCACTGAAAAGTCTCATGAAAAAGTTGCCCTACGATCAAGATACAGCGTTCGCGCCCGTGGCCTTTATGGGCTCAGTGCCCTTGATTGTTGCCGTCAATAACGACTTGCCGACCAAAACACTTAAAGAATTTATTGCTCTTGCCAAATCCAAGCCTGACTATGTGACCTTTGCCTCAGCCTCGACCTCTCAACTGGTGTCTTCTGCCATGCTTGCAGGTATGACGGGTGTGGAGATGACCTCTGTGCCCTACAAAAGCGGCCCCAACGCGATGACAGACCTCATTGGAGGCCAAGTGATGATGTTCACGGCCGACTTTGCCGTGATGCTCCCTCAAGTCAAAGCGGGCAAAATTCGAGGCCTGGCCGTCACCTCCACTCAGCGCTCCAAGGCCATCCCTGAATTACCCAGCGTGAATGAAGCGCTTGGAATCAAAGGCTATGAGCTCATTGCTTACTTTGCAAGCTTTGCACCCGCGGGCACACCCAAGGACATTATTTTGAAGCTCAATCACGCCAGCAACACCGCAGCAAGCAGCAAAGAAATTCAAGAAAAATTTGCCGATATGGGCTTTGAAACTGACCCCGGCACGCCTGAAGCTTTGATGCAGCGCAGTAAACTGGAAACGGCCAAATGGGCCAAAGCGATCAAAGAGGCCAAAATCGAGCCCCAATAAAATAAGCCAGCCCTTGGGTCTGCGCAGACCCTCTTCTCCTATATTCACACCCTCTTGCCATGTCCACTCTTTTTTCGCCATTTGTATTACCCTCCCCTAGCGGCCCTTTGACCCTTGCCAACCGGGTCGTTATCGCCCCAATGTGCCAGTACTCGGCCGTTGAAGGACAAGCCACTGACTGGCACTTAATGCATTGGGGCAATTTACTCAATTCTGGTGCTGCCATGGTGACCTTGGAGGCGACGGCAGTGTCTCCTGAAGGACGCATTACACCGGGCTGTTTGGGCTTGTGGGACAACGCCACACAAGAGGCTTTGGCTACTCATCTGCACAAAGCGCGTGCACTCGCACCCCACACGCCCGTATGCATCCAACTCGGGCATGCAGGTCGAAAAGCCTCCAGCGCGACACCCTGGAATGGCGGAAAACTTTTATCGCATGATGCTGGAGGTTGGCAAACCTTGGCCCCCAGTGCCATCCCCCATACACCCAATGAGCACGCTCCCTTGGCCTTGGACACTGCAGGTTTGGCCAAAGTCAAGGCGGATTTTGTGGCTGCAGCTGTTCGTGCACACAACTTGGGGATAGAGGCCATCGAACTTCATGGAGCCCATGGCTATTTGCTCCACCAATTCCTCTCACCCTTATCAAACCATAGAACTGATGCCTATGGTGGAAGTTTTGAAGGACGCATTCGTTTCCCACTAGAGGTCTTCAAAGCAGTGCGGGAGGCTTTTCAGGGCGTTTTAGGGATCCGGATCTCTGCCACAGACTGGTCCCCAGAGGGCCTCACCGGAGAGGAGAGTGCTGAGTTTGCTCTCAGGCTCAAAGATGTCGGAGCCAATTTCATTCACGTCTCCACGGGTGGCGTTGACCACGCGCAAAAAATCACCCTCTCTCCTGGCTACCAAGTCCCTTACGCCAGAGCTGTCAAAGTCAAATCTGGCCTACCCACCACCGCTGTTGGACTCATCACCGACGCCAATCAAGCAAACGATATCGTGGCCCGAGGTGACGCCGATCTGATCGCCTTGGCGCGTGCTGTTCTCTATAACCCTCGTTGGGTCTGGAGCGCTGCGGCAGAGTTGGATGGACGCGTTCAAGCCAGTCGCCAGTATTGGAGATGTTTACCCAAAGAGGCTGCTCACATTTTTGAATCAAGCTCCAATGCTCAACGTTAATCGACCAATGGATTCAGACATTGATCATTGACTGACCTAGGCTTCAAAGAATCCTGCGCAAAAGAGTACCACCTAATTATCCCCTCCTCTTCTGCCAGCCATCCCATGGGGTTGGGTATTGCAGTTTCATTCGAAGTTCTTTTTTCATTCTTGCATTGATCAATCTTCGGGACTCTTGCATGAAACTCCACTGCATGGGGCTCAGTGCAGATTGAACCTCTTCCTTACTCAATGCAGGGGGGGCAGGCAGTTTAAAAAATTCTGCAGCCAATCGCATATGCTCCCCCATCAATAAAACGCTATCGTCATTGATATTGAGGGTTCTCAAGGCCGCTCCCATGAACAAGCTGCGCCAACACGCCACGGCCAAATCATCGGCGTGAATATGGTTGGTGTACACATCGTCTTGAAGTCTCAATACAGGCAAGCCCTTTTTAAGCCGCTCAACAGGTGTTCCACCTTCACGGTCCAAGGCGTAGATGCCTGGAATGCGCAAAATCGATACCCCAGTCATCCCGAACTTACTCTTAGCGAATGACTTGACCCAACTCTCGGCATCCACTCGGCGCTTGGCACGCTCTGTCGTGGGGTTCAGTGCTTGCGTCTCACTGACCCATTGCCCCTGACAGTCGCCATAGACTCCAGTGGTGGAGCCATAAACAATGCGCTGAGGTCGAGTGCGCTTGAGAAGCGTTTGAACCAGCAAGCGTGTTCTCGTGTCCGTGAGGCCCGTGGAGCGGGGCGGCGCCAAATGCAAAACACGCTCCCCCAAACCCGCCAGACGAGACAATGTTTTAGGATCATCCAAGTTCCCAACAAGGGGGCATGCGCCCAGGGCTCGAAAGTGCGGGGCTTTGTGCTCGCTGCTGGTGAGCACCATGCAGCGAGCCTTTGAAGAGATGAGCCCCAAAACTCTCTCGCCAACGTCACCGCAACCCACAATCAAGATGCGAGATTTTCTAAACCGGGCAGGTTTTGCACCTAAAGACGTGGAGGAACAAGACAATTGAGACACCTCATTTGAGTCTGACATGGAGTCGCCCCATGTCATAGGGGAGATTGAAGGGGCAAAGCGAACAACGGATTTTGACTGTTTTTTGAAAGAGGACAAGGAATGATGCCTAAAAAATTCAAATTTCACATCGGTCAATGCCTTGCCTCAAGGCCATGTTATGCACTTGGACTTAAAATCAGTCTTTTATTCAACACGCATCGATTGAAGCACCATGAGCTTTTCTGTCAGCATAGAACCCAGTGGGCGTGAATTCCTTGCCCAAAAAGGCGAGACTTTATTGTCTGCAGCCTTGTTGGCGGGTGTATCTCTTCCCTACGGATGCAAAGATGGTGCATGTGGTTCGTGTAAATGTAGACTCGTGAGCGGTGAAGTCAGACACAACGCGCACCAGAGCAAAGCTCTGAGCGAGAAGGAACTCGAGGAGGGCCACATCCTCACTTGCTGTGCAGTGGCTCAAAGCGATTTAGTCCTCCACTGCAGACAAGTACTCGATGTCAATTTACCCTTGGCCCGAAAAATGCCCGTGCGTGTTGATCAGCTCAACCTCTTGGCACCCGATGTGATGCAAGTCTTCCTTCAACTACCTCAAAACGATGTTTTTGATTTCATCCCAGGGCAGTACGTCGATTTTCTCTTGAAGGACGGTGTGCGAAGAAGTTACTCACTGGCCAATGCGCCCTTTGCCAAAGCCTCAGATCACAAATCAATTCCACCAACCGATGGCAGTGAGGCCATTGCACCCAAAAGATTCATTGAGTTGCACATTCGACACATGCCGGGAGGTGTTTTCACTGATCAAGTGTTTGGTAGCCTAAAGCATAAAGACATCTTGCGCATTGAAGGTCCCTTGGGTGGTTTTTTCCTGCACTCCAGTGACAAGCCCATCATCTTTCTTGCCTCTGGAACAGGTTTTGCGCCCATTAAGTCGATGCTTGAATCTATTGTCTTGAGTCAAGATGAAGGTCTCAAATCGCGATCGCTCCATCTTTACTGGGGAGCGAGAGATTTGTTTGATTTGTACCAACACGAATGGGTCATTGAGATTCAAAAGAAACTACCCCAACTTCGCTATACCCCCGTGCTGTCCGAACCCTCCGAGGCCAGTCAATGGCGAGGTCGAAATGGATTTGTGCATTTGGCCGTTTTAGATGACTACCCTGATATGAGTGCGCATCAAGTCTATGCCTGTGGAGCACCGATCGTGGTGGAATCTGCCAAAAGAGATTTCGTGAGTCAGGCCAACTTACCCATTGACGAATTTTTTGCCGACTCTTTTCTCTCTCAAAAAGACAAGTCCTAAGCCCCTTTGATTCGGCATTGATGCAACGCTGCAACCTTACAACATTGCAACGACTCAAAACATCAACAACTCCTCAACAACTCTGCCAAATCGATTGATTTTTTCTATCCATGGTGCTGAAAATTTTTGGTCTCTTCTGCTTTTGTTGTCTGAGTGCTTTCAATGCACAGGCACAACCGGCACTATTCAATGAGGACAAACCACTTCGCATCATCGTACCGTTTGCGCCTGGGGGGCCCATTGACCAAAGTGTGCGCATTTTGGCTCAGGCGCTTCACAACCCACTGGGTACCATCGTTGTAGAAAATCGCCCTGGTGCTGGCGGCAACCTGGGAATGGCGATGCTTGCTCGCGCACAACCCGATGGTAAAACCATCGGTGTTGCCACCACTGCAACTCAGGCCATCAACCCTTGGTTGTTTACAACCTTACCCTTTGATCCCATTAAAGACTTTGCACCGATCACGCTAATGGTCAAAGTGCCCAACGTAGTGGTGATGAATACGAGCCGAGCCCGCTCGTTGGGTATTCGCACATTGAGTGATTTATTTCTATATGGAACCACACACCCCGACGTGTTGAATTACGGATCGGCAGGAAATGGCAGTGCCGGACATTTGAGTGCTGAAATGCTCAAATCCGAGGGTCACTTCAGCGCCACCCATATTCCATTCAATGGTGGCGCTTTAGCACAACTCGCACTTTTATCTGGACAAGTGGACTTCACCGTTGACAACCTAGCCAGCGCCTCAGCCAACCTCAAATCTGGACAACTTCTGGCCCTCGCCGTCACCAGTCCTCAGAGCTCTGGCTTTTTGCCACAAACTCCAGCAGTAGCTCAAACGCTAAAGAATTTTGATGTCCAAACGTGGTGGGGTCTTAGCGCTCCAGCCCATACGCCAACGGCCACTATTGAACAAATCCATAACGCAGTGGTTCAATCATTATCAGATCCGGTCGTTCGCCAAAAATTCGATCTATTGATGAGTCCAGTGGCCACAAGTTCGCCTGAGGAGTTCGGTCAACTCATCAAAAATGAGCTTCAAAAATACCAATCCGTGGTTAAAAGTAGCGGTGCAAGAGTTGATTGAATGAGCCGTTAGGGCTCATATCGAATTGAGAGCAAACAAAATACACCCCTGACTTTGACTTTAACTTTAACTTTGACCGACAAAGATCAATCAATATGTCGCTGGAGTTTATTTAGTAAGCTTTAACCCACCTTTCTTTAGATTTAAAGGCTCAGACAACTCAGTAAATGTGAATGTAAGTGGGTTCGGTCTACAGTTGCACACCCAGCGTCAATTCATGCTTCACCAAAGCCTCCTCCTCCAGGGGTCAAGATCTCAACACGGTCACCAGGCTGCATCTGAGCTTGATCACTGTGAGCCAGCACCTCAGTCTGGCCATTGACGCGGTGCACGAGGTTGATACCGGGCAGGCCGTCGCCACCGCCTTGAACTCCAAATGCTGAATGAATGCGACCATTGGACAAAATGGACAAAGTCATGGCTTGCAAAAATTTAATGCACCTCACCCCCCCGTCTCCTCCTTTGTAAGCACCGTTTCCGCCAGACTGCTCTCGAACAGCAAATCTCTCGAGCATGACGGGAAATCGCGACTCCAAAACCTCAGGATCGGTAAGCCTTGAGTTGGTCATGTGGGTCTGAACCACACTTGTGCCGTCAAAGCCTCCAATCAATACCCCCTCAGAGTCCCAGACACCACCGGCACCACTACCCCCTGCGATGGTCTCGTAGTATTGGTAATGTTCGTTTCCAAACGTTAAATTATTCATGGTGGGCTGAGAACTTGCCAGTACCCCCAAGGCACCGAAAAGAGCGTTGGTTATACACATAGACGTCTCGACATTGCCTGCAACCACTGCTGCTCCTGGCAATGGATTGAGCATCGAGCCCAGAGGTACACGAATCTCGATAGGCTCCAGGCACCCAGCATTCAAGGGAATATCATCATCAATCAAACTTCTCAAAACATACAACACTGCGGCGATACTCACCGCTTTGGGCGCATTGAAATTATTGGTCTGTTGAGGAGAGGTTCCTGCAAAATCGACAATGGCTTTTGCGTTGATTGAGTCAACTTCTATGCGCACACAAATCACTGCACCATTGTCCAGTGGCAATCGAAAAGAGCCTGACTTGATGGTCTTGAGTAAACTCTTAACTGCTTGGCAGGCGTGATCTTGGACATACTGCATGTAGGCTTTCACCACCGGAAAACCATACTGCTTTAAACTGACCCGCAACTCTTCGATACCCTTTTCGTTGGCTGCAATTTGAGCGCTCAAATCTGCCACATTTTGTTGAGGATTTCGGCAAGGGTAAGTCGCATGGGTCAAAAGCTCCAAGAGGGCTGCCTCCTGATAAACATGCTCATCGACCAATTTGAAATTGGTGATCATGACACCCTCTTGTTCAATGTGGGTTGAAAATGCCGGCATTGAACCGGGAGTTATGCCCCCCACATCAGCGTGATGACCTCTTGAGCCCACAAACAAAAAAGGCTCTGTTAAAGAGTACTCAGGCACAAAACAAGGGGTGATGACTGTGATATCGGGTAGGTGTGTACCCCCGTGATATGGATCATTCAAGACAAACACGTCTCCTGGTCGGATCGCGCCCTGATTGGCTTGGATGACAGACATCACACTCTCACCCATTGAGCCCAAATGCACAGGCATGTGGGGTGCATTGGCAATCAATTTGCCATGGCCATCGAAAATTGCGCAACTGAAATCAAGTCGTTCTTTGATATTGACTGAGTGAGCCGTATTTTGAAGACGAAGGCCCATTTGCTCAGCAATGTTCATGAAAAGATTGTTGAATATCTCTAAACGCATGGGGTCGACTTTTTCGTCCCATGCGATTTTGCTTGCCATGGCCTCTTGCTTTTCTAAGATCAAATGGCCCAATTCATTGACTTTCATTCTCCAATGTGGCTCCACCACAATGGTGGAATACGCTTCAGTGATCAACAAAGGTCCCATCAACTCATCACCCCCCCTCAAGGATTCACGCTCAATCAGTTGGGCTTGGTGCCAACGCGAATCCATAAAAACCATCACTCTTGTCACCTTATCTCGGTCCAAAGGCTGGGCGTGCATAGGCTGAGATTTCGTCATTGAACTGGGCTCAACAAGAACATCTCCGCGAACAACTCCCTCAACACTCACAGACTCAATCACGAGTGTTTTGGAAGTCATTAAAAATGCAAATCTTTTCAAATACAAAGATTCAAAATTCTTCTTGATCTGGTGTTCATCCCCAATTGCAAGCTCAAGTGCAGTATCACTGCCTGAATACTTGACTTTGAGACGAAACCTCACCTCCACAGAACTATGGGCTCCTAAATAATTGGCCATTTCTGTACGAACTTGAAGTTCCAATTCTTTGGCCATTGCATTAGCAATGGCAACCGTTGAAGCATTGAGAGGCAACTCCAAAGTTTTTTCTTTGAGTAAAGTTTGATCCGCCAAACCCATTCCATAAGCACTCATCAAACTGGCCATGGGGTGGATCATCACGCGCTTCATACCCAAAGCATTGGCCACCAAACAGGCATGTTGCGCCCCCGCTCCACCAAAACACTGCAAGGTGTAGCGAGTGACGTCATAGCCTTTGGCAACAGAGATTTTTTTAATCGCATTGGCCATTTGCTCAACGGCTATCGACACGAACGCTTGAGCCGTGTGCTCTGGAGAGAGCCCACACTTTTGGGCCACAGCTTGAAAAGCTGCTTTGACAGCATCAACATCCAATGACTCTTGGCCACTGCTGCCAAAGACCTTGGGGAAATAGTCGCGTTGAATTTTTCCAAGCATCACATTGGCATCGGTCAATGCCAAAGGCCCACCCCGGCCATAGGAGACGGGCCCCGGATGAGCACCTGCGCTGTGGGGTCCCACCCTGAATCTCGCACCATCATAGGCCAAGATAGACCCCCCCCCAGACGCAACGGTGTGAATACTCATCATGGGCGCTCTAACACGGACTCCCGCCACTTGAGTTTCAAAGTCTCGCTCAAACTCTCCTGCGAAATGACTCACATCGGTGGATGTGCCCCCCATATCAAAACCAATCACCCACTCTTGCCCGGCCATTTGTGCAGTTCGTGACATTCCAACAATGCCACCAGCAGGCCCACTCAAAATTGCGTCTTTGCCTTGAAATGACAAATCGTTGGCCAGCCCACCTGAGGACTGCATGAAAAAAAGTTCGACCCCTGGCATTTGACCTCTCAATTGGTCTATATAACTTTTTAAAATGGGGGTCAAATATGCGTCCACCACTGTAGTGTCGCCACGACTGACCAGTTTGATCAAAGGTGCAACTTGGTGGCTCAAGCTGACCTGTACAAAGCCTAAATCACGGGCAAGTTCTCCCGCCCTTTTTTCATGAGCAGGATATGCGTAGGCGTGCATGAAAACGATGGCCACACTCTTAAACCCTTCACGGCGAAGGTCTTGCAGCGAAGCAATAAGTTTTGTCTCATCTAGCCCCAAGATCACTTCACCCTCAGCGCTCATTCGCTCATGGGCTTCAACAACTTGGGAGTACAACAATTCGGGTAAGCGAATGTGACGTTCAAAAATTTTAGGCCTGTTTTGATACGCAATTTTCAAAGCATCTTTAAACCCAAGGGTTGTCACCAAGGCCGTACGCTCGCCTTTTCGCTCGAGCAAAGCATTGGTCGCGACAGTGGTCCCCATCTTGACACAGTGAACCAACTCTTTGGGGATCAAGGCGTGAGCATCAAGACCAAGAATTTGACGAATCCCTTCAAGGGTGGCATCTTGATAGTGATCGGGATTAACAGACAGGAGCTTTTTTGTCTTCAGTTCACCCTCAGGAGACTTACCAATAATATCGGTGAAGGTTCCACCACGATCGACCCAAAATTGCCATTTTTGAAGCTTGGATAAAGGAGATGATGTGGTCATGGTAAAAATTACAAAAAAGTGAAAACCAAACTATTTAAAAATATTACTCAACACAGAGGCAATGTCCAAATCTTAGCTTATGATGTATCAAAAGCGGTCCATTCAAGTGCCGTTTTTTCATCCATTGAATCGCTAGTCACCGAATGCTTTGAGGAGTGCTCATGTTGTCTTTTTCTCGCTCTATTACAGTATGCTCAGCCTTGATGTTCAGCGCGTTGGGCTTTTCGCAAACCAAATGGGACTTGCCTGCAGCTTACCCAGCCAGTAACTTTCACACTGAAAATTTGGTTCAATTTGCCAGTGATGTTGAAAAAGCCAGCGCTGGCAAACTCACCATCAATGTCCATGCCAACGCTTCTCTCTTTAAAGCCAATGAGATCAAACGCGCCGTTCAAAGTGGGCAAGCCCAAATTGGGGAAATTTTGCTTGTCAATTATGAGAATGAGAACCCCATGTTTGGCATTGATGGCATGCCTTTTTTGGCAACGAGTTACGCTCAATCCAAAAAGTTAGCACAAGCTCAAAAACCTTTTCTTGAAAAATTATTGCAATCTCAAGGCTTGAAGTTGCTCTTCACAGTGGCTTGGCCACCTCAAGGCATCTATGTCAACAAAGAGATCAATTCGGTGGCCGACATGAAGGGTTTAAAGTGGAGAGCTTATAGCCCTGCAACGGGAAAGATCGCCGAATTGATCAACGCTCAACCAGTCACAATTCAAGCCGCCGAGCTTTCTCAAGCGCTTGCCACTGGTGTGGTCAACAGCTACATCAGTTCTGGCTCCACAGGTTATGACACTAAAACCTATGAAAGTATCAAATACTTTTACGACACCCAAGCTTGGTTACCCAAAAATGCAGTGATCGTCAATCAAAAATCATTTGATGCCTTGGACAAATCCACTCAAGAAGCCGTATTGAAGGCAGCACAAGAGGCTGAAAACAGGGGTTGGGCTGTGAGTCAAGAGAAGAATAACTGGTACTTGAACGCCCTCAGTGAAAAGGGTATGAAAATCATGAAGCCTTCTGCTCAGTTGATGGCTGACCTCAAGCAAGTCGGTCAAGTCATGCTCAACGACTGGGAAAAGAATGCGGGTGCTGATGGCAGTACCCTCATTGCAAACTTCAACAAAAAATAACAGGTGAAGTTTGTATGCGACGATTCTTAGATCGGCTCTACATTATGAGTGGTGCTTTGGGTGCCACATTCATTTTGCTGATCGCTTTGCTGATGATTGGACAAAGCCTCCTGCGCGAGTTTGGCGTGAGAACTGGCGCAGTCAATGACATCGTCTCTTGGTTTTGTGCAGCTGCATCTTTTTTTGCCATGCCTCACGCTTTTAAGCATGGTGACTTTGTTCGAGTGACTTTGGTGTTGGAGAGGCTAAAGCCCACGACTCGCCGCTACTTTGAGCTCACCTGCCTCTTTATTGCTTGCATCAGTGTTGCCTATTTGGCGTATTGGGCCAACAAGTTCACCTATGAAAGCTATCTCTTCAATGAGAAAGCCCAAGGACTTTTACCCATTCCAATTTGGATTCCACAATCGAGTTTTGCCTTAGGCTCGATACTTTTGTTAATCGCCATGGTTGATGAGTTTCTCATCGTACTTCGTGGCCAAATCCCCTCCTATGTTGTTGCGGTCGAGGAACGGCACGCAGCAGGGGATTTTTCCTCAGACGTGTAAGGACTCAAGTTGGACGTATTGGCCATTGGCGCACTGCTTTTATTTTTGATGCTTTTGCTCCTCGGGGGCGGGGTATGGATTGCCATGACCCTGGCCATTTGTGGCTGGGTTGGTCAAGCCTTTTTTACATCCACCTCTCCAGGGAACAACTTGTTTTCTTCCTTTTGGGAGAGCAACTCAAGCTGGGAATTGGCAGCCCTACCCTTGTTCATTTGGATGGGGGAGATTTTGTTTCGCTCGAAATTGAGTGAGGAAATGTTTGAAGGCTTGAGCCCTTGGCTTAACCGCATTCCTGGACGGCTGATGCACACCACCATTTTGGGTTGCGGCATTTTTGGCTCCGTGTCCGGGTCCTCAGCAGCGACTTGCGCGACCATCAGCAAAGTGGCCCTGCCCGAGTTACTCAAACGAGGCTACGATGAAAAAATGATCTTGGGCTCTCTTGCCACGGCAGGAACATTGGGCATTTTAATTCCCCCCTCCATCACCATGGTGGTCTATGCCGTTGCAGCTGACGCATCCATTATTCGTATATTTTTAGCCGGTTTTTTACCTGGCTTTTTATTGATGGGACTTTTCTCCGGTTACATCATGTGGTGGAGCTACAAGAATCCTGACAAAGTCCCCCCCAGAGACCCACCCACCAGTCTCATGGCCAAAATCAAAAAATCAGAAAAGCTTATCCCTTGTAGTGCCTTGATCATTTTCATTGTCTGGGTATTGATTGCAGGGTATGCCACGGCGACTGAGTGTGCGGCCTATGGGGTGTTGGGCTCACTGGGCTTGGCGCTTTGGAGTCGCTCCTTGACTTGGCAAAGCTTCAAAGACGGGTTAATGGGGACCATGAGAACAAGCAGCATGATCATGTTCATCTTGGCTGGAGCCGCTTTTTTAACCAAAACAATGGCCTTCACAGGCATTCCACGTGAATTGGCTGAGTGGGTAAACCAAATGCACCTCTCGCCTTATGCCTTGATTGCTGTTTTGACGTTTGTCTACATCGTATTGGGCACTGCACTGGATGGCATCAGCATGATTGTGCTCACCAGCGCCGTGGTGCTTCCTATGATTCAAAAGGCTGGCTTTGACTTGATATGGTTTGGAATTTTTATTGTTCTCTTGGTAGAAATTGCCGAAGTCACGCCCCCCGTCGGCTTTAACTTGTTTGTTCTTCAAAACATGACTGGTAAAGACTCCAACACCATCGCCAAAGCGGCTATACCTTTTTTCATCTGTGTGGTGGTGTGCATTGTGTTAATCACCGTTTTTCCGCAAATTGTGACCATCTTGCCCGATGTGTTAATGGGTAAAGCCTAAGCTCTCCAGCCTTGAGCGCGTCATTTGGTCAATCTTAGAATTGAAATTTGATTCGAGACTTGACCTGAACTTTGACTAAACTGCTGGCTGCGTAACTAGCTAATGGGCATCTATGCCTATAACTTAACGCCATCAAACCAAGATCCGCTATGTTTAGCCACCCAAATACGCGGTCTTGACTTGTGGGTCATGCAATAAGTCTTGCGCATTGCCCTCAAGACTCACAGTCCCAGATTCCATCACATAAGCTCGGTGAGCCAATCCCAAGGCGCGAGAGGCATTTTGTTCGACCAAAAGCAATGACATGCCTTGGTTAGACAAATCCTTGATCACATTAAAAATCAAATCCACCATGATGGGTGACAAACCCATGGAGGGCTCATCCAATAAAAGCAATCTGGGCCTGGCCATCAAGGCTCGCCCCATGGCCAACATTTGTTGCTCGCCGCCTGAGAGATGGCCTGCCAGAAAGTTCAGTCTGCTCTTGAGCTTAGGAAACAACTCCAACATTCTTTCTAAATCACGGGCTACCTCTTTGGCATTGGTGTTTAGATAAGCGCCCATTAACAAGTTTTCACTCACACTCATGCGGGTAAAAACTCCACGCCCCTCTGGCACCATGACCATGCCCAATTGGACCAAGTCCCAAGCCTTCAACTGTTGTGTATCTTGTCCGTCAAAAATAATCTCGCCGTCCTCTATGGGCATGAGCGATGTGATTGCTTTAAGAGTGGTCGACTTTCCCGCGCCATTGGAGCCAATCAAACTCACACACTCTCCTGCCCTCACTTGCAAGTTCAACTGTTTAACGGCCTGAATACCCCCATAGCTCACTTTGACACCCTTCAGACTCAAAATCACTTGAGAAGAAGAAGATTGGGGGTCCTCTTGTTTAAAGTCATTCATTGTGAGGTCTCCCCATGTCCGAGGTAGGCTTCGATGACACGGGGATCGTTTTGCACTTCTTGAGGTACCCCCTCGCAAATCAAATGCCCCTCATCCAATACGCTGACTCGGTCACACAGCCCCATGACCATGCGGACATCGTGCTCAATCAACAAGACAGATTGACCGCTATCTCGTATTTTTTGAATCAAAGCTTGGAGTTGTAACTTTTCTGTGGCGTTCATCCCCGCAGCGGGCTCATCAAGGGCCAGCAATTGTGGTTGAGTCGCCAAGGCTCGCGCAATTTCTAGTCGCCGTTGGTCACCGTAGCTCAAGGAGCTTGCCATCTCTGCGCCAAATTGCTCCAACCCAACATAGGCCAAAAATGCCCGGGCCTTTTGAACGATGAGACTCTCCTCGTCCCGAAAAGCCTTGGTTTTGAACAAGGCCCCCCAGACTCCCACATGCGTTTGAATGTGCTCGCCCACCATGACATTTTCCAAAACGCTCATGTTCTTAAAGAGGCGAATATTTTGAAACGTTCTGGCGATGCCTGATTGGACAACTTTATGGATATGTCTTGGCTCATAAGAGCGATCCATCAACTCAAACTGACCACCATCTGCGGGATACAGGCCTGTGATGACATTGAAAAAAGTCGTCTTACCGGCGCCGTTGGGACCAATCAATCCATAAATTTCTCCGGTTTTGATGGTCAAACTCACGTCACTCAACGCTTGAAGTCCCCCAAAGCGTTTATTCACACCAGAGACCCGGAGAACCGTGCCGTGCGAGTTCATCGCAACCCTCCAGACTTATTTTTAGGCCACAAGCCTTGTGGACGACACAACATGGCCAAGACCATGGTGAGTGCAATCAAGAGTTGTCGCAAAATGGAAGCATCAATTCTGCCTGAGCTCAACTCCTGCAACGGAGTAGCCACATATCGCAATGCTTCGGGCACGATGGAGAGCAACAAAGCGCCCAAGATCACACCCGGTATATGGCCTGCACCGCCCAAAACCACCATGGCCACAACCATCACGGATTCCATCAGAC
The DNA here is from genome assembly GCA_036821105.1 of Limnohabitans sp. Taxonomy (GTDB): domain Bacteria; phylum Pseudomonadota; class Gammaproteobacteria; order Burkholderiales; family Burkholderiaceae_C; genus Limnohabitans. The sequence goes on from DAISKH010000036.1 coordinate 18,516, forward strand.
CAAAAGACTCTGGAGAAATGAAGCGCTGAAAAGCCGCAAAAAAAGCGCCAGCAACACCACCAAACGTGGCGCCCAGTGCAAAGGCCAATAGTTTTAAATTTCGGGTATTGAGACCCATTGCCTCTGCTGCCACCTCATCTTCCCGAATGGCCATCCAAGCACGGCCAATGCGTGAATTTTGTAACCTATAGCAAATCACCACTGCCAAGAGCACGGTGATCAAGAATAAATAGTAGTAAAGCGTAACGCTATTGAATTCAATTCCGATCCAAGTGATCTTTTTGGACAAAGGGTGGCCGGCAATTTGGATGGGATCGATACCTCCAATCCCTTTGGGCCCATTCGTAATGTTAAAGGGCTGATCCAAATTGTTCATAAAGACTCGAATGATCTCTCCAAAGCCCAAAGTCACAATGGCCAAATAGTCACCCCGAAGCTTCAGGGTTGGAGCCCCCAAAAGCACCCCAAAAATACCCGCCAAAATCGCGCTCAAGGGGAGCACCACCCACCACGGTGTGTGCAATCCTAGAGGATAGTGATCTTGCAACCAGCCCCAAGATTCCAATAATTGCGGGGAGGCCAAGAGCGCATACAAATAGGCACCAATCGCAAAAAAGGCCACATAACCCAGATCCAAAAGACCTGCAAAGCCCACCACAATATTGAGCCCCAAAGCGAGCAATACGTAGATCAAGGCCACATCCACAATGCGAACCCACGCATTCCCAAATGGCTGCAGCACGAGAGGCAGGACCAACAAGACCAAAGCCGACACCAAGACCCAAGGATGCAATTTAAAAATTTTCATGCGGAACTCAGCCTAAGCCCTCTGCGCCAAGCGTTCACCCAGGAGTCCCGAAGGTCGCAAGGTGAGGATGCCAATGAGAACTAGAAACGCAAAAATATCGCTGTATTGGGAACCCAACACTCCACCACTCAACGGGCCCAAGTAGCCCGATCCAATCGATTCGATCAAGCCCAGACAAAGTCCACCCAATACGGCTCCAGGCAAGTTTCCAATGCCGCCCAAGACCGCTGCCGTGAAGGCCTTGAGCCCAGGCAAAAAACCCATGGAGTGGTGAACTGTTCCAAAGTTAGCCGCCCACATGACGCCTGCAACACTGGCCAAAATTGCACCGATGGCAAAGGTTGCAGAAATCACTCGGTCGGGTTTGACCCCCATCAATGCGGCAATTTGCTCGTTCTCCGAGGTCGCTCTCATGGCCCGACCCAAGCGGGTCGCATGAATCACCACGACCAGTAAAAGCAGCAGCACCACGGTGGTGATCAAAATCATGACCTGTGTTGGCGTAATAACGGCACCCCAAAAAGCCAAAGGATCACTGGGTAAGGGATTGACAAATGATTTGTAGTTGGGCTCAAAGATGATCATTGCCAAAGTTTGAAGCAAAGTCGATACACCAATGGCGGTGATCAAGGGTGCAAGTTTGGGTGCATTTCTCAACGGACGGTAGGCCAACTTTTCAATCGCCACATTCAAGAGAACGCTCACCAAACAAGCCGTCAATAGACCCAAAGTGAAAGCCCACCCAACGCTCAGTTGTGGAAACTCACGTGCCAAAAAAGTCATCACACTCCAGCACACCATGGCCCCGACCATCAACACTTCGCCGTGAGCAAAATTGATCAAGTTGATAATTCCATACACCATGGTATAGCCCAAAGCCACAAGAGCATAAAGACTGCCCAAGACCAAGCCGTTGATGATTTGCTGAACCAGTGTATCCATATTGAAAATTGAGCCAATGCCTAATGTTGTAGGGTTTGTTTCATTGTTTGTTGGATTTTTGATGTTGAGTTTGTGCATTCAAAGCCCTCAAGGCCTTGAGTTTTTCACCAATTTTGATCTCCAAACCTCGCTCAACAGGCTCATAAAAAACCATGGGCTTGAGGTCAACGGGAAAGTAATTCTCACCCGCTGCGAAAGCGTCAGGTTCATCATGCGCATAGCGATAGTCACGCCCATAATCCAAATTTTTCATCAACTGTGTTGGTGCATTCCTCAAATGCAACGGAACCTCTCGGGTTTTGTCTTTCTCTACCCACGCTTTGGCTGATTTGAACGCTTTATAGACCGCATTGGATTTGGGGGCCATGGCCAAATAAATTACGCATTGTGCCAGCGTTAACTCACCCTCAGGAGACCCCAATCGCTCCAAGGTCTGGGTTGCATCCAGTGCCAACGTGAGCGCCCTGGGGTCAGCCAAACCCACATCCTCACTGGCCATTCTGATGAGCCTGCGAGCTACATACAAGGGCTCCACCCCAGCACTGAGCATGCGCATGAGCCAATAAAGAGCAGCATCAGGATCGGATCCTCGCACCGACTTATGTAATGCACTGATGGTGTCATAGAACATTTCACCGCCTTTGTCATGGCGTCTGAGCTGCTCACCCAAAACACGTTCAAGCCAACCCAAGTCGTACGCCACACCTGGGCTTGACGTCAATCCTTGCTTGGAGGCCACCACGTGAATCATCTCGACCGTATTTAAAAACCGTCTTGCATCCCCATCCGCATAGTGCACAAGCCTCTCCATGGCTTCGCTGGTGAGTTCAGGCAAATCGACAATCGTCTTAGCCCTTTGCCACAAAATCATCAACTCACCCTGGCTCAAAGATTCAAGCACATAGACCTGCGCACGAGACAACAAGGCCGAGTTCACTTCAAAGGACGGGTTCTCGGTGGTGGCACCAATGAAGGTTAACAAACCAGATTCAACATGCGGCAAAAATGCGTCTTGTTGGGACTTATTGAAACGGTGCACCTCATCGACAAAGATCAAACTTCGCTTTGCTGGGTTTTCCAATTTCAATGCCTGGGCGGCTTGAACAGTTTCCCTAATCTCTTTAACTCCACCCAAGACCGCGCTGATCATGAAAAAATGTGCGTCAAATGCATGGGCCATGAGTCTGGCAAGCGTCGTCTTTCCCACCCCAGGCGGCCCCCAAAAAATACAACTGTGGGGTATGCCGGATTCGAACGCCACGCGCAAAGCCATTCCCGGTGAAAGCAAATGCTGCTGACCCACCACGTCGGCCAAACTTTGAGGTCGCAACTGTTCTGCCAGTGGAGTGCCGTGCCCTGTTCGGGGTGCAACGTCAGCCGAAGTCCCCGGTAAAGAGGGGGGATCAAAGAGCGCTTCACTCACCTTTGATCACCTCCACCCCTGGGGGCGGTTTAAAAATAAAACTCTCAAGTCCCAATCCTTTGGGATTGAAGACAAAATCTTCAAAAACGATCGACGACTGCTGATTGAATGCATCCGTGATCTCTAGGCTCGCCAAGGAGACCCCCATCTCGCTTGCGCGTAGGCCCATGCGTAGAAATTGAATGGGCCCATCTTTTTGTAAGGGTGTCAGCTTCACCCACTCCAAGCCCGCATCACTGGGTTGGGCCTCGAGGGAAAATACTTTCTCCAAAGCCTTCAAATCCTGAGCCCATGCAATGATTGAGGCTGGTGTATTTTGTAAGGCTTGGGTGAGAGGCTTACTGGAGACTTGGGCAATGTCTTTATCGTAAACCCACAAGGTATGCCCATCGGCGACGATACTTTGTGAATAGGGCTTTTCATAGTCAAACCTAAAATGCTCTGGCCTGATGAAAGAAAAATGTCCAGAAGATTTTTTTTGCCGTGCCACGCGCCCTGGCCTTGCCGGAGTGGTCACGGTTTGAACAAATCTTGATTGTGCGCTTTGTGTGGTTTTCAAAAATGCGGCCAAGACATCAATCGAGTCAGCATGAGACAAAGCAGAGGAAAGACCCAAGAGGCACACCCAAACGGATCTTAAAAACCCTTTTGTGATGACTCCCCATGGCGTATTGAGGCACGCGCCGTGATGGCGCTCAGGCTCCACGACTGACCTTATGGTGAGGGCACAAAATATACTCAACGCCAGTTCCCAAGTTGTAGTTAGAACAAACCATTTAGCTTCAATATAACCAGCCTGGGGGTCAATCGGAATTTCGATCAGGCACCAATATCTCCCTTTGCCCATTGGAACTCATGCTGCCCACCAAACCCGCACGCTCCATGTCTTCGACCAAACGGGCGGCTCGGTTGTAGCCAATTTTCAAATGCCGTTGAACCAAGGAAATACTGGCTTTTCTATTTTTCATGACCACCTCAACGGCTTGGTCATAGAGTGGGTCCTTCTCTGAATTGCCATCCCCAAAGAGGTCAATCTCACCTGTTTCGGCATCAACCACACCGCCCTCTAAGATGCCTTCTACGTAATCGGGAGCACCCTGGGTCTTCAAATAACTCACGACGCGGTGAACCTCATCATCACTCACGAAGGCTCCATGCACCCGTATAGGGTATCCCGAGCCACTGTGCATGTAGAGCATGTCACCCATTCCAAGCAGCGCCTCAGCCCCCATTTGATCCAAGATCGTGCGGGAGTCGATTTTGCTACTGACTTGGAAAGCAATGCGAGTGGGAATATTCGCCTTGATCAGGCCCGTGATCACATCCACACTGGGGCGTTGGGTTGCCAAAATCAAATGCATCCCAGCAGCCCTTGCCTTTTGCGCAAGCCTTGCAATCAACTCTTCAATCTTCTTACCCACCACCATCATCAAATCGGCCAACTCATCAATGACCACCACCACATGGGGCAATCGACTCAAGGGCTCGGGCGAATCAGGGGTCAAGCTAAAGGGGTTATAGATAAAGGTCTCTTGTTCAGCAGCTTCGTCAATTTTGGTGTTGTAGCCTGCCAAATTTCGAACGCCTAACTTACTCATGAGCTTATAGCGTCGCTCCATCTCGATCACACACCAATTCAAAGCATGGGCCGCTTGGCGCATGTCGGTGACAACAGGGGCCAATAAATGAGGGATGCCTTCATAAACTGACATCTCTAGCATTTTGGGATCGATCATGAGAAGCCGCACATCGCGGGCCTCTGCTTTATAGAGAAGCGACAAGATCATGGCATTGATCCCCACAGACTTTCCAGAGCCCGTGGTACCCGCGACCAAGACGTGAGGCATTTTCCCCAAATCGGCGACGACTGGATTGCCCACAATGTCCTTGCCAAGGCCCAGAGTCAACATGGACTTGGCTTCGTTGTAGACCTGCGAGCCCAAAATTTCACTCAATTTAATCGACTGACGTCTGGCGTTGGGTAATTCAAGCGCCATGATGTTTTTACCCGGAATGGTCTCAATCACCCGAATGGAGACCAAACTTAACG
>DAISKH010000037.1:0-23285 GCA_036821105.1 Limnohabitans sp.
GCGTGCCGAGTTGACGTCGACCGAGACCAAGGCTTCGGTGTGGTCAATCACAATGGCACCCCCACTGGGTAAGTTCACGGTGCGTGCATAGGCCGATTCAATTTGATGTTCAATTTGAAAACGACTGAATAAGGGCGCATCGTCACGGTAGCGCTTGACCCGAGCGGCATGCTCAGGCATGACGTGGGACATGAATTGGTGGGCTTGATCGAAGATGTCATCTGTGTCGATCAATATGTCGCCAATATCGTTGTTAAAGTAGTCTCGGATGGCGCGAATCACCAAGCTGGACTCTTGATAAATCAGGTAGGCACCTTTACCGGATTTGGCTGCGCCGTCAATGGCCGCCCACAACTTCAGCAAATAGTTCAAATCCCACTGTAACTCGGGAGCAGAGCGTCCAATTCCGGCCGTTCTGGCAATGATGGACATCCCACCTGGGTACTCCAATTGGTCCATGGCCTCTTTGAGTTCGGCACGGTCGTCACCCTCAATGCGGCGACTCACACCACCACCTCTTGGGTTGTTAGGCATGAGGACCACATAGCGGCCAGCCAACGAGATGAAGGTCGTGAGGGCGGCGCCCTTATTGCCACGCTCTTCTTTCTCTACTTGAATGATCAACTCTTGACCTTCACGGATCACATCTTGGATGCGCGCCTGAGAGGGTGAGACGTTGCTGCTAAAGAACTGCTTGGAGATTTCTTTGAAGGGTAAAAAACCGTGGCGCTCCTCACCATAGTCCACAAAGCAGGCCTCTAGAGAGGGTTCCACACGGGTGACCACGGCTTTGTAGATATTGCCCTTGCGTTGTTCGCGACCTTCAATCTCAATTTCGTAGTCGAGTAATTTTTGTCCGTCCACTATCGCCAAGCGTCTTTCTTCGGCTTGGGTAGCGTTGATCAGCATCCGTTTCATTGATGCGTTCCTTTACATTGTTCAATTCATCACAGGTCCATGACGGACCAACGATGCCAAAATCAATGCCAAGAATGAGGGGAATTGCCGCTAGGACCTGTGTCTAAATCGCCCCCTTCAGGAGCGACAGCAAGGGATGGGCACGTGGAGTGGAGCAAGAAAGCTCAGGGGCAACAAGTCTTCAAAAGCTCTTGTCAAACGCTGCATTAGGCGGGTTTGAATTGGGTGCGTGCATCCAGCGCTTGTCTTTGGGTTGAACCCAAACAAGTCAAGGGGGAGCAGCAACAAGATCCAGACCAGCTTAAAAATCATTTCTTACTTTTAATCCGCTTGACGCGCCAAGCCGTGCTCGCGTGCGTCAAACTTTTGGTTTATTCCGTATCAAAATTCTATGGACATCGGCTCGACCGCTGGGGGTAGGCACCACTTGCGCTTCAATGGAGGCAAAGTCTGTGCATCAAAACCCATCGGGGCATCGACCTCGCAACAAATGCCCAGACGTGATCTAATTGGCAAATTAAATCAAGTACTTGGAAGCAATCGCTGGTGAAAGACATTATACGACCCTCTGGCCAAAATAGTCCAGAAAAAGCAAGAATCATTGAAGTCGATGCCGACTCCAGCGACCAAAGACTGGACAATTTTTTAATGCGTGAGCTCAAAGGGGTGCCCAAAACCCATGTCTACCGCATCATTCGTTCTGGTGAGGTGCGGGTCAACAAGGGCCGTGCCAGCGCCCAGACCCGGGTCCAAGTGGGGGACTTGGTGCGAATTCCTCCCCTTCGTACCTCGGAGTCAGCGGATTTAAAGGACTCGGCGGCACAAAGCGGCGCCATTCCACCCCGCGACTTTCCTGTGCTCTTGGAAGATGAGGGCTTCATGGCCATTGATAAGCCCGCTGGGGTTGCTGTGCACGGGGGCAGTGGCGTGAGTTTTGGGGTGATTGAGCAGTTGCGCATGGCCAGACCCAGTATCAACTCCCTAGAGTTGGTGCACCGCATTGACCGAGAAACTTCAGGTATTTTGTTGGTCTCTAAAAAAAGAAGTGCATTACTGCATTTGCAAAACCAGTTTCGTGAAAGAGAAACGGGCAAAACTTATTTGGCTTTGGTGGTGGGGCAGTGGCCTTCAAACCGCAAAGTGATCGACTTGCCCTTGGAGCGCTATTTACTCGACAATGGCGCTCAAATGGGGGAGCGTCGCGTACGAGTGGTGAGTCCCCAAGACCCAAATGGCATGCGAGCCATCACTTTGGTGAGAGTTGCCAGGTTGGTGGGTCCTTACTCACTTTTGGAGGTGACCATTAAAACGGGTCGCACGCATCAAATCCGTGTGCACCTGGCCAGTCTGGGCTATCCCATTGCAGGGGATGAAAAGTATGCAAACGACGAACAAAACAAGGCCCTAGCTCGCTTGGGACTTAAGAGAATGTTTTTGCACGCTTGGCGCTTGAAATTCATGCACCCCAGAACGGGTAAGCCCATTGAGATTGAGTGTCCTTTGCCCCCAGAGTTGCAGTCCTTTGTGGAGCGAGCTCAAGCGGGTGAGTTCAGTAGCGTGCATTCAAAATAATGGGACTGTGCCCCTCCATAAGAGGGACAAGTTGCAGCACTCTACAATGATCACGAACAGGATTATTGACCTCAAATTGTTTGCTGCCATTCACTTGCCTACCTTTTCCTGACTTCGACCATGTCCGATACCCTTCGCCCCAAGAGACGATTTGACCTGATTGCTTTCGATTGGGACGGGACGTTGTTTGACTCGACCCGACTCATTGCACGCAGCATCCAACAAGCGGTGAGAGATGTGGGGGGAGCCATTCCAGAGGAGTCTGCCGCCTCATTTGTGATTGGCTTACCGGTTCATGCGGCCTTGGCACGCGTGGCCCCCGATGTCAAACCTGAACAGTACGAGGCCCTTGGGCAACGGTATCGGCATCACTATCACGCTTTGGCCCATGAGCTCAGTTTGTTTGATGGGGTGATGGAGATGCTCGAGCAGTTGCGTCAATCCCAATATTGGCTCTCCATTGCCACGGGTAAGAGCCGCTCTGGGTTGAACCGTGTGTTGGCCGCTCCCGAGCTCAAAGGGTTTTTTGATGCGACTCGCACTGCCGATGAGACAAAAGGCAAGCCCGACCCCCAAATGCTCAAGGAGCTCATGGCGCATTTTGGGGTGAGCCCACAGAGGACTCTGATGGTGGGTGACACGTGCCATGATTTGGAGATGGCACAACGCGCGGGCTGCCCAAGCTTGGGTGTTACCTATGGTGCGCAAAAAGCCCACGATCTGACCCCTTTTGAGCCTTTGGCCTTGGTGAACAACGTGCAGGAGATGGCGCAGTGGTTCAAGGTGAATGGCTAATGGCAACTGGCGAATGGCAACTGGCAAATGACGAGTGGTTGATGACCAATGGATACACCTGATTTATTGCCTCTTTGTTCAAGCCACGCTCTTGAAGAGCGTGGGAGTGCGGTGGACTTTGATGTGATCTATGGTGGTCAAACTTGCCGTGCCTTTGCCATTCGGTTTCAAGGTGAGGCGCATGCCTACGTTAACCGATGCGCTCATATTGCCATGGAGATGGATGCCAGAGAGAATCACTTCTTTGACCCCTCCCGTCAGTGGCTCATGTGTTCATCCCATGGTGCCTTGTATGAGCCCCTAACAGGACGTTGTGTGAGTGGTCCGTGCCGGGGTGCGCTCATCAAAATCCCTTTGAGCGAATCAGACGGTGTCGTCTTTTGGCATACCGCTTACAATTTAAGACCTGTTGCCTGAGCTTAACGGCTTTGGCATGGCTTCAAACTTGTGACCGCTCAATGGGGTCACAGAGAATTTGGAATAGCGCAGGGTGAGGGTGTTGGTGTTGGGCTCAAGGCTTCATTGCCCCCTCGAATCGCTTTTTAATGATGGAGTACTGTGGCAAGGTAGCACGGAGACGATAGGGTCACCGACAAAACTTTCTCTGCACACGCTCATAACGAACTTTGGTTGATTCATGAATTCAGACTCCACGCCTTCAAGTGAGCAATCTGCTCCAGAGCACATCCTTGGCTCTTCATCGGCGCCCAATGCCCAATCCATACCCTCCCAAGCGAGTGATCTGCATTGGGAGCGCGAGACCCTGCAGCGTTTAGCCATGGCCAGTCTTGAAGAGCAAAAAAAGCAACGGTGGTGGAGAATATTTTTCCGCTTCGCTTGGCTGATCTTGGTCTCGGCCGTGTTGTTGTTGAGCTTTTACAAAGGGGGGGTGACCACGAGCGTGAGCGACCCTCATACGGCCGTAGTTCAAATCAAGGGCGAGATTGCGTCCGACAGCGAGGCGAGTGCTGACAGTGTCATCGAGGCCCTGCGTTCAGCGTTTGAAGAAGATAGCGCCAAGGCGGTCGTCTTACTGATCAACTCCCCGGGTGGTTCACCCGTTCAAGCAGGCATCATCAATGACGAGGTCAAGCGCTTAAAGGCCCTTCACAATAAACCAGTCTACGCCGTGATCGAGGAGATGGGCGCTTCTGCGGCTTATTACATTGCGGTGTCCGCGGACAAAATTTATGTTGATAAAGCAAGCATCGTGGGCAGCATTGGTGTGTTGATGGATGGTTTTGGCTTTAATGGCTTGATGGACAAACTAGGCATTGAGAGAAGGCTCCTGACTGCTGGCGAGAACAAGGGCTTTTTGGATCCCTTTTCTGCCGAGAGCAAGACCCAAAAAGCATTTGCACTGGCCATGCTCGAGCAAATTCATCAACAATTCATTGCCGTGGTGCGTGAAGGCCGGGGTAAGCGTCTGCACGAGACGCCAGAGATCTTTTCAGGACTTTTTTGGAGTGGCGAAGAAGCCATCAAATTGGGTTTAGCCGATGAGCTCGGTAGCTTGGATTACGTTGCCCGCGAGGTGATCAAGGCTGAGGATGTGGTGGACTACACGCACCGTGACAATGTTGCAGAGCGACTGGCCAAGCGTTTTGGAGCAGAGATGGGAGCCGGGGCTGTCAAAACATTACTCCAGCAAAACCACCTCTTAAAGTAGGCTCTGGGTCGCCCAATTTCTTAAGTGCCCAGTAAGAAAATACAAGGGGCCTTCAAGTCTGGCTTGATGGAGCGCTCTCGCCAAACCTGGACCAGATGAGATTCGATGTGCTCATCCGGTAGCCCCAAGCCGCAAGCCACGGCAAGCCGAGTCTGCGCTGAGAGGGTTTGAAGCAAAGAGTCAAGCATGGATTTGTTGCGGTAAGGCGTTTCAATGAATATTTGGGTTTGGAGAGACTTGCGAGCCCATTGATCCAAATATCTCAGTCGCTCTTGTCTTGCCTCTGGTGCCTGGGGCAAATAGCCCACAAAGCTGAAGTTTTGTCCATTCATACCGCTGCCCGCTAAGGCCAGCATCAACGAGCTGGGGCCGACCAAGGTGCGCACTTGAATGCCCATTGCGTGGGCTGCCCGCACGACAGAGCTCCCTGGATCTGCAATGGCGGGCATTCCCGCCTCACACACCAATCCCATGTCATGCCCTTCTAAGGCAAACTGTAAGAGATCCTTGCCGTTGAAGGAGCCTTGGTGGTCTCCCTTTTTATGAGCCTCACGCGGCAGTTCCACCAAGCTTTGAGACTGCAAGGGTGTTTGCAATGGTGAGAGTTCATGAACTCGCTTTAAAAATGCGCGATGTGACTTGGCGTTCTCGCACACCCAGTGGCTTAACTGAGCGGAGATGTCAATTGTTTTTTGTGGCAAACATTCCGTCAGCGGTGTTTGGTGGTGACACCCAAAATCCAATGGGGTCGGAACCAGGTACAACGTGCCCGCTGGGCGAGTTTGGGGGTGGGCTAGAGTATTCATGAAATTAAGGGGGCCAAGTGATTTAACTGGCTCGCGGTGAGGGGGTCATGGTGAGGACATCAAGTCCAGCAGCTCGCAGCATCTGCAGCGTGCGAATGAGGGGTAAGCCAATGAGGGCTGTGGGGTCGTCGCTGTCAAGACGCTCAAGCAGGGCCACGCCCAAGGACTCGCTTTTGGAGGCTCCTGCGCAATCATAAGGTTGGTCTTTCAGTAAATAGGTCTCTATGGCTGCATCGCTCAAGGTGCGAAAACGCACTTGAACAGGAGCCACTTGCACATCTTCAAAGCCTGATTCCTCGCAGCGTACGCACACCGCGGTGTGAAAGATCACCTCTTGCCCACTCATTCGCCTTAATTGCTGCACGGCCACCTCGTGACTCATGGGCTTACCCAAGGGCTCTGCGTTGAGTTCGGCCACTTGGTCTGAGCCAATCACCAGGGCTTGAGGAAATTGGCGGCTGACAGCGTTTGCCTTGGCCTTGGCCAAGCGCTTGGCCAAGGATAGGGGGCTTTCTCCCGCGCTTGGGGTTTCATCGACATGAGGGGCCACGCACTCAAAGGGCCATTGGAGTCGTTCCATCAAGGTTTTTCGGTAACTTGAGGTGGAAGCCAAAATCAAAGCGCGTGGAGTTGTTAGATCTAAGGTCATGGCAAAAGGAATCAAAAATGAAATTAAAAATAAGCATCACGACATCACGACATCGTGATCAATATCACCTTGGAGATGGATCTGGAGAGAATTCAAAAGATTTGATATCTTAGGTCAGCGCTATCACTAGCAAAGCCACCTACAATGATCCCTCATGATAGCGCTTGCTTAATCTTTGCCTTTGTGCCCCTGCATAGGACAGGCCAAAAAGCCCAAAAAAGCCAACAGTACATCAGTTCCACAGTCCAACAGTCCAACAGTCCAACAGTCCAACAGTCCAACAGTCCAACAGTCCAATGGGTAACTCGCCCCTCGTCAAATCGATCTCTAGTCCACTCTGCTATGACCAAAGTTGTTGATCTCAAGCGTTTGAATGTGCCCCAGTTGGCTCAACAACACGCTCATTTGCAAGGGGCCTTGCCTCAAAGTGAATTTCATCGCTTGACGTTGGGCTTGGAGGAGGAGAACTCTAGCCCCCAGGCGGGTGCTGGGAGTGATCCCGCTTTGGTGCACTGGTCGATGGAGTTTTTTGAATCTGTGCTCCCCCCTCTCTCACCGTCCTCCCACCAAACCCTTGCGCCCACCAAAGTGACCGCTTTGAATCAATTACTTGCTCGTGAATTGCCCAGTGTGGTCCTTAACGCCAGTGCTCGGGTCAGTCTGGTGTGTCAACGTTGTTTGGGGACTCTGGAGGAGACTCTGGATGTACAGCGTCAGTTTTATTGGGTGACGAACGAGGACGTGGCCATGTCATTGGATGAGGCATTGGAGGAGGACGTTTTAGTCTCAAGTTCAGCCTATGACGGTCAAGCTCTGATTGAGGATGAGTTGATCATGTCCTTGCCCCTGGTGCCCATGCATGAGACCTGTCATGTTGCGTTACCCCAACAATCGGCAAGCGCTGGGGAAGAGGATTTGTTGTCCATTCGCCCCAATCCATTTGCTGTTTTGTCAGGACTGAAGGTCAAAAAGAGCTAAAACCACAGGGTTTGGTCTATAATCGTGGGTTCTGTGTCTAGCGCTTGAACACGTGTAGTCGTGCCGTGCTCTGACCCCATTGAGGCCTCATTGAGGTCTTTTGTCGCCAACCTTTCGTCTAGGAGCCTCGCATGGCCGTCCAGCAAAATAAAAAATCTCCCTCCAAGCGCGGTATGCACCGTTCACACAATGCATTGAATGTGCCTGGTATTGCGGTTGAGCCTACCACTGGCGAGACACACTTGCGTCACCACATCAGCCCCAGTGGCTTTTATCGTGGCCGTAAAGTGCTTAAAACTAAAACTGAAGTTTAATTTTTGTCCAGCGCTCAAGAGGTTCCGTTGCACAGCGCGATGCTCGGTTCCTCTGACAGACAAAGTGAAGATGACTTTGCCCGCGCTTTTTGACCCGATCCTATGTTGACAATCTCTGTTGACTTGATGGGAGGGGATCACGACCCTCAAGTCAGACTCTTGGCGTGTCAACGCTTTTTGGATAACCACGCGCACGCGCAAATTTTATTGGTGGGCCGTGAAGAGGCCCTGAAAGGCTGGAGTCATCCCCGTGCTCGCTTGGTTCACGCCAGCGAGGTGATCGAGATGGATGACCCGTTGGAAGTGGCGCTCAGGCGCAAGAAAAACTCTTCCATGCGCATTTGCATCGAGCAAGTGAAATCCGCTCAAGCCCAGGTCGCTGTCTCCGCTGGAAACACCGGCGCACTCATGGCCATTTCCCGTTATGTTTTGAAAACCCTCGACGGTATAGATCGACCTGCCATCGCGGGTCAAATGCCCAACGTGAGTGGGGGTGCCACCACGATGCTGGATTTGGGGGCCAATGTGGACTGTACGCCCGAGCATTTGCTTCAATTTGCGGTGATGGGTTCGGCCTTGGTGTCCGTCCTTCAAGACAAGCCCCATCCAAGCGTTGGGCTTCTGAATATTGGTGAGGAAGTCATCAAAGGTAATGAGATGATCAAAAAAACCGCTGAATTGCTTCGCAGTGCTGCGCTCACGGGCGATTTGAATTTTGTGGGGAACGTTGAGGGTAACGATATCTTCAAAGGCACCACTGATATCGTGGTGTGTGATGGTTTTGTGGGGAATGTTGCCCTGAAAACTTGCGAGGGCCTGGCGTGGATGGTGAGCAGTTTACTTAAACAAGGATTTGAGAAAAACATCTTCACCCGCATGGCCTACTTGATCAGCGCTCCCGTGTTGGCTGGATTTAAGCGCCGGGTGGACCACCGACGTCACAATGGCGCGGCACTCTTGGGGTTACAAGGCTTGGTCTTTAAGAGCCACGGCTCAGCCGATGCCTTGGCCTTTGAGACCGCACTCAACCGGGCCTATGAAGCAGCAGACAACGGGCTCTTAAAGCGTGTTCATGAGCGAATTGCGCGTGCCTTACCCTTGTTGCAATCCACCACCCAAGCCCACTTGCACGGCGAAACGCCCGAGTTGGATCCTTTATTCAAAGCAGACACGGGGCTGTCATGAGTCAATACTCCAAGATCGTGGGAACAGGAAGCTACTTGCCCACTCAGCGCGTCACCAACGAAGCGCTGGTCGCTCAATTGGCCTCGAGCGGGGTTGAGACGTCCAATGACTGGATCGTTGAGCGAACGGGGATTCATGCTCGTCACTTTGCCCAAGCCCACGAGTTCAGTAGCGACTTGGCCTTTCATGCCTGTGTCAATGCTCTCCAAACCGCCGGTTTGGGCCCGCAAGACATTGATCTGATCATTGTCGCGACCTCGACCCCGGACATGGTATTTCCCTCCACGGCTTGTATATTGCAGCATAAATTGTCCAAGTTAAATGATGAAGCCAGTGGCATTGCCGGTGCTCCCGCATTTGATGTGCAAGCCGTTTGCAGTGGCTTTATTTATGCGTTGACGGTGGCTGACGCTATGATCCGCGCGGGCAACGCCAAGCGTGCATTGGTGGTGGGTGCCGAAGTGTTCTCTAGGCTTTTGGACTTCAAGGACCGCACGACGTGTGTGTTGTTTGGAGATGGTGCCGGAGCGGTGGTCTTGCAAGCGAGCGACACGCCCGGGATTTTGGCCAGCGATTTGCACGCCGATGGCCAACATGTGGATATTTTGTGCGTACCGGGGCAAGTAAACGGCGGCCTTATTTCGGGCAACCCGGTTTTACAAATGGATGGACAAGCTGTTTTTAAATTGGCAGTGGGATTACTTCACGGTGCGGCCCTGAAGGCGCTGGAGAAGGCGCACATGCATGAGGCGCAGATCGATTGGTTGATCCCTCACCAAGCCAATGTGCGCATCATTCAGTCCACGGCCAAGAAGTTAAAGCTCTCTATGGAGCGAGTGATCTTGACCGTTCAAGACCATGGCAACACCTCAGCGGCGTCGATTCCATTGGCACTCGATGTCGCGGCGAGGGGTGGACAAATCAAGTCTGGCCAGCACTTGCTGCTTGAAGGGGTGGGTGGTGGTTTCACCTGGGGTGCGGTCGTATTGCGGTTTTAACTTGCAAGGCGGCTTGCTTGCGCCAAAAAATACACTTAAAGCTTTGAAATCATGACTAAACAATTTGCATTTGTTTTTCCCGGCCAAGGGTCTCAATCCGTCGGAATGCTTGACACGTGGTCATCGCACCCAGAGGTGATCACCGCACTCGAGGAGGCTCAAAGTGCCTTGTCCCAGGATCTAGGCGCTTTGATGCGAGATGGTCCCAAGGAGGATTTGGCACTCACCACCAACACGCAGCCGTTGATGCTCTTGGCCGATGTGGCCATTTACCGTGTTTGGATCAAAGAGACGGGCCTTGTGCCGCAGATGATGGCGGGTCACTCGTTAGGAGAGTACGCCGCGTTGGTGGCCAGTGGTGTACTGAGTTTGTCACAGGCTTTGCCTTTGGTCAGATTCAGGGCACAGGCCATGCAAGAGGCTGTCGCAGTGGGTGAGGGCGCGATGGCGGCGATTTTGGGCTTAGATAGTGATCAAGTGAAGTCTGCTTGCCAGGCTTTGTGCGAGGAGTTCGCTGCGGCCCATTCAAAGGAACTTGTGCAAGCGGTCAATTTCAATGACCCGAGTCAAACCGTGATTGCTGGTACCGCTTTGGGTGTGGAAAAGGCTTGTGAGGCTTTGAAAGCTTTGGGGGCCAAGCGTGCGTTAAAGCTCCCCGTCTCCGCCCCATTCCATTGCACTCTGATGCAGCCTGCAGCGCTAAGACTGCGTGAGATGCTGGCGGGTCTGGAGTTTCAGGTGCCCACGGTTCCTGTACTCAACAACGTCGATGTGTTGAGCCCAAGCACTCCCGATGAGATCAAAGATGCGTTGTATCGCCAAGCCTATCACCCAGTGCTTTGGGTGCAAACAGTCAAAACGATGCAGTCACGAGGCATTCATACCTTGGTGGAGTGCGGGCCAGGCCAAGTGCTCAGCGGTTTTACCAAACGCATTGCCCCAGAGCTAGAGAGTTGCTCACTCAAAGAGTTGGACAACGTCCCAACCGTGCAGCAATCCCTCTTAGCCCCATTGGGCGTGAGCGCCAAGTCTGATAGCGAGGAGAGAGCATGAGCGAGACAAACATGAGCCCACAAGTGGCGTTGGTCACGGGCGCGTCTCGTGGCATTGGACAAGCCATTGCAGTGGAGTTGGCCAAAGCGGGCTGGGCGGTTGTCGCAACGGCCACTTCCCAAGATGGGGCCGATCGCATCACTCAAGATTTGAAGCCCTATGCCCATTGTCGGGGTGTGGTACTCAATGTCAACGACCGCCAAGGCTGTGAAGACCTGGTCACGTCCATCGTTGGCGAGTTCTCGGGCTTACATGTCTTGGTCAACAATGCAGGTATTACCAAAGATATGTTGGCCATGCGGTTAAAAGACGAAGACTGGGATGAGGTCATTCAAACCAATTTGAGTGCTGTCTTTAGGCTCTCGCGTGCAGTTGTTCGTCCCATGATGAAACAACGTCAAGGTCGAATCATCAACATCACCAGCGTGGTGGGCGCCAGCGGTAACCCTGGTCAGTCCAACTACGCCGCGGCCAAAGCGGGGGTGGCTGGTATGACCCGCGCACTCGCAAGAGAACTGGGCTCCAGGGGGATCACGGTCAATTGTGTGGCCCCCGGCTTCATTCAAACGGATATGACGGCCAATCTAACGGTTGCCCAACAAGAAGCCTTGCTCGCTCAAATCCCATTGGGCCATTTGGGCCTTCCTAGCGATGTTGCTCATGCGGTGGCTTTTTTGGCCAGTCCTCAAGCGAGCTACATTACGGGCCAAGAATTACATGTCAATGGTGGCATGTTGATGGTTTGAAATTTTTTTATAATATGAAAATTTCAAACCCCTGAGCGCGAGTAAAATCGTCCATTCCATTACAACCCTCTGAGTAAAAAATGAGTGATATTGAAGTTCGTGTGAAGAAAATTATTGCCGAGCAACTTGGCGTTGAAGAGTCCCAAGTGAGCAACGAAAAAGCGTTCGTTGCCGATTTGGGTGCTGACTCTTTGGATACTGTGGAGTTGGTGATGGCCTTGGAAGACGAATTTGCCATTGAAATTCCCGATGAGGATGCTGAAAAAATTACGACGGTGCAAAACGCCATCGATTACGCCCTGACCCATCAAAAGGGTTGATTGAAATCGCTTTTAGACTAAGCGTTTGTAGAGAAAGTTAAAACCGCATGACCCGACGTCGCGTTGTCGTGACTGGGCTGGGTTGCGTGAGTCCTGTGGGAAACACGTACACCGAGTCTTGGTCCAATCTTTTGGCTGGACACAGTGGCATTGACCTGATTAAAAGGTTCGATGCCTCTGGCTTTGCTTGTCATTTTGCTGGCGAGGTCAAGGGACTGGATTTGGAGCCCTACATCAGCGCCAAAGACGCTCGGGGCATGGACGACTTTATCCACTACGGAATCGTTGCCGCACTCCAAGCTGTGGCCGACTCAGGTCTGCCTACGCTTGATCAATTGTCTGCTGAACAAGCAGACCGCATCGGTTGCTTGATGGGGTCTGGTATCGGAGGCTTGCCTTTGATTGAGTCCATGCACGGGGAGTTGACGGCCAGAGGCCCACGCCGAATATCTCCATTTTTTGTGCCTGCATCGATCATCAACATGATCTCGGGCCATGTCTCTATTCGAATGGGATTTAAGGGGCCCAATTTGGCCATGGCCACTGCTTGCACGACAGGGTTACACAGTATCGGTATGGCCGGGCGCTTGATTGAATACGGTGATGCCGATGTCATGATTGCTGGCGGCGCTGAAGCTACGATCTCGCCTTTGGGCTTGGGTGGTTTTGCTGCCATGCGCGCCTTGTCAACTCGCAATGACAACCCCAAAGAGGCCTCACGCCCCTGGGATAAAGACCGCGATGGTTTTGTCTTGGGTGAGGGTGCAGGTGCCTTGGTGTTGGAGGAGTACGAGTACGCGAAAAAGCGCGGCGCTAGGATTTACGCCGAACTGATTGGCTTTGGTATGAGTGGGGATGC
Source organism: Limnohabitans sp. (assembly GCA_036821105.1). Lineage (GTDB taxonomy): Bacteria > Pseudomonadota > Gammaproteobacteria > Burkholderiales > Burkholderiaceae_C > Limnohabitans. The sequence goes on from DAISKH010000037.1 coordinate 12,863, forward strand.
GGGTCACATGACCGCTCCCAATATGGATGGCCCCATGCGTGCCATGAAGCATGCGCTTAACAATGCTGGCCTCAACGCTGATCAAGTGAACTACCTGAACGCCCATGGCACCTCAACGCCTTTGGGTGATGTCAATGAGACCCAAGCGATCAAGGCCACCTTTGGGGACCACGCCAAACGTCTGGTCGTGAATTCGACCAAATCCATGACGGGTCACCTGCTCGGTGGAGCAGGAGGTATAGAGAGTGTGTTCACGGTCTTGGCTTTACACCATCAAAAGAGCCCTCCCACCATCAACTTAATGACGCCTGATCCTGAGTGTGATTTGGACTATTGTGCCAATACCGCTCGTGACATGCCCATTGAAATAGCGATGAAGAATAACTTTGGTTTCGGTGGCACCAACGGCACTTTGATTTTCAAACGTTTTGTTTGAGCCCTGTCGGTTTTGTTTTACCGGCTTTCGCGGGAGTTTTAGTGCTGAGAGACTTGGGTTGATACAAGGTCACGTCTTACTCTATTAAAGCGTTTTACAAGTACTTTTAAAGTTCCTGTAAAGTATTTTTGCCACTTGACTCAAGGCTAGCCCTTGCCCATGCTCAGTGGAAAAACCAGGGATGTCTGCGCCATTTTTTTTGAGCACAACGTTCGCTCGCTCAACCCTTGATGAATTCATGTGGCATGTCGTTGAATGTCGGCCATTCACTCAGCTTGGGACCACTGGGTGTGTGAATTTTTAGCCAGAGATTTAAAGACTGAGTTTCAAGGGCTGAGTTTCAAGGGCAGAGTTTCAAGGCTAAGTTGGGCATTGGAATAAGCCCTTTGGCTGATACGGCATTGTGTAAAAGACTGTGAAGGCTAGTAAGCCATGACAACCAATGAGAGCGCCTGCGCGTTGAAATATAGGGGCGCCAAGGCGCTAAAAATCAAGAAAAGCAAACGCAAGCAAACGCAAGCAAACGCAAGTTAACGCAAGTTAAGGCAAGTTAATGCAAAGTAAGGTTCGGCGAGCGAAAACCTTGCCACGCAATTTTGTCCCTTCTCTTGTAAAACCCAAATCGCCCCCAATCTACTGGCGACACAATTCCTTCAATCGGAATCTCCTTGTCCATCAGGGGTTGTCTTCATCGTGTATTGTCGGTCTGAAATACTTTTTTTCTCGGAGTTTATTCATGCCTCGTGTTTCCCACTTTAAAGCCTTAAGAGTACAGCAGCGGATCGCTTGTCTCACCACACTAGCTGTGCTGCTCTCTAGTTCTTGGGTGAGCTTTGCGGCCACACCCCTTCTTCCCAACACCAACTCAAACCCCAATGCTGCTGCCGTCACCAATAGCGCCCCTAGTGCTGGGGCAAGCGTTGTGCGCACATTGCCTGATTTCACTGACTTGGTCGAACAGGTGGGACCCTCCGTGGTGAACATCAAGACCTTGGAGAAGGTCAGTGTTCGTGGCAACATGCAAGACTCGCCAGACGATCAAGATATGCAGGAGCTTTTCCGGCGTTTTTTTGGCGTTCCCTTTCCCAATGCTCCAGGGGCCAACCCCAACGCTCCCAAGGCGCCTCGCAAGTCTCCTAGCGTTCCCCAAGCACCCTCAGAGGAGGAGCAAACCAAAGGTGTAGGCTCTGGATTTATTTTGAGTGCGGATGGCTTGATCATGACCAATGCTCATGTGGTCGAAGGGGCCGATCAGGTAGTGGTCACTTTGGTGGATAAACGCGAGTTCAAGGCCAAAATCATTGGTGTGGATAAAAGGACCGATGTGGCCTTGCTCAAAGTTGAGGCGAGTGGTCTACCCGCAGTCAAAACGGGCGATGTCTCAAGGCTCAAAGTGGGTGAGTGGGTCATGGCCATTGGTTCTCCTTTTGGATTGGAGAACACCGTTACTGCAGGCATTGTGAGTGCCAAGAAAAGAGACACTGGAGACTATTTGTCCTTTATTCAAACCGATGTGGCCATCAACCCAGGCAACTCCGGTGGACCCCTCATCAATATGCGAGGTGAGGTGATTGGCATCAATAGTCAGATTTATTCTCGCTCCGGTGGCTTCATGGGGATCTCGTTTGCCATTCCAATTGATGAGGCTCTACGAGTGTCCGATCAGTTGCGCACTTTGGGCCATGTGCAGCGTGGCAAGTTGGGCATTCAAATCGAGCAAGTGAACAAAGAACTCGCTGAGTCCTTGGGGCTCTCCAAAGCTCAAGGGGCTTTGGTGCGCAATGTAGAGTCAGGCTCGCCTGCAGAAAAAGCTGGGATTGAGCCGGGTGACATTGTGCTCAAATTGGATGGTAAAACCATTGAGCGCTCCATTGACTTGCCGCGATTGGTGGGAAGCATCAAGCCCGGCACCAAGGCTGTGCTGAGTGTGTGGCGCCGTGGAGCCAACAAAGAGATCACTGTGACGGTGGGTGAGTTTGAAGCGGACAAGCCCGTGGTGGCCAAGGCCAGCAAAGACAAGCCTCAAGGCAGCAATGTCTTTGCCAGTTTGGGCTTGACGATCAGTGACTTGAGTGAGTCGCAAAAGAAAGAACTTAAGCTGAGCGGTGGCGTGAGGGTGGAGGCGGTCGCAGATGGCGCCCCAGCCGATCAAGCTGGACTTCGTGAGGGTGACATCATCACAGCCTTGGCCAACACTGAGGTGACGTCGGTGAAGTCCTTTGACGCGATTTTGTCTCGCTTAGATAAGACTCGCTCGACCAATATTTTGTTCCGACGGGGTGAGTGGGCGCAATTTGCCATTATTCGCCCTTCACAAAAGTGATCTCTCCCTGAGCGGTGCCCTCTTTGAGCCGCTTCAAGCTTAAGAGCCTCAGCGCTTGAGGCGATCCTTGAATTGACCCCATACTGAAGTCGGATATGGGGTCAAATCCACTTAAAACACACAGCAAAAAGAAATATTTTTTTTATTTTTTAACCCTTTGATCCCATTCAGATCCTAGGTCACGGATTTAAAAAGAATGGTTTTTTACTACTGTATAAGCTAGAATGACGATTGGCGTGCATTTGTGTTGCCCCAATTTTGTCCCCAAATTGTCACTTAAGGCCCAGATTCGTGAGTCTCCACAATTACTCCACAGCTCACCCACAACTTGTTCTCGAATGTATTTGGTCGAGTTGTGAATAAGCTGTGCATAACATTCGTGTTGCAGTCCGGCAACGATCCCTCAAGGCCCAAGTGGGCACTGTGCAAGTGGGCAATTTTGCCTACAATGAAGTTTCCAACTTTCGCAGTTGCCAAAAGATCGTTGGTTCAGGGCGCGTCAACACTGACGCGCCCTTTTTTATGCCTTGAGCGTTTAATTTCAATCACTTAAGTCTCACCCTTGATGAAACACATCAGAAATTTTTCAATCATTGCACACATCGATCATGGTAAATCAACGCTTGCCGATCGTTTGATTCAACGCTGTGGCGGCTTGCAAGCACGCGAGATGCAAGCGCAGGTCCTTGACTCCATGGACATTGAAAAAGAGCGTGGGATAACCATCAAAGCACAGACCGCTTGTTTGCAATACAAAGCGGTTGACGGTGTTGTCTATAACCTCAATTTAATTGATACACCGGGTCACGTTGACTTCTCGTACGAGGTCTCACGATCACTCTCGGCTTGCGAGGGCGCGCTCTTGGTGGTTGATGCCAGTCAAGGAGTGGAGGCGCAAACAGTGGCCAACTGTTACACGGCATTGGATCTTGGGGTTGAGGTCTTGCCTGTTCTCAACAAAATGGATTTGCCTCAAGCCGATCCAGACAATGCTGTTGCGGAAATAGAAGACGTGATTGGCATTGATGCCTCCAACGCCATCCCCTGCTCAGCCAAAACAGGCATGGGGATCGAGGAAATATTGGAAGCCATTGTGGCCCATGTGCCCGCTCCCAAGGGAAATCCCGAGGGTGCCTTGCGCGCCATGATCATTGATAGTTGGTTTGACAACTACGTGGGCGTCGTGATGCTTGTGAGAGTGGTTGACGGCTTTATTGCACGCGGAGAGCGTATTCAGATGATGGCCACCCAGGCGAGCTATTTGGCCGACAACTTGGGGGTCTTCACGCCCACGAATGTGCCACGCGAGATTCTCAAAGCGGGTGAGGTGGGCTACATCATTGCGGGCATCAAAGAGCTTCAAGCGGCCAAGGTGGGGGACACCATCACCAAAATTAAAACTGGTACAGGTGGACACTTGGCCACCGCTACTGAGGCCTTGCCCGGCTTTAAAGAGATTCAACCCCAAGTCTTTGCGGGACTGTATCCCACTGAAGCCAATCAATACGACTCACTCAGGGATAGTTTAGAAAAACTCAAACTCAACGATTCATCCTTACAGTATGAGCCCGAAGTCTCGCAGGCTTTGGGTTTTGGTTTTCGGTGTGGATTTTTGGGCTTGTTGCACATGGAGATCGTGCAAGAGCGCCTGGAGCGTGAGTTTGACCAAGACTTAATCACCACTGCCCCAAGCGTGGTCTATCAGGTGCTACGGGCCGATGGTGAGCTCATCATGGTTGAGAACCCCTCCAAGATGCCCGATCAAGGCAAGATCCAAGAAATTCGTGAGCCCATTGTCACCGTGCATCTCTATATGCCCCAGGAGTATGTGGGGGCAGTGATGACGCTTGCCAATCAAAAACGTGGCGTACAAATGAACATGGCCTACCATGGTCGTCAAGTCATGCTCACCTATGAAATGCCTTTGGGTGAGATAGTCTTGGACTTCTTTGATAAGTTGAAATCGGTCTCTCGCGGCTATGCCTCCATGGACTATGACTTTAAAGAGTACCGAGCCTCGGATGTGGTCAAAGTTGATATCTTACTGAACGCTGAAAAGGTCGATGCGTTGTCCATCATCGTTCACCGCTCACAGTCCCAATACCGGGGTCGTGCGGTGGCGGCCAAGATGCGCGAGATCATCTCGCGTCAAATGTTTGATGTGGCTATTCAAGCCGCCATTGGTGCTAATATCATTGCTCGTGAAACCATCAAAGCTCTTCGTAAAAATGTGATTGCCAAATGCTACGGTGGCGATATCACCCGCAAGAAAAAGCTCCTCGAAAAACAAAAAGCAGGAAAAAAACGCATGAAACAAATCGGTTCAGTCGAAGTACCCCAGGAAGCTTTTCTGGCCATCTTGCAAGTGGAGGATTGACGTGCCCAGTATCACCGCAATCATTTTGGCGGCCTTTGCCGCTTACATTGGCGCTTGGTATTTGGGCGCTCTCGAGGGCAATTTTGCTTTATTGCTTTTTTTAGCCACCAGCGTGACGGGTGTGTATTGGGTGCTAGAGAAGGTGATTTTCTATCCCCAGCGCTTGAAAGCTTCTCAAGACATCGAGGCACGCGAGAAAGCCCGTCAAGAAGAGCTTGTCAAAATGGGGTTGACCCCTTCCAGTGTCGATTTGCTCCAAGCGCGTGAGGAGGTATTGCGCCAGCCGTGGTGGCTTGATTGGACCGCGGGTCTCTTTCCAGTCATTTTGGTGGTTTTCGTCCTGCGCTCTTTTTTGTTCGAGCCTTTTAAGATTCCGTCGGGCTCGATGATTCCCACCCTGTGGGTGGGTGATCTCATTTTGGTCAATAAGTTTCACTACGGTATTCGCTTGCCAGTGATCAACACCAAAATCACAGAAGGCTCGCCGGTGCAGCGCGGAGATGTGATGGTGTTTCGTTATCCCCCCAACCCAAGCTTGGATTACATCAAGCGTGTGGTGGGCTTGCCTGGAGACACCGTCTCCTATATCAACAAAGAGTTGAAGGTCAACGGAGTTGAGATCTCTAAAACGTCTGTGCCCGATTTCTTTGAAGAGGAGTCACTGCGTTACATCAAACAATATGAGGAAGTGCTTCCCAGGACTGACCCCAAAGATCCACAAGCCCCTCGCGTCACGCATCGGCTCTTGAATGAGCCTGATCGCCCTGCCTTTGTCTCGGGTGCAGATAACTTTGCCTATAAAGACAACTGTCAATACAGTGTTGATGGCGTGGTTTGTAAGGTCCCCCCGGGTCACTATTTCATGATGGGGGATAACCGAGATAACTCACTCGATTCGCGTTATTGGGGTTTTGTGCCAGACAGCAATGTGGTGGGTCGGGCATTTTTTGTCTGGATGAATTTCGGCAATTTCAAACGCATCGGTGCCTTTGACTAATTCCATGAAGCGCGCCACGTCCTCCCCAAACTCAGAAACATTGGCCTTGCTGGAGAGGCTGCAGGTGAACTTTTCCAATCTGGCTTTGCTGGAGATGGCGCTCACCCACCGTAGTTTTGGAGCCGATCACAATGAGCGCTTAGAGTTTTTAGGTGACACCGTGCTCAATTTGGCGGTCTCTCGAATGCTCTATGTGGCTTTGCCCAATTTGCCTGAGGGTGACCTCTCGCGTGTGCGGGCCAATTTGGTCAAACAAGATACTTTGTTTCGCTTGGCGCTTGATTTGCAACTCCCTGGGCTCATCCGATTGGGCGAAGGGGAGATGAAATCGGGTGGGCAAAAAAGACCGTCCATCTTGGCCGATGCGCTTGAGGCGTTGATAGGTGCTGTGTTTTTGGATGCGGGCTACGAAAGCGCTGAAGCCTTGGTCTTTCGACTCTTTGAGCCCATCGAGATCAATCCTGGCATGCAAGCCGCTTCCAAAGATCCCAAGACAGAACTTCAAGAATGGCTTCAAGCCAAACGTTACAAATTACCCATCTACCGCGTAGTGGGGACCCTGGGTGCGGCCCATCAACAAACGTTTGATGTGGAGTGTGAAGTCCCCGAGCTGTCCTTGATTGAGCGCGGTATTGGGGGGTCTCGCCGTGCGGCGGAACAAGTGGCTGCGCAGGCCATGTTGCAAGCCATTCAAGAAAAGAAACCATGACCTCACCCTCTGACGATAACACTGGCGCTACTGATCAGTCCCAACCCAGCGTTGCGTCCAAAACCAACGTCAAAGAAAAGACTAAAGCTAAAGCTAAGGTTGCAACCACTGCTAGTGTGAGTGCAGCCCCCAAGACTCAGCGGGCTACTCCAAAGACCGAGCAGTCTGCCCCCTACCGTGAAGTCGCCCCTCGCATACCAACAAGCCCTTCAACGCCCAACGACGCTGTGGCCCAAGAGTCTCTCTCGAATGTGGAGCAGATGTTGGCCAATTTGGCCAGTGCTAGCCAAAACCCGGCTGGTGCCAGTAAGGCGGTGCCAGACGCCTCCGTACAGCGCTGTGGCCTAGTGGCAATCGTGGGCCGACCCAATGTGGGTAAATCAACTTTGATGAATGCCTTGGTGGGTCAAAAAATCAGCATCACCTCCAGAAAAGCCCAAACCACACGGCACCGTATTTTGGGTGTGAGAAATGAAGGCGATGGGCAATTGATCTTTGTTGATACGCCTGGCTTTCAAACGCTGCACAACAACGCCTTGAACCGCTCCCTTAATAAGACAGTTTTGGGGGCCATTGGTGACGTTGACCTGATTTTGATGGTGGTCGAGGCCGGTTACTTCAATCAATCCGATGCCAAAGTTTTGGCCTTATTCAAGCCAACGGTGCCCGTCATTTTGGTGGCCAATAAGCTCGATCAGGTGAAGTCTCGTGAGGCCATGATGCCTTGGCTGCAAGAGATGCAAGCAAAATTTGACTTCAAGGCCATCATTCCCATGTCGGCCAAAACTGCCAAGGATGTGGAGCGCTTGGTGGTGTTGTGTCAAGCTGACTTGCCCCTGCAGCCTTGGTGGTTCAATAACGAGGAGCTGACCGACAAAAGCGAACGTTTTTTGGCCAGTGAAATCATTCGAGAAAAGCTCTTTCGCTTTACGGGCGATGAGTTGCCCTATACGTCTACTGTCGTGATTGATCAATTTGAGGAAGAGAGGGGCAAAACGGTTGCCCGCATGATCAAGATCGCCGCCACCATCGTGGTCGAGCGCGATGGTCACAAAGCCATGGTGATTGGCGAGAAGGGTGAAAAACTCAAACGCATGGGCACCGAAGCTCGCCAAGAGCTTGAGCATTTGCTGGGCGCCAAAGTGTTTTTGCAATTGTGGGTTAAAGTCCGTTCGGGCTGGGCGGATGATGAAGCGCGGGTGCGCAGTTTTGGTTACGAGTAAGAGCCAGAGCAAGATTCGTATCTCTGACGAGCCCGCCTTCGTCTTGCACCGCTATGACTGGAGCGAGTCCAGTCTGGTCTTGGATGTCTTTACCCGCCACCTTGGTCGCCTGGCGTTGGTGGCCAAAGGCGCCAAACGCCCTCATTCAAATTTGCGACCGGTGTTGATGCCTTTGCAGCCCTTGGAGCTCAACTTCAGCGGAGAACAAGAGGTGCGCACCCTGACAGCCGCTCACTGGCGAGGAGGTCATGTGTTCCCTCGTGGGGACTCACTCTTGGCGGGCTTTTATTTGAATGAGCTCGTCCTCAAACTCTTGGCGCGTGAAGACCCCCATGAGCAACTCTTTGACTTGTATGCCCAAGTGGTTCAGATCTTGGCCAGTGGTCTGGAGTCGACCCTCTGGCCTTTGATGCGAGCGTTTGAACTGCTCATCTTGAGGGGCTTGGGGTTGTTGCCCAATTTAGATGCGCAAAGTGCCAATTTACAACCCTTAAAGCCTAACGAGCAGTACACCTTACTGGCCCCCTTGGGGCTGATGAGTGTGCAAGGGGCCAGCGTGGAGCGAATGGGCTGGGAGGTGAGCTTGACATCACGTGCCTCTCGCACTTTCACAGGCCCAAGCTCCGAGCAAGAGCCCTTGGTGGAAGCGTTGGTCATGACAAGCCCAACGACAACTGCTGTGGCCAGTTCTGGGCTAAGCCAACTCGACCCTACAGCCTCATGGGGCGGGGGTGGAGTGGCTGGAGGTTTGGGTGCAGGTGGCGCCCATCAGCACGGTCTCAGTGGAGAACGATGGGAGACCTTGGCGAGGGCCCTCCAGAGCAACCAACCCTTGACGCAAACCCTTCGAGTGTGCGCCGAGATGCAAGCCTTCGAGCGTGCTAGCTTACAGTCTCAACTCAGAGCGTGGCTCACTCACCATTGTGGTGGCGTAGGCCTTAAAACGCGTCAATTCATGGTGGACATTCACGCCTTGTGAGATACTCTGGGTGACAATGCATTGATCATGACCTCTCCACCACTATCCGATTTGTCCAGCAATTCAACGCCACTTGAAGCACCCGTGAGTTTGAGCCCCACTGGGCAAGCCCTCAGTTGCGCGCTGTCGGTGAATGTGAACAAGATTGCCTTGGTGAGAAACTCCAGAACGCTTGATATCCCAAGCGTGCTGGGTCTGAGTGAGGTCTGTTTGAAGGCTGGAGCCCATGGGCTTACAGTGCATCCTAGACCTGATGAACGACATATTTTGAAAAAAGATGTCGCAGCCTTGAGTCACCTGATGAAGGACTGGCCCGATCGGGAGTTCAACATCGAGGGCAACCCCTTGCACAATTTGATGGACTTGGTGCGTGAATTCAAGCCCCATCAAGCCACATTGGTGCCCGACAGTGTCGGGCAATCCACCAGCGATCACGGTTGGCGGTTTCCACAAGACTATAAAACTCTAGAGCCTTTGATCAAGGAAATTCAATCGTGGGGTGTTCGGGTAAGCCTATTCATGGACCCCATTCCTGAGCAAATGCAATTTTGTCAGCAACTTGGCGTCGAGCGTGTTGAGCTCTACACCGAGTCCTATGCTCGCAGTTTCATGGACTCTACAACTCACAAGACCCATCGGGACACCCGTGACAGGGTCCATGAAGATGCAAGCCTTTGGGCCGCTTTAGAGCCCTTTGTCCAAACCGCTCAAGTAGCGCATGCGTGTGGCTTGGCGCTCAACGCCGGGCATGACTTGAATGCAAAAAATTTACGCCCCTTTTTGACCAGCGTACCCCATGTGCGTGAGGTCTCCATTGGTCACGCCTTGATGGCCGATGCCTTGATGCTCGGCTATGAGGGTGCCGTGAAGATGTATCTGGACCAAATCCCCAAGTTCACCTCCCCAGTATGACAGTGGCTAAAAGCGTATTTGGTGTGGGGACCGACATTTGTGACGTGAGGCGTATTCGTGACACCTTCGAGCGCCATGGAGAGCGTTTTGCGAAGCGCATTTTGGGGCCCAATGAGTGGGTCGTGTTTGCCAGGCGCTCTGAGAGACTGAGTGAGCGGGGTGTGCGCTATTTGGCCACTCGCTTCTCAGCCAAAGAGGCTTTCAGTAAGGCCATTGGGCTAGGGATTAGAACACCCATGCAGTGGAGGTGGTGTGAGATCACCAACGCTCAATCAGGTCAGCCCCAGGTTGTGTTGCATGGTGAGTTAAAGCACTGGTTTGAGTCCCAACACTTGAGTGCCAAGGTGAGCCTCTCCGATGAGACAGACTATGCGGTGAGTTTCGTGGTGGTCGAGCAAAGCCATGGCCTTGATTAACCCGATGAGCCAAGCGTCCTTTGCGAATCAGCCATGGGAAGAATTCAGTTT
>DAISKH010000038.1:0-22070 GCA_036821105.1 Limnohabitans sp.
AGAGATGTTTATCTAACAAATACTCTGCCATCTAACATTGACGATGTTAGATGGCCGTATTGCTTTGCAGTTTTCCAGCGCTTACGCAGGGAGTGGGTGGCAGCTTATCTAGTGTGACTCTCAAACGCAGGCTTGAAGTCATTAAGCTCATGCGGCTGCAGCCCAACCTCTGCTGAGCTCGCCACATCTCTCCAGCGCTGGACCGCTGTGGTGACTTCTGTAAGGATGGATTGCGCTTGTGACGGCGACAACTCAAAGCGGGTGGCTTGATCCATCAGCTGTTGGATCGAGGTGATTGGACCGGTGTCTTCACTGAGCCAGGTTTTGGATTCTCGATCCTTGTCGGGAAAGGGATTCAGATCAAACGCAGGGGCTAGCCGCCACTGGTTGTTGCCGCTGTACAAGAACCCGATGTTCTGCAGGTGGTCATCCACGTTCGTGATCAGGTGGTTGAACACCAGTCGCCTCCATAATTGTTTGGCGTCATCGATGAAGTTCTCGCACTTTGAACGCATTACATCGATGATCTCCGTGTACGAATGTTCATCGTCGCGGTTGGCTTGCAAAAGCGTTGCGCCTGAGATGTAGGGAATACGGTTTTGTTCAGGTGTGCGGTCAAAACGGCGAATCATGGCAACCGGCTGGTCCTGAACCATCACGACGCGTGCTTGCGCGGTATCAATGCCTGCCAGCTGGGCTAGCCTTAATGCCAGCACCTCACCACGTGTCACAGCACGCTCATCGTTCACGCTGGGAAACTTGCCCAGTGACAAAGCGCCATTTGAATCCAGGATGGTGCATTTGGGGCGCATACCTCCAAGGGATGTTCCTATGCCCTGAAGGTATGCCAAGTCTTCGGTCGTTTCTTTGCTGACTTCCACCGCACGGGATGCAAGGAGGATTTTTTCCAGCTCCAGAAACGCAGGTGTTGACCGAGCGCCATCGGCCACGTTGCGCAGAAAGTGCCCGCTTTCATCTCGAAGTCGCAGAGCACCCACCCGGCTGAAATCATCTACGCAAGCGAGGTAGTCCACTTCGGTCAGTGCCCCCAGCGATGCATCTTTGGCACGAGCCTTGGCATGTGCGCGTGCGATCACCCGCCGTCCCCACGCGTCAGGTTCGGTATCGGCCAAGGCCAAGAAGAAGCAAGTGTCGTTCTTGGTGGGGGGCTTGCGACGTTGGTAGCCACTTTGGCGGATGAGGTCGGGTGAGACATCAAAGAAGTGCGCATCTGCCAGCCACTTGTCGCTGTAGGCGAATTGAGAAAACTCCCGTTGACCGTCCTTGACGAAGATGAGTCGCCCCAGCGGCTTTTCTGCCTTGCCCAGAAAGACATCCATCTGGGTGCGCGTGGGGGCTGGTCTGGCGGCGGGTTTGGCAGTAGGTTTTGTAGCCATCAGAACGCTCCAGATTCGGGTGATTTGCGGGACTTGCGCACGCGCTGGGGCAATTTTTCATCCATCAGCGTGAGGCCGATAGTGTCTTGGGAGGTATCGAGCAACTGATTGAGCTTGTCCAACTCCCCGAACACTTGCAATGCCCTTGCGAGATGAACCATGGCAGTGCCTGGGTGGCCAGCTTCCATTCGTCGCACGGTATGGGTAGACGCGCCGATCCGTTCAGCAAGATCTTCCTGTGTCAGGTGTCTGCGTCGACGGGCAAGCGAAATCGCCTGACCGAGCCGGGTCAGGCTGCGTTCAACTGGTAGTGGTGGTGGGGATAGAGATTTCATTTAAGGCGCATTTTATGATGCTTAATATAATTTAACAATGCATATATAAGTGTTTATTTTCATAAATGCAAGAATTTACTTTGGTATTGATCTGAAATTTACTTTGCTATTGCAGGTCCTCCATGCTAGGCGCCAAGCTCATCAGACACCTGGTGAGGATTAAGAGACTAGAGAGATCGCCAAAGTTCCTTGATCAGTTCCTTGATCAGTTCCTTGATCAGTTTCCCCATTGATTTTTCTGCTTTGGAGGCGATACATCCAACATTCCCGTTTGGGAAAATTTTGTGTGATCTAGTTGAGTGATGACGAAGTCATTGCCATCTTGGATGAGTTACCCCGCCGCCCGATGCTGGCGGGCAAAGACGGGTTGCGACTTTCACTGGCTGGCGCGCAAGACAAGCTGCCGGTGTTTTTTTGATGGTAGCCGTATCGGACTGCCTCTGGCCGGAGCGCCCAGCTCTCACATCCTGAAACCCGCCATTCACGCCTTTCAATATAGCGTGATCAATGAGGGATTTTGTATGGCACTGGCCGATGTCATACAGCTCAAACCAGCGAGATCAAAAGTTCATCGGGTGCTGGATTGCTCGTTTCTGCTGGTTGAGCACTACGACCGACTCACCGATCGCGAAGGGTATCGACAACGCCTTCATCAAGAGGATTTTTGCCAAGCACTGGGTGTGATGCCAGAAATGAAGTACCAAAATGAAGGTGGCCCAGACCTGGCCCAGTGCACCGCAGATTTTGCGAATGCTCGACTGTGTGATTTTCAACGCGTTCGTGGGCAATCATGATGCGCAAGCCAAAAACTTCTCGCTGCTGTATTCAGGCAAAGCCTTTGTTCTTGGCCCCTTCTACTACATATTTTCGATCTCCGTATATCCAGCGCTCACGACCAAGATGACAATGAAGATCGGGAGCAAATACACATTCAGCGAAGTCCAGGCCAGGCCAGGCATTGGGGGCAGTTCGCTCAAAGCGTAGGGCTGACCAAAGCACAGGCCAAAAGACGCATATTGGAGTTGGCAAAGTCGCTGCCAGCCACTGCACGTATGCTCCAGTCTGACTCTGGGCACGGTTTTGCCGGCAATGCCGTGATCGAGCAAATCAATGTCTTGATTGAGCAGCGCTGCTTTGACGATTCGCAGGCTTACCCAACCGGACGTTGGAGATGCTACTCCTGAAAGATGACAGACGCGTCCATTACATCAGAAGATGCTCGCCCGCATTGTCTCCACCCAAAATCACATAATTAACGCGGCGAATGTCCATGAGTCTCACGCCTCCAGCGTAGGAAATAGAGGACTGTACGTCTTCTTGCATTTCTCTGAGCGTGTCGGCCAAACTGCCCTTGATCGGCTCCAAAATCCGCTTGCCCTCGACGTGCTTGTATTCGCCTTTATTAAAGTCGCTGGCTGAGCCGTAATACTCTTTGAACCTCTTGCCCTCGAGCTCAACGGTCTTACCGGGGCTCTCTTCATGACCTGCAAGCATCGAGCCCACCATGACCATGGTTGCACCGAAACGTATACTTTTGGCAATATCGCCGTGTTCTCGAATACCACCATCTGCAATGATGGGCTTGGTCGCAACTCGGGCACACCACTTCAAAGCCGAGAGTTGCCAGCCTCCGGTGCCAAAACCGGTTTTGAGTTTGGTAATACACACCTTGCCTGGACCAATCCCCACCTTGGTCGCATCTGCGCCCCAATTCTCCAAATCAATCACCGCCTCAGGTGTACCGACGTTGCCGGCAATGATGAACGCCTTGGGCAGAGCTTCTTTCAGGTGGGTGATCATTTTATGAACGCTGTCGGCATGTCCATGTGCGATATCTATGGTCACATACTCGGGGCAAAGTCCCTCCGCTACAAAGCGTGCTACGGTGTCGTAATCTGGGGCCTTCACCCCTAGAGAGATTGAAGCAAATAGTCCCTGGGAGTGCATGTGCTTGACAAAGGCGACATTGTCTAAGTCAAAGCGGTGCATGACATAAAAATAATCATGTTTTGCCAACCATTCACAAATGGTCTCATTGACCACGGTCTTCATATTGGCGGGAACCACGGGCAGTTTGAATGTCCTGGGCCCCAGAGTGACTTGGGTGTCACACTCTGAGCGACTTTCCACGCGACATTTGCGTGGCAACAAAAGGATGTTGTCGTAGTCAAAAATTTCCATAACCCGCCACCTCTGAAGAGTCCTCAACCATCGTCAAAATTTAGGCATGTTTCAAGCATTGATGCACGATTTTTGACGAAAAAAAACCGCGCTCAAGAATTCTTGGGCCCGGTGATTTATTCTACCCTTGTTTAAGGGGATTCTTGCCAAGCCTACCGTACCCTTTTAAAACACCCCAAGACTTCTATCCTTACCCAAAACGCCAGTCGCTGCCCTGAGCCAAGGCTCTAGAATCGAGTCATGCAAGAATCTTTCCCCCTATCTCCAGTGCCCACCCCCCCTCAGAGCTTGGAGGCCAAGTCCAACGGTTCAGAGCCCACGCAAGCGAGCTCCATGTGGCAAGGCAGCAGTTTGATGAGTGGGCTCAACAAGGAGCAACTCAAAGCGGTGACCTTGCCCTCAGAACACGCATTGATCTTGGCCGGTGCAGGTTCAGGCAAAACCCGAGTGCTCACCACCCGCATGGCCTGGTTACTGCAGACTCGACAAGTCACCCCCGGAGGTCTCTTGGCGGTGACCTTCACCAATAAGGCCGCCAAGGAGATGCTCGCGCGTCTAGGAGCCATGCTTCCTTTGAATGTTCAAGGTCTATGGATGGGCACTTTCCACGGGCTGTGCAATCGGTTTTTGCGAGCACACTGGAAACTTGCTGGTCTGCCCCAGTCCTTTCAGATTTTGGACACCCAAGATCAACTCTCGGCCATCAAGCGCATTTTGAAGCAGTTCAATGTTGACCCCGAAAGATTCCCACCCAAAGAGGTGCAGTGGTTCATCGCTGGCGCCAAAGACAATGGAGAGAGACCCAAAGATCTCGAGTCCAGCGCCACAGACCCCGATAGTAAAAAGCGGCTTGAAATTTACCAGTTTTATGAAGAGCAGTGCCAAAGAGAAGGTGTGGTGGACTTTGCTGAATTGATGCTTCGCTCTTTTGAAATGCTCAGAGACAACGAGTCGCTCAGAGCGCACTACCAAGCACGCTTTAAGCACCTTCTCATTGATGAGTTTCAAGACACCAATCGCTTGCAATACGCCTGGATCAAAATGATGTGTGGTCCACAGAGTGCAATTTTCGCAGTCGGCGATGATGACCAGAGCATCTACGCATTTCGGGGAGCTCGGGTGGGCAATATGGCTGACTTTGTGCGTGACTATGCTGTTGAGCATCAAATCAAGCTGGAGCAAAACTACCGCAGCACCAGTGCCATTTTGGACACCGCCAACGCCTTGATCTCGCACAACCAACAGCGTTTGGGGAAGAATTTACGAACCGATCAAGGTCCGGGTGAACCAGTTCGCGTCATGCAAACACCCAGTGACTACGAAGAGGCTCAGTGGATCGTTCAAGAGATCAAGCACTTATTGAGGGTGGGTCAAGAGGGGAACCCTATGGAGGGGGCTGCCTCTCGCTCAGATGTCGCGCTCCTCTACCGCAGCAACGCCCAGAGCCGAATCATTGAGTCTGCGCTCTTTAATGCATCCATTCCTTACCGGGTTTATGGGGGACTGAGGTTTTTCGAACGTGCGGAAGTCAAGCATGCTTTGGCCTATTTACGTCTTTTGGAAAACCCAAGGGACGACACTTCTTTTTTACGAGTGGTGAATTTCCCCCCCCGTGGTATCGGGGCCAGAACCTTAGAGCAACTCCAAGACATGGCCCGCGCTAGGAGCCTTTGTTTACATGACAGTGTCGAGTTTGTGGTGGGTAAGGCGGGCACACATTTGCAGGCCTTTGTTGCCAAAATTGATGTGATGCGTGAACAAATCGCAAGCCTTACCTTAAAAGAAATCATGTCCTTGGTCCTCGAGCACAGCGGTTTGGTGGAGTACTACAAAAGTGAGCGTGATGGCTTGGACCGCATTGAAAACTTGGAGGAGTTGGTCAATGCGGCTGAGGGATTTGTGATGCAAGAAGGATTTGGCAAAGACGCTCTGGCCACGGTGGCAGCCAAGGAGGAGGGGTTGCATGATTTTGTGGCGGGCAGTGAGCAGACCTCGTCTTTTCAAGGCCAAGATACTCCCCCAGAGGATGCGAGCAATCAAGTGCAGTCCGGGTGGGTCAATTTTGAGACGGGTGAGACCTTGTCTCCATTGGCCGCCTTTTTAAGCCATGCCGCTTTGGAGTCAGGAGACAACCAAGCGCAGGCGGGTAAAGACGCAGTTCAATTGATGACGGTGCATGCGGCCAAGGGCTTGGAGTTTGATTGTGTCTTCATCTCTGGTTTGGAAGAAGGGCTTTTCCCGCATGAGAATTCTTCTAAAAATATAGAAGGCCTGGAAGAAGAGCGGCGACTCATGTATGTGGCGTTGACACGAGCCAGGAAGCATTTGTTTTTAAGCCACGCGCAAACTCGAATGCTCCATGGCCAAACGCGCTTTAATGTGCCCAGCCGGTTTTTTCAAGAAATGCCAGAAGAAGCACTCAAGTGGATCTCTCCACCCCCTGGTTCAAACGCGTCGTCCCTTTGGGGGTCGGCACCTGGCGCTTACCAAGGTTCAGGAAGCGCTGATCGGCGCTATGCACATCCTCCACAAGGTGGGCGAGCCGGTAACTCTCAACACCCTGCAGCGGATGATTGGAGTGCTCAGCAAGGCGTCGGTTTAAGGCCCAAGTTACCCGCAAGCACCGCCCCTCTTGGCAGCGGTGAAGGCGCTTCAGCGGGTGGCGCCAATGATTGGGTCCGAGTGGGCCAACGCGTGTTTCACAATAAATTTGGCGAAGGCAGCGTGTTGGCTCTAGAGGGCATGGCAGGTGACGCTCGGGCGCAAATTGATTTTCCAAGACACGGGGTTAAATGGCTTGCATTGTCAATTGCTAAATTGACTCCCATTTGACCCACTGACCCAGCGGCTATCCGCTGAGTCAGTGGGTGTCAGTAGTGTGTCAGTATTTTTTTGAGCCTCAGACGCAGAGCTCCAGCCTCAAACTAAGCCAGAATGGGGTCGGTGCTGAATGAGTCGCGAAAGGTGAAAAACGCTGAGGTGAAAAACATCGACCCCAAGACCAATAAAAAGGGCAGCATCAATTCACTCACCCACTCGGCATCATCCGTGCCACTTGAGAGTAGGCCCAATACAATGGCCATCAGTGCAAAAACACTCATCCACGTCAAGGCATAGACCACAAATGCGCGCCAATTTGAAAAGCACGCCACGCAAGAGAAAAACAAACTCTTAGCAATGCCAATACTGTGCCAATGCACCAACGCACTGGCGTGCCAAAAAAGTGAAGAAAACGGGACGTAGAGTAAAAGTGCGACCCACATTGCGCGCTGAAAATCAGCTTGCATCACGCCCTCTTTAGTGATTGTGCCTCCCACAAGGTATATTTTGGCAAAGCTTCCACTGTCCATGACGGCCGAGGCACCCAAGACAAGCAAAAACCCCAGCATGTAGAGTACGCCCAAAACGATCATTTGTTGGCTCTTTTGGCGTGAGACCCGAAATGCACTCAATAAAGTGAGGGGTCTCGGAAACTTGCCCGCATTGGCTTCTTGGGCTGCAGCCATGAGCCCCAAGCTGGCTGCCGGGACGAACAATAAACCCACCAATCCACCAATCCAAGGGAGCAAGGAGAGGAGGGACACAATGGCCATGAACATTAAAAATAAGCCCGTGAGTGCAATGGGTTGACGGAAAAAAGTGCTCACCCCTTCCTTGACCCATTGGGCACCAACTCGAGCGGGAAGAATATTCAATTTCATCAATGGGGCCCCAGATCTTGGAGGTGAATGGGACTGGCGATGCGTTCAGACAATACGCGCTCAAAATGTTTTGGATCGTGGGGTTTGAGCAAATTGGCTTGCCTTGGCAGGTGAAAGTCCCATAAGCGAGAAATCCAAAATCTCAAAGCCGCTGCCCGAAGCATGGGGTTCAAGAGTTGGCGCTCACTCGCGCTCAAGGGTCTCACACGCTGATAGGCGGCTAAAAAGGCCGTGAGTCTTGAGCGATCAAAACTCGCATTTGACAAGTCAATACACCAATCGTTCAAACAAACACACAGGTCAAATAGCCAAGTGTCAACGCCAGCAAAGTAAAAATCAAAAAAACCGGTCAACTTCGCTCCCTCAAACATCACATTGTCGCGAAAGAGGTCCGCATGCACAGGTCCGCGGGGCAGACTCCGATAGGCGGGGGTTTGACTCAATTCGTTTTGAAATGCCACCTCCTGCTGTAAGAGCCTGGCTTCCTCTTGGGCGAGAAACGGCATCACCAATGGAGTGGTTTCATTCCACCAAGCAAGGCCGCGCAAATTGGGTTGGTGCAATTCAAAGTCTCTGGCCGCCAAATGCATGCGAGCGAGCATGTCACCCACCGTTTTGCAGTGCTCAGCGCTGGGTTCGAGTTCACTCTTACCGATCAAGCGGTTCACGAGAGCGGCGGGCTTACCTGCCACCTCAAAGAGGATCTCCTCGCGGGCATTGGCTTGAGGGGCGGGTACGGGAATGGCACGTTTGGCCAAATGGCGCATGAGTTGCAAATAAAAGGGCAACTCCTCCATGCTCAATCGTTCAAACAAGGTCAGTACAAATTCACCACCTTGGGCTGTTAAGAAATAGTTGGTGTTCTCTATCCCGCCTTGAATGCCTTGGAGTTCGAGCGCAGGCCCCAGATTTAACTCATCGAGGAGAGCCTGGGCTTGTTCGAGCGAGACTTCGGTGAATACAGCCATGAATAAGCAACGTCTAAAGTTTGAATCGTGCGACTAAATAATTAAGCCTTGGTCTGGCCAGGCATTGGTGACTTGAAACTCCCCAACCCTGGCATTGATCCCTCCATTGTAGAGGGAGTGAGGGCTTGCAGTGGATTGCCACCACATCGAGTCTTGAGTCCTTCTTTCATTGGGCAGTGAGCGCCCCCCTTGGCGCCATCGCCTGTGATGCTTTACAGGTTTAAGTATAGAGACGGGGCAAAAGGAAAGTTTGAAGGATCTCTGCGCAAGGAAGTCATCAAAAACAGGGCAAAATGCATGCATGACTTCACCCTCTAAACTCTTACTTGTTGACGGTTCAAGCTATCTGTACCGTGCTTATCATGCCATGCCCGATTTGCGTGCCGTGGCTGGCGACCCATCGAGTCAGGCCACTGGCGCGATTCGGGGAATGATCAATATGCTCCAGAGTCTTCAAAAAGACTATCCCTTTGAGCATGTCGCTTGTGTCTTTGATGCCAAAGGCCCTACCTTTAGGGACGAGTGGTACCCGGCCTATAAAGCCAACCGCTCGCCCATGCCGGACGATTTGCGCAGTCAAATTGAACCCATTCATGAACTGGTGAAGCTGCTGGGTTGGACCGTCCTCACCGTACCCGGTGTTGAGGCCGATGATGTCTTGGGAACCTTGGCCAAATGGGCCGCCTCTCAAGGCCACTCAGTGGTCATCTCCAGTGGCGACAAAGACTTGAGCCAATTGGTGGATGAGTCCATCATGATTTTTGACACCATGGGCCAGAAAAAACGAGATGTGGCTGGCGTCAAGGCTGAATTTGGTGTGAGCCCTGCTCAAATGATTGATTATCAAACCTTGGTGGGCGACTCGGTGGACAATGTGCCTGGGGTCCCCAAAGTGGGCCCTAAAACTGCAGTTAAATGGCTTGAAAAATATAGCAGTTTGGAGGGCATTTTGGCCCACAAAGATGAGATTACGGGAGTCGTGGGGGAGAATTTGCGAAGCAGTTTAGAGTGGTTACCCATGGCCGCCAAACTGGTCACGATCCGAGTCGATTGTGACTTGAAGGATTACTTGCCCCATTGGCCCAACGCGCAAGCTCTAGAGGACTTGAAGCGCCATGAGCCTGACCCCCAAGCTTTGCTGCAGTTTTACCAAACCTATGGCTTTAAGGGACTCATCTCCAGCACGACTGCGAAACTCCAAGGCGCTAAAGGGCCAATGGCCAAGGGCCAAGCAGGAGCCCCAGGCGGGGGCCAGGGAACATTGGCTTTGCAAGGTGAACAGCAAGGCTCTTCAGAGGGGAGTGACTTGCTCGGCGAAGTGGGAAGTGATTTGCTGGGTCAAGTTCAGGGTAATACGTCCCGTATGGACAATTCTCGTTATGAATGCATCACCACGTGGGATGATTTTGAGCGCTGGCAAGGGATGCTTGAGAGCGCTCCTTTGGTGAGTCTGGATACCGAAACAGACTCTTTGGTGGAGATGCAAGCTCAGATCATTGGATTGAGTTGGTGCATTGCACCCGGTGTTGCTGCTTATGTGCCGCTTGCCCACCAACTCCAAGACGCTCAAGATCAGTTGCCCCGGGATGAGGTCTTGGCCAAACTCAAGCCTTGGTTGGAAGACAACAAGTACCCCAAGCTGGGTCAACACGTCAAATACGATCGACATGTGTTTGCCAATCACGGCATTAACGTAGCCGGGTTTATCCACGACACGATGCTCGAGAGCTACGTGCTTGAGGTGCACCGTCCCCACAATTTACAAAATTTAGCGCTTCGCCATCTCTCTAAAACGGGACTTTCTTACGAGGATTTGTGCGGCAAAGGTGCAACTCAAATTCCCTTTGCCCAAGTCGCATTGGATCAGGCCACCCAATACGCTTGTGAGGATGTGGATATGACACTTCAAGTGCATCAAGCCTTGTGGCCGATCTTGAAAAACGACGATCCCTTGAAGTTCATTTACGAGTTGGAAATTCAAAGCAGCGAGGCTCTCTTTCGGGTCGAGCGCAATGGAGTACTCATTGATGCCCCTACCTTGGCCCAACAAAGTCATGAGCTTGGGGTGAGGCTTGAGCAGCTCGAGCGTGAGGCGCGGGAGTTGGCCGGGAGTGACTTTAATTTGAGCTCACCCAAACAAATTGGAGAGATATTTTTTGAACGTCTGGGCTTACCGGTGATTAAGAAAACCGCCAAAGGTGCGCCCAGTACTGATGAGGAGGTGCTGGAGAAGTTGGCCTTGGACTATCCTTTGCCGGCCAAAATCTTAGAGCACCGAGGGCTCAGTAAGCTAAAGGGAACCTACACCGACAAGCTCGCTGGGATGGCACAAGCGAGCACCGGACGTGTTCACACTCACTACGCTCAGGCAGTAGCTGTCACGGGGAGGCTATCGAGCAACGACCCCAATTTACAGAACATTCCTGTACGTACCGCCGAAGGCAGACGCGTGCGTGAGGCTTTTGTGGCCCCTCCGGGTCGAGTGATCGCAAGCGCTGACTATAGCCAAATTGAGCTCCGTATCATGGCCCATTTGAGTGGGGATGAGGCACTTTTGAAGGCCTTTCAAGAGGGAGTGGATGTGCACAAAGCAACCGCTAGCGAGATCTTTGGCCTCACCCCCGACGAGGTCTCTTCGGAGCAACGGCGCTATGCCAAGGTGATTAATTTCGGTCTCATCTACGGTATGAGTGCTTTTGGTCTGGCCAAAGCGTTGGGGATCGAGCAGCAAGCAGCCAAACTCTATATTGAGCGCTATTTTGAGCGTTTCAGTGGTGTTAAGCGCTACATGGAGAGTACTCGCGAGAGTGCTAAAAATAAGGGTTTCGTGCAAACTGTGTTTGGCCGTCGTTTGTACCTGCCCGAGATCAGTTCACCCAATGGTCCTAGGAGGAGTGCTGCTGAGCGAGCTGCGATCAATGCACCCATGCAAGGTACAGCGGCCGATTTGATCAAAATGAGCATGATCAAAATCCAAAACATTCTGGACTCTGAGCGCAAAGATACTCTCATCATCATGCAAGTTCATGATGAATTGGTGTTTGAGGTGCCTTTGCAGGAGTGGGAATGGGTTCAAACCAATGTGCCTGCCTTGATGGCTGGGGTGGCCACCCTCAAAGTTCCCCTCTTGGCTGAGATGGGACACGGGGCCAATTGGGATGAGGCGCATTGATGCACTTCACGCTCACGAACTTGTACCATGACTTTTTGACTCATCTCCAGAGGGTGAAGAGAGCATGATGCTTTTACAGATCTTTTTGGGAACGCTGGCCTGTGGTGTCGGCAGTGTGTTACTGGCTTATGTATTTGCCAAGGCGTTGTGGGGCCGTTTCCAACAGCATTTGCTGAGTTTGGCCGCCGGCGCTTTATTGGCCACCGCCTTTTTACACCTCTTGCCTGAAGCCTTTTCCTCTTCGGTGGGAGCAGGGGATTTGTTTTTAGTGTTGTTGGTGGGATTGATCTTCTTTTTTTTATTGGACAAAGCCGAGTTGTGGCACCATGGGCATGAGCACTCGCATGGCTCAGGGGTTGGAGAAGTGCATGGTCACACTCATCATCATTTTCAAGATCATTCCCATGATCATGATGAGGGGCTCGAAGAGGTGCGCCAAGATCTGAACCCAAATGTGTCTCAAAATTTGCCTCAAGATGCGAAGCCCCATTCACGCACACATCCCCACTCATCAAATGCCCAGGTTCAACCCTCAATGCAAGCACCACCCTTTGCTGGCAGTTGGTCAGTATTGCTTGGCGACAGTGTTCATGCATTTGGCGATGGCGTCTTGGTCGCAGCAGCCTTCATGGTGAGTTTTAAGCTCGGTTGGGTGGCCACCTTGGCAGTCTTGGCGCATGAGATCCCGCATCACATGGGTGACCTGGTTGTGCTCGTGCGAGGCGGTAACGCCCAAGCCAAAGCCATTGTTAAATTAGCACTTTCGGGTTTTGTCACCTGCGTTGGGGGCTTTTTGGCCTATGGGCTCTTGATAGGCCATGAATTGTGGATGCCCTATTTGTTGTGCATCGCCTCAAGCAGTTATGTCTATGTTGCCTTGGCCGATTTGATCCCGCAACTCCAAAAGCGCTTGAGCTCGACTCAAACGCTCATGCAAATCACTTGGCTTTTTGCCGGGATGGGGTTGGTGCAGTTGACCCTGTGGATGATGAATTGGGCTTGAGGATTGGGCCTTTGAGTTCTCTTCAAGCTCAGGACGGTTTTTGATTCATCGGCCTCTTCATGGGCCCAGTGTGATCAGGCTGTTTGGACGGGTAAGCCAGGCGTGCGAGACCACTCGCTCCAACTGCCCGCGTAGAGTGCAGTTGGACCCAATCCCGCTAACTCCATTGCCAAAATATTGGGAATGGCACTCACTCCCGAGCCACAATGATGAACCACACTTGAGGGGTCTTTGCCTGCCAACAGTGCCTCAAACTCGGACTTCAATTGAGCCGCAGGTTTCAAAAAACCCTGTTCGTCAAAGTTTTGGGTAAAGGGGCGGTTCAAGGCGCCAGGGATATGGCCTGCAATCGGGTCCAGGGGCTCTTGAAGGCCCAAGAAACGCGGGGTCGCACGCGCATCAATGAGTGTTTGATCGCTACTCTCCAAGTGCTCAAGCACAAACTGCTGGTCTCGCCATTGGACCAGGGGTGGGCCGAGTTCAAAGGACGTGTTGAATGATGCACTTGAGGATGCACTGGAGGATGCATGGGGTGAGACCCTCAAGTCAGAGCTAACGGTGGATTTCTCAAGGCTCTGAGCTTTAATCTCTCCACCACTGTCTCTCCAGGCTTTGAGTCCACCGTCCAGTACTGCTACTTTATTGTGGCCACACCATTTCAGCATCCACCATAGGCGTGCACAAAAGTTCATGCCATTGCGGTCATACACCACCACTTGTGTCTCGGGTGTGATGCCTTGCTGGGAAATCCATTTCGCAAAATGTTCCCGCTTGGGTAAAGGATGACGTCCACCATTGATGGCACTGTGCTCATCATGTGTACTCAAATCTGTGTGCAAGTCGACATAGCGCGCGCCAGCAATATGGGCCTGATCAAATTGCTCTTTACCCCATTCGCTATTGGCTAAATCGTAGCTCACATCAAAAATGAGCCATGGAGCCCCTTGAGGGTGAGTCTTAGAGTCTTGGAGCGCCTGTGCAAGTTCTGCCACTTGAATAGTGAGCGAGAAAGTGGGTTGGTGAGTCAAAGGGCAGTTCTCCTGGTGAACTTAAAGGGACAAACGAATAGAGGATCAGATGATCAGATGACTTGGAGCAAAGACATCAAAAGGGTCAAAAGCATCAAATGGGGTCAATGGCTTGCCACTCAAGTGTGGTTCAGATAAACTCCTCACGCCTGAGGTCGAGGGCCGCAAAGAGAGTCAACGAGGCAAAACAATCATAAGACCCTGCTTCAATCGGCCGCACTAGACCCTCAGGTTCCGAGTTGCATTTTCTGGCGGTACCACTCATGGAAATGCTGCATACCGTCCTCCATGGGACTTTGGTAGGGACCTGTCTCGTTGCGCGAACGGTTCAAGAGGGCGAGTCGACCCGCGTCCATGCGTTCGGCGATTTCATCGTCTTCGATGCAGGTCTCCATGTAGGCGGCTTGCTGGGCTTGTACAAACTCGGGCTCAAAGGCCACGATCTCCTCGGGATAGAAAAATTCAATTTTATTGAGGGTTTTTCTGGGTCCCATCGGCCATAAGGTCGAGACCGTGAGCACATGCGGGTACCACTCCACCATGATGTGGGGGTAATAGGTAAGCCAGATGGCCCCTTGTTGTGGGGTTTTGCCTTGGGTGTAATTGAGTAAGGCCTTTTGCCAGCGGTCGTAAACGGGTGAGCCAGAGCGCATCAAACGGTTGGCAATGCCAACTGTTTGGACTGAGAACTCGGGCTTGAACTCCCAAGCCAAATCGTCGCACTCTACAAATTGCCCAAGTCCTGGGTGAAAAGGCCCAACGTGATAATCCTCCAGATAGACCTCCACAAAGGTCTTCCAGTTGTAGTTGCACTCATGCATTTGGACCTTGGCCAATTGGTAGCCTGTGAAGTCGAGTTGTCCCCTGGGACCCATGTTTTGGAGGTCCTTATGGACGTCTCGGCCATTGCTCTCAAACAATAGACCATTCCAGTTTTGCAAACTTTGATTTTGCAAATTCAGGCACGGATCGTTATCAAAATGGGGTGCCCCTAGCAAATGTCCTGACGGCGAGTAGGTCCAACGGTGCAAAGGACACACAATGTTGCCCCCATTGGATTGGGCTGGATCATTCAAATTGCCTTGGCCTTTGAGGATCACTGCCTGGCGATGACGGCACACATTGGAGAGCAACTCAATGCCATTGGGGTTGTGAACAAGCACTCGACCATCACCCTCTTGGGATAAGGTGCAATAGTCGCCCACTTGGGGCACACTTAGAGCATGGCCTACATAGCGAGGCCCTTGGGCAAAAAGCAACGCCATCTCGCGCTCATAAAGCGCTTGATCAAAATAGGTATCGACTGAGAGAGGGCTTGTTGCCGGCTGCAGTTGAAGACTTAAATCAGACATAGGGACCTGACCTAAAGACTCCCCACAGGGAGAAGAGAAAAAATCCGGTATTTTCCGGGGGAACCTCGAATTATATGTTTTTTAGTCGATGTGGGGGTAAAAAACTGCTCCTCAAACGCAAAAACTAACACTTTTGAGGTGGTTCAGTCATTGAGGTCTTAGGCAAAGCAGGGGCAAAGTGAATGTGGTTTTTTTGCAAGCGGCTCGCTTTTTCATGGTTTCTCGCAATTGCAAGTGTTTAATGCTGGGCACAAGATCAACCTCTAGGCACTCAAGGGTGAGGTCAATGGCTTATTTTGTCAGTTCATCATCAATTGGGAACTATTGGGGAGACCTTTTGCTGATGAAGTCTGCATTTGCGTTGGCAAACCTGTATTATTCTCCCCTTGACCGCCAAAGTGCACGACATGACCAAAACCAAAAACACCACCGCCCACGATGACGATCGGGCTTCAAAAGCCCAAGACAGTCCCAAAAGCTATGAGCTCGCAGTGCAAGAGCTCGATGCGTTGGTGCAGCGCATGGAATCCTCTCAACTGCCATTGGATCAATTGTTGGAGGCTTATCAGCGTGGGGCTTTTTTGCTTGGGTTTTGTCGCGACAAACTCCAAAACATAGAGGACCAAATCAAAGTCTTGGATGAAGGGCAGTTAAAGCCCTGGCAAGGTGCAGATTAATGCGCGAATTCCCAGTTTTTGATGCCCAAGATTGGTCTCGCCAAGCTCGCCTGAGTGTGGAGCAAGCACTCCTGCGTTGGGTCCCTGAGCACTCCAGTGCTGAACTGGGTCAGAGCATGCGTTACGCTGTCATGGGAGGGGGTAAACGATTGCGACCTTTACTGTGTTTGGCGGCCCGACAAAGTGTGGCGACTCTTGAGCCTAGGCATCACAGTGACTTCTTTGATGACGCTGCGTTGAGGGCTGCTTGTGCCGTGGAGTTGATTCATGCCTATTCACTGGTGCATGACGATATGCCGTGCATGGACAACGATGTATTAAGACGAGGTTTACCCACGGTGCATGTCCAGTTCGGCCAAGCTCAGGCGCTCTTGTGTGGAGACGCATTGCAAGCACTGGCATTTGAGCTCTTGACGTCTGCGTCCGAAGGGCAACAAGCCCAAAATCAAGACCCAATTCAAGCCCAAACTCAAGTCAAGCTTTGTCGCCTCCTGAGCGTGGCCGCAGGGCATGCGGGCATGTGTGGTGGACAAGCCATCGATCTACAAAGTGTGGGTTTGCACCTCACGCGAGAGGCGCTAGAGGAGATGCATCAAAAAAAGACAGGCGCATTGCTTTTGGCCAGTGTCATGATGGGGGCGTCGTGTGTAGACCCGCGTGCCCTGCCAGCTCCGGCCTTGGCGCAATTGTCCTCCTACGCCAGCCATTTGGGCTTGGCTTTTCAGGTGGTTGACGATATTTTGGACGTGGTGGCCGATACCCAAACCTTGGGTAAAACCGCAGGCAAAGATGCTGATATGGATAAACCAACTTTTGTATCTTTGCTGGGTTTAGAGAAGGCCAAAGTTTTGGCTCAACATCTTCACGACCAAGCACAAGCCGCACTTCAGGCCAGCGAGTTGCCCCAGACCGAGGCCCTCAGCGCATTGGCCCATGAGGTGATTGATCGACCTTATTGACGTGAAACGACAACTTTATTAAAGACATGACCGAACTACTCCATAGCATCAACACGCCCGAGGACTTGCGTAAGCTCTCTCGCTCGCAACTCAAACCCTTGGCCCAAGAGCTGAGGGCTTTTTTGCTCGAAAGTGTCTCCAAGACAGGCGGTCACTTGAGCTCGAACTTGGGCACCGTTGAGTTGGCCATTGCCATTCACTATGTTTTTAATACACCCCACGACCGAGTCGTTTGGGATGTGGGACACCAGACCTATCCCCACAAGATTCTCACGGCAAGGCGTGAGCGCATGTCCACCTTAAGGCAATTGGGGGGATTGAGTGGTTTTCCAAGACGAGATGAGAGCGAGTTTGACGCCTTTGGCACCGCCCACTCGTCCACCAGTATTTCTGCCGCACTTGGCATGGCCATGGCCAGTGCGATCAAAGGCGAGAGGCGTCGCTCTATTGCCGTGATTGGAGACGGTGCGATGACGGCGGGGATGGCCTTTGAGGCTTTGAACAATGCGGGCGTTGCCAAGGGCAACTTGCTGGTCATCCTCAACGACAATGACATGTCCATCAGTCCTCCCGTTGGAGCTTTGAATCGCTATTTGGCGCAACTCATGAGCGGGCGCTTTTACTCAGCCGCTAAAGAGGTGGGTAAACAAGTCCTCAAAGGTGCGCCACCTTTGTTTGAATTGGCCAAACGATTTGAAGAGCATGCCAAAGGCATGGTGGTGCCTGCAACCTTATTTGAGCAGTTTGGATTCAATTACATTGGACCCATTGATGGGCACGATCTCAGTGCACTGGTGGGTACTTTGGAGAATATTAGCCACTTGGAGGGCCCACAATTTTTGCATGTGGTCACTAAAAAGGGGCAAGGCTATGAACTCGCGGAAGCTGACCCAGTCACATACCATGGGCCAGGCCAGTTTGACCCCTCAGTGGGTATCGTGCCCTCAGGCAAACCCAGTAAAAAAACCTTCACCCAAGTCTTTGGGGACTGGATTTGTGACATGGCTCAGGCCGATTCTCGCTTGGTGGGTATTACCCCTGCGATGCGAGAGGGCTCGGGGCTGGTTGAGTTTGAGAGACGCTTTCCAGAGCGTTACTTTGATGTGGGCATTGCTGAGCAGCATGCACTGACCTTTGCGGCGGGCTTGGCCTGTGAGGGTTTAAAACCCGTTGTGGCCATTTATTCAACCTTCTTGCAGCGAGCTTATGACCAACTCATCCATGATGCAGCATTGCAAAAGCTGCCCATGGTGTTGGCCCTTGATCGCGCTGGAATTGTGGGAGCCGATGGGGCCACGCATGCGGGTGTTTTTGACATTGCTTTTTTAAGATGCATTCCCCATGTGAGCGTTGCTTGTCCCGCTGATGAGCCCGAGTGCCGAGCGCTCTTGAGCACTGCCTATGAGCAAGACCACGTGGTGGCTGTGAGGTACCCCAGAGGGGCTGGCGTTGGTCGAGCGGTGGGCAAAGATTTGCAATCTTTGCCTTTTGGACGTGGCGAGCTTCGTCGCCAGGGCAAAGGGCTTGTCATGTTGGCCTTCGGCGCGTTGCTCTACCCCGCACTCGAGGTTGCGGAGAAGTTGAACTTGACGGTAGTGAACATGCGCTGGGCCAAGCCCTTGGATGAGGAGTTGCTCCTCCAAGTCGCAAGAGAGCACGAGGGCTTGATCACGTTGGAGGAGGGGTGTGTGGCGGGTGGTGCAGGCAGTGCTGTAATGGAGGCCTTGCAAGTGCACCGCATCAATAAGCCCGTCTTGGTCCTTGGCATTGGAGACCAGTTCACAGAACACGGTGACCCCAGTAAACTCATGGCGATGCAAGGCTTGGATGCCAAAGGCATCGAGGCGCAAATCTTGGAACGTTTTGGGCCACTTCAGGCGAACTAAAGCCTTGCATCACTTGGGTTAGTCAAGATATCTCAATCACCCCTTCCTTAGCGGGTAAACCCGTGGTGGGGGTCGGTGGGGACTCCTTAAAATTAAAAAACGTACATGTAAAACCTATTCTTTTGGGTTTGACGTGTCCTTTAACCTCAATGGGAGAAAATTCATGCAAAGACGCAATCTGATCACAAACGCAGGCTTGGCCGGCATTTTGGCGACTGGCTTGGCCCCAGCGGTGCACGCGCAAGCAGCCGTTCGGTGGCGGTTGGCCTCAAGTTTCCCCAAGTCTTTGGACACGCTTTATGGCGGTGCTGAGGTTTTTGCCAAGACGGTCAAGAATCTCTCAGGTGGAAAGTTTGAGATCACCGTGCACGGGCCCGGCGAGCTCATGCCCGCCTTTGGTGTGGTGGACGGTGTGCAACAAGGCTCAGTTGAGGCTTGCCACACAGCGGCTTATTACTTTTTTGGTAAAGACGAGACTTTTGCCCTGGGCTGCGGAATCCCATTTGGCTTGAACTCACGCCAATCAACGGCGTGGATGTTTGAGGGCAATGGCATGAAGTTGCTCAGAGAGTTTTACGCCAAGTACAACATCATTAACTTTCCCGCCGGCAACACTGGAGCGCAGATGGCGGGTTGGTTCAGAAAAGAGATCAAGTCATTGAGTGACATGAAGGGCTTGAAGATGCGCATTGGCGGCTTTGGGGGCAAAGTCATTGAAAGACTGGGCGCGGTTCCTCAAAACATCCCTGGAGGCGACATTTATCCCGCCTTGGAAAAAGGCACCATTGATGCAGCCGAGTGGATTGGGCCATATGATGATTTGAAGTTGAACTTCAACAAATTGGCGCCCTACTATTACTATCCTGGCTGGTGGGAGGGTGGCCCACAGTTGGATGTTTTTGTGAACAACAAAGCCTATGAAGCGTTGTCTCCCGAAAACCAAGCCATTGTGGCTGCCGCAGCCACGGTGGCCCACATGGATATTCAGGCGAAGTACGATGCTCGCAACCCAGCTGCGCTCAAGCAATTGGTTGGTTCAGGAACGAAGTTAAAGCCTTTCCCTAAAGATGTGATGCAGGCAGCTTTCAAAGAAACCATGGCGTTCTACGACGAGATCTCTGCCAAGAATGAAAATTGGAAAAAGGTCTACACTGACTTTAGTAAATTTAGGGCAGAGCAAAATATGTGGTTCAAAGTGGCTGAGAGCCCATTTGATAACTTCATGCAGGCACAAAAGTTTTAAAGCATCAGCTCTACGGTACTTAGGTACTTAAGCAGTTGTATTTTTCTACCTCACGCTCTCGCCCTTCAAGGCTCTCATCGAAGTCTTGGAGGGCGATCTCATTGTGAGCGGGCGTTTGGTGTGTGATGTTTGATATTAGATGTGAGTAGAGTTTTGTAAAAGAAGTCCTACTTCCCCACAAAAGTCAAACCAGACCCATCGATTCATTTATTTCTTTGTCTCTTCAGCACCAGGACCCACCGTCATACTCTCGGGGTTGTTCTCGGTATTGGTATCACTTGAGTTTTCATCGGCTGGCAATTCGATCACGACGCTGTCGATATCAACTTTTTGTTCTTTGTCCAAGAAAAAAGTCACACTTTGCGGCACAAAAATCACCACCACCACCAGTAGCAGTTGCATGATGACCCAGGGGATGGCGCCAAGATAAATGTCGTTGGAGAGAATGGGCTTGGAGAGTCTTCCCTCTTTGAACAAAGTGTCTGCGATACCGCGGAGGTAAAAAAGCGCAAATCCAAAGGGTGGATGCATGAAACTCGTTTGCATGTTCACACACAGCAAAACCCCAAACCACACCATATCAATCCCAAGCTTGGTGGCCACGGGTGCCAGCATGGGCAAGATGATGAAAGCAATTTCAAAGAAATCCAGAAAGAAGGCCAGGAAAAAAATAAACAAATTGACCACTAACAGAAATCCGACTTGACCGCCTGGCAATCCGGTAAGCATGCTCTCAACCCATTTGGATCCATCCACGCCTTGAAAGACCATGGAGAAGACGCGAGAGCCAATCAAAATATAGACCACCATGGCCGTGAGGCGCATGGTGCTGTTCATGGCTTGCCACACCAGTGAGGTACTCAATCGTCCATGGATCAAGGCCAAGAGCAATGCCCCCACACAGCCCATGGCTCCCGCTTCAGTGGGAGTAGCGATGGCAGTTTGTATGCCAGGCAGACCGCCCATGGAGCCCAGGACTGCAAAAATCAGCATGGCCGAGGGGATGATGCCTTTGAGGCATTTGGACCACAAAGCCCAGCCTTTCAAAGTGAGCGAGTCTTTGGGCACGCCCGGTACGTGTGAGGGTTTGAAGACCCCGAGCGCAAAGGTGTAGAGCGCAAAAAAGCTCACTTGTAGGATGGCCGGTCCCCAAGCGCCTTTGTACATGTCTCCCACGCTTCGTCCGAGTTGATCGGCCATGACGATCAGCACCAACGAGGGCGGAACCAATTGCGTAATGGTGCCCGAAGCTGCCAGCACGCCTGTTGCGTAACGCATGTTGTAGCCGTATCTGAGCATCACGGGCAGGGAGATCAGTGCCATGGCGATCACTTGCCCAGCTACAGTGCCGGTGATGGCCCCCAAAATAAAGCCCACAATAATCACCGAGTACCCAAGCCCGCCTTTGACAGGACCAAAAAGTTGTCCCATGGAGTCAAGCATGTCCTCGGCCAGACCACATTTCTCCAAAATGGAGCCCATGAAGGTGAAAAATGGAATTGCCAAAAGTAAATCATTGGACAAAATACCAAAGACATTCAGGGGTAAATTGGCCATGAAATTGGCTGGGAACCAATTCATTTGAATGGCTACAAAACCACATATCAGCCCAAGCGCAGAGAGCGAAAAAGCCACTGGAAAACCAATGAGCATGACAAACACGAGGCTTGCAAACATGATGGGGGCAAAATTTTGCATTTGCATGGAATCAAAGCCTTCAGGTTAAGCGAGTGAGGTGATCTGGGTGTTCAGTGGGGAGGGGAGCACTTATTGAAGAGGGGCTTCGTAATGAGCATCAAGAGTCAAAAAGCCACGTAAATGGGCTATTCGCTTGATCACCTCACTCAAGCCTTGTAAGCACATCAGACCAAAACCCATCGGCAAGAGGAGCATGGCCGGCCAACGCACGAGCCCACTGGCGTTGCTAGACATCTCTCCAGTGTCATACATTTTGACAAAAAGTGGCCATGAGAGCCATGTCATTAAGATCATCACGGGAAAGAGAAAAAATAAAATTCCCAATAGATCAATCCATACTTGGGCTCGGTTGCTGATCTTGCCGTAAATTAAATCCACTCTCACATGTTCATTGAGTTTTAGCACCCAGGGTGCGCCCAGCATCACAATGGCAGCAAACATGTACCATTGAATTTCTAGCCATGCATTAG
>DAISKH010000039.1:0-9577 GCA_036821105.1 Limnohabitans sp.
AGGCTACCGTGATGGGGGCGTGTACCGTCTCAGTCACCCTGACACGCACCTGTCATGGGATGCGTTGGTGGAGATCGCCCACCGCAAATACCACTGCCTGCCCCCAGGCATGGAGCCCGGTCTACAAGAGAAGTTTGTCTGGGAAGTTCCAACCGGAGGAGAGCTCCCGACCGAAGACGGACGAGTCCAGATGTACCCTTGCCACTCCTTTGAGGCCCATGTGATCTTGGCCAGCATTGATCCTGGGACTTGCAAGGTGCACATCCACCGCTATGTGGTGGGTCACGACTGTGGAGTGATGATCTCCCCGGATGTGGTTCATGGCATGACTTACGGCGGTGTCGCGCATGGATTGGGAGCGGCCTTGATGGAAAAATTTGCTTTTTCTGAAGACGGACAACTCCTGGCGGGTACCTTCATGGATTACTTGCTACCGACCTCTCATGAGGTCCCAGACATCTCCATTGTGGACCACTGCACACCGTCTCCCTTGACCGAATTTGGTCAAAAGGGCTCAGGTGAGGCGGGCTACTTGGGCTCACCTGCTGCGATTGCGAACGCGATCAATGATGCCTTGGCGCCCAAGAAGGCTCGTATCCATGCGCTACCGATGACGCCCCAGGCCATTTGGCAAGCGTTGGAAGATGCACAAGCACAAACACAAACTCAAACAAAAGCCTAGGTTCAGCAAAGAGCCTTCCCAAAAGCCAACACCGACTCCATTTATGACCACTCCAGCATCCCATCCTACTCAAACCGGGTACACCCAAGAGCGCTTGAAGGGCCCGGCTTGCACACTCAATGTGCGCCGATATGGCCCAGCGGGTTCGCCCAGTGTATTGATGACCTCCTCAATCCTGGCCTCTAGCCAGATGTGGCATGAACAAGCTCTACTCTTGAGCGCTTGTGGCTTTCAAGTGCTTTGTCTGGACACCCGGGGACACGGTGACTCCGAAAGCGTAGAGGGTCCGTATCACATGAACGATTTGGTGGCCGATAGCGTGAGTGTGCTCGATCATTTCGGCTTAGACCAAGCGCACTACGTGGGCTTATCGCTGGGCGGCATGAGTGGCTTTGGACTGGCTGAGCAGCACGCCAACCGGTTGCTAAGCCTACTTTTGTGTGACTGCCGCGCTGATATGACGCCGGCCTTTGCTGCGCCTTGGGATGAGCGCATCGCTTTGGCCAAGGCACAAGGAACTAGCGCATTGGCTCGTCCCACCTTGGAGAGATGGTTTGGTCCTTCCTTTTTAGACTCGCACGCCGCTACGACCGAACGATTCATGGCTGACATTTCTCGCACGCAAGTCTCGGGCTTTGTGGGGTGTGCGCAGTCGATTCAAAGCTTGGACTATTTGAGTGCAGTGGGCAGCATTCGCGTCCCAATCACGCTCTTGGTGGGGGCCAATGACGGACCCCTGCCCTCGGCCATGGCGTCAATCAAGGATGCCATTTCAGGTGCAAAGCTTGAAGTCATTGCCGACTCAGGTCACTTACCCAACATTGATCAACCCCTTCGATTCAACGCCGCCATGATGCGGCACTTTTTTCAAAACCCTGCCTGGAGCATTTCATGAGTGAGCAATTGATCATTGAACAAGACGGTCGTCTTTTAAAAATTAAATTCAACCGCACCCCCGACAATGGTGTGTCCGATAGCATGGCGGCGGCTTTGTCGGACGCTGTTTTAAAGGCGCATGAAACTTCTGATGCCGTGCTACTGAGCAGTGTAGGACCGGATTTTTGTACCGGTCGCGTGCGAGATGCAGCGTTTCCTCCCTCGCCCGAGGCCTACACACGCCGTGATGAATACGACTCGATCTTTAACTGCTACAAAGCGTTGAGATCTTGCAAAGTCCCGGTGGTAGGAATGCTGCGTGGGCGGGTGATGGGGTTTGGCACTGCCATTGCAGCCCTTTGCGATATTGCCATCGCCTCAGACGAAGCTACTTTCAATATTCCTGAGATCGCCCACAACGTCATGCCCACCATGGTGATGTCGGCCATCTATGACCGCATGAACCGCAATGCAATTTTATGGATGGCTTATTCCACGGACTTCATTGGTGCGCAACAAGCCATGACCTTTGGCATCATCAACCAGGTGGTCAAAGACGCTGAGCTCGACTCCGAGGTCAAGCGCTTTTGTGACACCTTGCTGTCACGCCCAAGACCTGCGATTTTGGGACTGAAAGAATATTTGCGCGTGGCTCCACGCATGGACGAGCAAGGCGCCATTGATTACGCACGCAGCTTGCACTCCATGGTCAACACGGCGGCAGAGATGAAGAAAAAAGCCCATTGATCACTTGCGCCCTTTATTCATTGATTGATTCATTGATCCCCTTTATTTAGAGAGACTCGCCCCATGGAAATCATTGGCACACAACTCATCTCCGCTCCTCGTGAAGCGGTTTGGCTTGCCCTTAACGACCCACTGATTTTGAAGAACTGTCTTCCCGGCTGTGAGTCAGTGGAGAAACTCAGCAACGAAGAGTTCAAAGTCATCATCAAAACATCGATTGGCCCTTTAAGAGCTCGTTTTCAAGGCTCACTCATCATGACCGAGTCTCACCCACCGGCCTCTTGTGTGATGAATTTTGAGGGTCAAGGTGGCGCCGTTGGTTTTGGCAAAGGCACATCCAGCGTGACACTGGAATCGGTGGCTGAGGGCACGCAATTGTCTTACAACGCCAAGGCACAAATTGGTGGAAAATTGGCCCAAGTCGGCTCACGGTTGATTGATAGCGTTGCCAAAAAAATGACCGATGACTTCTTCAAGGCCTTCAAAGCTCAATTGCAAGGGCCCGAGGTTGAACCTTCCATCAAGAACGCCCTTGCCTCCCAAGGCCTCGCCCCCAGCAGAGGTCACGCGGTGAGTTTGAGCACCGAGGTCGCCCATCCTCCAAGCGTGGCCCAAGTCACCCCGCCAGCCCCAGCGAACGCAGATGCTGCTGGCCATGCTCACCAAGCCTCTCATGCTGCACACACTGCACACACCGCCCCCACCTCTCTAAATCATGAAGAGCGTGAACACATGGTGCCCGCTTGGTGGTTGGCGCCAGCGTGTGTCTTGGGTGCCGCCATTGCGATTGCGGCTCGCTTGATCAATTAAAAGCGTTGGGGCGACTTATCTTTGAGCGATAGGCTCATGCCGAAAGTTCAGAAATTCTCACGACCAGGGCCCCCAAAAAAAATCCAATGGGCCCAACGTGAATGGCAAAGCATGAAAAAGAGATTGATGTCAGAAAGACCAAGAGATGAAAAAAAATAACAACCCTACCAGCAGCACCAAGCGTGAGACGCTTAAAAGACTCACGCTCTGGATGTCTGGCACGGGCGCAGTGCTTGGGAGTCAACCTGCATCACTGTGGGCTCAAACTCAACCGGGGGCAAACTCAAAAATTGTCAAACTGATGGTTGGCTTTCCTGCTGGTCAAGCCACCGATTTGGTCTCTCGGGTGATGGCAGAGAAGATGAGCGCTTTGACAGGCGACAACTTCATCATTGACAACCGACCCGGTCAAGGGGGCAGTTTGGCCTTGTCCGTGCTCGCCAAGTCGCCTCCCAACGGTACAGTGATGATGATGGCCCACATGTCTGCCTTGGAGACAAACCCGCATGTCTACAACTCAGTGGCTTATGACACCTTAAAGGATTTTGAGGCGGTGGGTTTGCTGGGTGACCTGCCCTTTGTGTTGGTGGTCAATCCCAATTTACCGATTCAAAACTTCAAAGATTTCGTTCAATTTGCCCGTGCCAATCCAGACAAACTCAACAATGCATCCTCCGGCAACGGCACCGTCTCCCACTTGGCCATGGAGGAGCTCAAACATCGTTTGGGCCTCAAAATCACCCATATCCCTTACAAAGGCAGTGTCGCGGGTCTCACCGATGTGATCTCTGGTAATGTCTCCATGGCACTGGAGACGGCCTCGGCAGTTCGCCCCCACGTTGAGTCGGGTCGGTTGCGAGCCATCGCCAGTGGTGCGTCCAAACGTTTGGGCGGCATTTTCTCAAACGTTCCCACCTTTAAAGAGCACGGTATGGGAGACTTCACCGCAGTCACTTGGCTCATGCTCTTGGTCCCCACAGGCACCCCCAAGTCATTGGTTCAAGCAACCTTCACGGCCATGAATTCGATTGCCACCAAACCCGAGGTCGAAGACAAGCTGATCTCGCTCGGACTACAACCCAGATTCAGCAACTCCCCCGATGAGGCACAGGCTTACCTCAGAAGTGAATATGCCTATTGGGGTGAGGTGGTCAAACGCAGCAATATTGAAAAAGAATAAAAAGAACACTCCACCATGAAAAATTCGCGCTCCTTGGCTATACCAATGCCCTTTTCTTTTTTCCGCTCCCGTGCACTGCAATGCTGTGGATGGGCCCAATGTGAGCTCGGGTTTACCTCTCTCACACCGCACCTGCAATTGATCAAGCGGGGCTTTGGCCCTTGGGTTTTAGGCTTGATGATGGCGACTTTGATGAGCATGGGTTTGAAGCCATCCCATGCGCAAACGCCCAGCACCGGGTCCGCCCCTTCAGCGCTCAATGCGGCCCAACCGGGCGCGGCCTCAAGCGTCAACAGTGTTAATGGCGTCAATGGCGTCAATGGCGTCAATTCAGCCCCATCAGCCCCTTCTGCCAGTGCGCCAGTGGCCGCTAACAGTGCTGACTCGCCACTACTCTACGATAAAGCAGACCGAGGCGACAAGCTCCTCGCCGCAGCCAAGCAAGAAGGCACCCTCACCATCTACACCGCCTTTCGACCCCAAGACATGCCCACTTTGATTGCCGCGTTTGAGGCAAAAACGGGTATCAAAGTGAAGTATTGGAGATCGGGGAGCGACAATGTGGTGCAACGCATCGTGCGTGAATCTAGCTCCAAGCACCAAGAGGTTGACCTCATCATGACCCCGGCCAGCGAGATGCTCGCTCTTGAGCGTGAGCATTTGCTCCAAGCGGTCTATAGCCCTCACGTGAAAGACTTGATTGCACCCGCTCAGGTGAGCTCACACCGCTCGAGCAACATGATCATGAATGTGGTCGTGCAGTCTTACAACACCAATGTGCTCAAAAAAGAGAATTTACCCAAGTCATTTCAAGATTTGAGAGACCCTCGGTTCAAAAATAATTTAGGCATTGAAGCCAAGGCCGAGGAGTGGTTCAGCAAAGTGGTGCTGACCATGGGAGAGGACAAGGGTGTGGCTTTATTCAAAGAAATTGCTCAAAAAAATGGCCTTGCTCCGCGTCTTGGGGTGTCCCTGCTGCACAACTTGGTGATTGCAGGTGAGGTCCCCATCGCCCTCACCGATTACATTGATTTGCCTGAAAAAGACAAACGCGCTGGCAAGCCCGTGGATTGGTTTGCGCTGGACCCGGTGGTGGCCCATGGATTTTCGATTGCAGTTGCCCAACATGCCAACCATCCCAATGCGGCCCTACTCTTTTATGACCACTTGCTCTCGCCTGAGACACAAAAACTCTTTGCCTCTTTGGGCTATTACCCAACGAACACGAAAGTTGTTAACCCTTATGCCGAGCTCAAAATCAATGTTGTCGACCCCAGTTTTGCGGCCGACAACTTTGGGAAGTGGACCAAGCTTTTTGAGCAAAACGTCACCAAAGTGAGCAAATGAGTTTGTCTTAACTCTCGACACTCCTCGTGACCTTCCCACCCTTTTTATCGGCCCCACTGGGTCACCTCCTTTCACTCTTTCAGCATTAACTTAACCGCAGGACTTCTCCATGAAAAAAACCACGTCCAAATCAGCACAACCCAAAGCGTCCTCACGCAAATCGACAGCAAAAACATTGTCGAGTAAAGTGGTCTCAGCCCCCGCAAATAAGGCTATCCAGAGTAAAGCTCTGCCCGCCTACTCTAAGGATGAAAAAACAAGAGGTTATCCCGATTTGCATGACCACTTGGCAGCCCTTGACAAAGCGGGTCTATTGATCAAGGTGGACCGCAAAATCAACAAAGACACCGAAATGCACCCCTTGGTGAGATGGCAATTCAGAGGGGGAATTGCTGAGCCTGATCGCAAAGCCTTTTTGTTTAACAACATCACTGACAGCAAAGGCCGAAAGTTTGATATTCCAGTTGCCGTGGGTGTGTTGGCAGCCAACCGGGAGATCTACAGCATTGGGATGGGTTGCAAAATCGAAGACATTGGCAAAACCTGGAACCACGCAATTGCGCACCCCATCAAGCCCCTGGAGGTGAGGGATGCGCCTTGCCAAGAGATTGTCTATACGGGGAAAGATCTATTAAAGCCTGGTCAGGGCTTAGACGGAATCCCCGTTCCAATCTCTTCACCGGGGTGGGACAACGCGCCTTACACCACACTCTCTCAGTACATCAGCAAGGATCCCGAAACCGGGATCCAAAACATGGGGGTGTACCGAGGACAAATCAAATCACCCACTCGTCTTGGAATGAATCCCTCATTGGAGAACCAACCGGGCATCTACACACACTGGGAGAAGTACAAGGCCAAGGGCCAAAAACTACCTGCTGCTGTGGTGCTGGGATGCCCTGCGAGTGTGGCTTTCACGTCCGTGCAAAAGCTCTCCGAAGACACCGATGAGTTTGACGTGGCGGGTGGCTTGGTGGGCGCGCCCATTCAGGTCGTGAAATGCAAAACAGTGGACCTCTTGGTGCCCGCTGACGCAGAGGTCGTGATCGAGGGCTTTATCTCCACTGAATGGCTCGAGCCCGAGGCCCCTTTTGGCGAGTCGCATGGACATGTGAATTTACAAGAATTCAATGCCTACATGGAAGTCACCGCAATCACGCGTAAAAAGAAAGCCATCCTCACCTCCATCATCTCACAAGTCACCCCATCCGAGTCCAGTCTCATTAAGCGCGTGGCCTTGGAGCCAGTATTCTTGAACCACTTAAAGCGCAACATGGGCATCAAGGGAGTCAAGCGTGTGAGCATGCACGAGCCCTTGACAAATCTCAGAAAAGTCATCGCCGTGATTGTTGAACGCAATACCCCGCCCACTGAGGTTTGGCGTGCATTGTATGGAGCGTCCTCGTTGCTTCGTTCAGGCGGTAAATTCGTCATTGCCATCAACGACGATATCGATCCGGACAATGCCGATGCGCTCTTGTGGGCCATGAGCTATCGGGCCAACTTTGCGCTTGACCTCCAGATCATTCACCACCGAGACCCAGGACACGGTCCGAGGAGCGAGCGCAACCATGGTGAGGACTCAGCCATGCTCATTGATGCAACACTCAAGGATGATTTCCCCCCCATTGCATTACCTAAACAAGAGTTCATGGAGAATGCCAAAAAGATTTGGGAAGAGTTGAAGTTGCCCCCCCTGCGCCCAGAGGCACCTTGGTTTGGTTACTCGCTTGGCGACTGGAGCGAGAGAAATGCGTTGATGGCCGAGCGCGCTGTCAAGAGCGACTACTTCATCACCGGTGAGGAGATCGCCAAACAACGTCGAAAAGACTTGCCCATGAACACCGAGATCAAGCATCACATAGAGGAGACTTTTT
Source organism: Limnohabitans sp. (assembly GCA_036821105.1). GTDB lineage: Bacteria > Pseudomonadota > Gammaproteobacteria > Burkholderiales > Burkholderiaceae_C > Limnohabitans. The sequence continues at coordinate 7,520 of DAISKH010000039.1, forward strand.
TGAATGCTTTAAAGGGCAGCAAATCCAAGCCCAAAAGCAAGACGACCCCCAGGTCGACAGCGAAGACACTGAAGAGCAATTCATCAAAATCAAAAAAGTAAAGCCAACTGTTTGGTTTTCCCAGTGATCTCCCTTGGGGTCACTGGCATGGAGGATGAACTTGTCACTGAAATCGCTCAGTGTCCGCGGGCAATTGAACAATCGAATCAAATCCCCATCTCTCAAGCTCTTTCAAGCTCTTTCAAGCTCTTTCACCCATTCATGGCAAACCACCATGAACGGGTGAAGGTCAGGCCTTGCCCACCTCACCGCTTTACCTCTTTAGCTCTTTACCTTAGGGCATCGACCTTAGAAGGCACATTGAATGCTCTGATGACGAGCATTCTTGGCCTGCACCTGATCAAAAATCAGTGACCTTTAAATTGAGCTGCCACTTTGGCAATGCGCTCACCATAAAGGCGAGCGGTCTCCAGATCTCCGGAGTTGACCTCGTCTGCACTTGCGTCAGAGGGAGTTTGCATCATGGCTCCAGCGAAGGATCCCACATAGTTGACATCATCACGCTTGGCTGCTTTGGCGTTGGAGGGCATGATGCCCGTGCCAACCCAAACACCTGAGTGCTGCATGGCCAATGTAATGAAGTAATGCAAGGTTGAATGCTTGTCGCCGTTCATGGTGGCAGAGTTGGTAAAGCCACCAAAGACTTTATCTCTCCACTGCTGAGCAAACCATGGCTTTGAGGTTGCATCTGCGAATTTCTTGAACTGCCAACTCACCGTTCCCATGTAGGTAGGAGAGCCAAATACGATGGCATCTGCGGCATTCAACTCTTGCCACTGCGCGTCTGTGATGTTGCCGTCTGCATCGATGTCAATCAAGGTCGCGTTAGCTCCCTTGGCGACAGCTTGGGCTTGCTTGAGGGTGTGGCCATAACCACTGTGAAATACAACTGCGACTTTGGTCATTTTTTTCTCCTAGAGGGTTGATGAAAATGGTTGATGAAAAATGTTGATGAAAGAAATTTATTTAAGAATCAATCAAAGGGTTGTCACCGTTCGGGCTTAAAAGAACTTAAACCTTCTTCGCGCTCAATCCGAGTGATAACTTATTGGGTCCCTAACCCCCTCAAAGAGGTTGGGCTCTTTAAAAATAGTCTTGAGTTGTTGAAGAGCCTGAAAAGCAGTCCTCATATCTTCTTCACTCAAGTCTGTAAATGCTTTTCCTAAATACGCCAAATGCTCAGGAAAAGCTTTGTTAAAGAGCTGATCACCTGCTTTGGTCAATCCAATTTTGTAACTGCGACCGTCCTCTTCGTTGGGAAACTTTTGAATCAATCCCTTGACTTCCATTCTTTGTAAAACACCGGTCATGGTGCCTTTCAAGATTAAGGTCCTCTCTCCCAATTCTTTGCAGGTCATGGGCGGCTGGTTCCCTAAGGTGGCTAAGATGTCAAACTGCGTCATCGTCAAACCCATGTCTTTGATGTGACTTGCAGAATAGGCTTCAAAGGACTGATATGCGGTGGCAAGCTCCTTGATCAAGGGCAAAAAAGTCATGTTGATTTGATTTGGTCAGTACACGTACTATTTTAGTACGAACTCGTACTATTTGCAACTCTACTTAAAAATTAAGTCACTCCAGTGTCAACGCACCCAATCCCGCACTTAACCACTGCCATCCATGCGTGTTTACTACCCATTCGTTTATATCAATCGATTGAAATAGCAAAGCTTAAAGCTCTGAAAGCCACCCTAGAGCACCAAGGTATAGCAGTCAAAACTTGGTTTACTCTAATTAATGCTTAGAAAATGCCCTACTCCAAATTTGATTCCCTTTTCAATTGGCATAGGGAGCTCTATTCGACTATGCCCCCGCCACACCGCTGAGCCAGTGAGCTCGAACCTAGCGGTTCAATCTTGGGTAAGGCGTGACCTGGATAGGTCGTAACAAATCGATTAATCTAGTCGCGCTTTGAGTATGCTTTCAATCAGTCGATAGACGGTTGTTTGTCCAATATTTTTCGGCCAACCGTCACATAGCGGATGATCACGCTTCTTT